>JBEBSP010000107.1:0-9333 GCA_040394255.1 Agaricicola taiwanensis | reverse complement strand
GGCAGGTGCCGGTTCGCCACCAGCCAGAGCAGCCCGCCACGGCGCAGGCTTTCCGCCGCCTTCTGGATGAAGCTCTTGCCCAGCGCCTTGTCCTCGATGCCGCCGTCGTGGAACGGCGGGTTCATCACCACGAAGGTGAGGTCCTCCAGTTTGGTCTTGCGGGTGTCGGCCCAGTGGAAGGTGACGCGCGGGTCATCGACGTTGCGCCGGGCGGCCTCGATGGCGCGGCGGTCGATGTCCACGAGGGCGAGGCTCTTGACCTTGGGCGAGGCGAGCACGCCGTGGGCCAGATAGCCGATGCCGCAGCCCAGATCGGCGCCATGGCCGGAAAGCTCGGGCAGATGCTCCACCAGCAGGGCGCTGCCGGGATCGATCCGGTTCCAGCTGAACACGCCAGGCTGCGACCACAGGCCGATACCCTCGACAAAGCGCGGCGCGGCTTCGGCCAGGGCTTCATCCAGTCCGGTCGGCTTGTCCGGCCGCTTGACGGTGCAGATGCGGTGGTGCTTGCGCGAGGTTTCGGCAACCGCGCAACCGAAAGCCGCCAGCTCCTTGGCGATCCGTGAGCCGCCCTTGTCCTTGGGCGCCAGCACGGTCATCACCGCATCGGGCGTGAGCGCGCGCAGGCCGAGCGCCAGCGCGGCGCGGCGCTCGATGGTGCCGGGCGGTGCGAGCATGGTCAGGCTCGACAGCGTTCCGGCGCTGTCTTCCAGGGCGTGCGATCCCGGCATGAGAGGCGAGAATTGGGCCGCGCCCTCCGGCCAGTCCGTCAGGTCGTGAGGCGGCGCGCCATAGAGGCCATCGCGGTTCGTGTCGTTCATATGTGAGTCCTGCTCCGTTGCGCTTTCCTATAACGGCGCGGGCCTTTGATGTATATTTTCCAAGAATTCCGGGCGGCCTCGACCATGACAAACCCGCGATGGTCCGTTCGAGGGGTGGCAGACCCGTGTGGGTTGAGGTATCCGGTCGAGGTTCGACCTCCGCACTGACGCTGTGGAGGCAATGTGATCGAAGAAGACCGTTAGCCGACATGTCGTTCGCCGTTGCCGCACTCTACCAGTTCACCGCCCTGCCGGACGCGCCGGAGCTTCGCCCGCCACTGCGCGAGCTGTGTGTCTCGCTCGGGATCAGGGGGACGCTCATCCTCGCCGCCGAGGGCATCAACGGCACGGTGGCCGGAACGGATGAAGCCGTCGACGGCTTCATCGCCGCGCTTCGTGACGGGCCGCTGTTCGGCGGGCGTCTCGATGATCTGGAGCTCAAACTGTCCCGCGCCCGGGCGATGCCATTCAGGCGGCTGAAGGTTCATGTCAAGAAGGAGATCGTGACCATGGGCCAACCGGCCGTCGATCCGACGGCCCATGTCGGCCGCTATGTCGCGCCCGCGGACTGGAACGCGCTCATCAGCGATCCGGAGGTGACGGTGATCGACACGCGCAATGCCTTCGAGGTCGCCATGGGTACTTTCGAGGGAGCGGTCGATCCCGGCACCACGACCTTCGGGGAGTTTCCCGCTTATGTGAGCCGCACCCTCGATCCCGGGAAACACCGCAAGGTCGCCATGTTCTGCACCGGCGGCATCCGCTGTGAGAAGGCGACCTCGTGGATGCTCGCCCAAGGGTTCGACGAGGTGTTCCACCTCAAGGGCGGCATCCTGAAATATCTGGAGGATGTGCCGGCCGAGCGGAGCCTCTGGCGTGGGTCATGCTTCGTGTTCGACGAGCGTGTGGCAGTGGGCCACGGGCTGGAGGAATGCGGCGATGATGTCCAGCGCCCGGACGCGGTCAGCGACTGAAGGCGCGGGCCTTGCCCGGTCGCGGGCTGGGCTTCTTCGCGGTGAATTCCGGCAGCGGCGTCGTCACTTCGATGTCGCGCGTGCCTTCTTCGGGGTCCTTGCCCAGCGGCATCATGACGATCTCCAGCATGCGTCCGTCGTCGAGGGCGAGGCGCATGTCCGCGCGGTCGGCGAGATCGTCCATGGCCACGGTCAGTCCACGCACTTGCCCGCTGGCTTTGATCATGTCGCCGCGCTCCTGATAGAAGCCTTCAATGTCATAATGCACGGCGCAGCTTCCGCTGCCGTTCCATGTCAGCGTTCCATAGCCGCCGATGCTTCCGATGTATTTCATGGCTTGTTCCCTATGCTGACACAGGTTTGCCGTGCCCGCGGATCATATACGCGCGCACGGCTCGTTTGTAGGGCCTTACGATCATGCCTCAAGGAGCCTCAGCTCTGCTGCTTCTTCGCAGCGTCACCCTGGTTCGGCTGGCCAGGCTTCTGATCGGCCGGGTTGGCCTGATCCTGCTGACGCTGCGGATTGGTGGAAGGCTGGGCCTTGTCCTGTTCGTTGGCAGGCTTGCCGGTCTGGTCTTTGTTCTGTTCGTTGCTCATGATTTCCTCCTTCAAGGGGGCAGTGGCAGGACGCTTCGCTCCGGTAATGGTGCGGTTTTCGTCCAGTATTCCCGGCGTTCGAAACGTTATCATCGGCCGGAATTCGATATGATGTCAGAGATATTTCCGTCAGGATGCGGCGCTTTGAGCGCGGGGACGGTGATGATGAGCATGCCCATCAGAGATACGATCATGGAAAGAGTGAGCCACAAGGGCGCAATCTGAACTGGCTTCTGTGCCTTGGCACCGACTGTCATGATCTGGTCCTACCTGAAATTATTTCTGGAAAGTCTTGGGAATTTCGTTGATTTTTACGAGAAACCATCATGCTTTGCCCGGATATTTGGCGGCTTTCCTGATTGCCTAAGCATTGATATGGGAGCTGATCGATTTATTTCAATGGAAAGTTTCGTTATTTCTTGAAGTTTTTATTTCTAAATTTTGTGACCGAATCGGTGAATTTCGAATTTTACAATATATTATTGAGTTGTTGTGAATTTATGCGGTTCCTCATGAAGTAATATTATGCCGCAGAGATGTGGGTTTTGCTTATATCTGTCTGCAGTCGTCATCCTCATGCTGCCTTTGACCATTCTTTATTGCTTAACCGGCATTCTCATAAAGTTGCGATTCAGACGGTTAGGGCCGTGGTGAGCAGGCTCTGCCGTGCATGTTAGCGATAGCGGACATTCGCAACGTTGCGGATCACGCAACCAGCTGGGGGGCGATATGCGTCTGACGATCAGGACAATGCTTTTCGGAGTGGTCTTCACGCTCATCCTGATTGCTTGCGGCCAAGGCGCGTTCAGCCTCTATACCCTTCAGAAGGTGAATGCAGGCTTGCTCGAGTTCAGTGATGTCCGCCTTCCGCGCGCCAATGAACTGGGGCGGATGCGGGATCAATTCGCCAACTTCAGGCTTGCCGAGGCAACGATGCTGGTCGCGCTGGATGATTCGACAAAGCGGCTGGCCGAACAGCAGATCGATGCCGCCGCGGCGGGCATAGATACCCAGCTCAAAGCGTTGGCAATGTTGGGTTCCGCCGAGGAAGAGAAGGAATTGGCCGACTTCGAGGCGATCTTCAAACGCTATACCGGGCGGCACAAGGCCCTGCGGATGCTGACAGGGTCGGGAAACTACGATCTGGCGACCACGATGTATGTGACGGAACTCGGGGCCATTTACGCCGAGGGCGCTGCGGCCCTGTCGACCATCGCGGACCAGGGGCAAATTCTCACGAACGAGGCCACGGTCGCTTCCGCTGAGCACTATGACACCGCACGGGCGAGTGTGATGGGCGCCACTGGCGGGGCTTTGCTGTTCGGCATCGTCGCCGTCTTCTACATCGTCAGGTCCATCTCCGGACCTCTGCTGCGCATGGCCCAGGCCATGAAGATGATTTCGCGCGGGTCATTCGGCATCGAGGTTCCGACGGTCAAGCACCCCTATGAGTTGTCCCAGATGGCCCACACGCTGCGGATATTCCAGGACAATCTCCAGGAAGCGGAAGTGATGCGCGAGCAGCAGGCGGCATCCGAGAAAGAGACCGCCGAACTGGTCAAGGCCGAACGGCTTCGGCTGGCCGAGGATTTCGGCAGCGTGATGGATTCCTTCGCGCGTGAATTCGTCGAGCTGGCGGATCGTGTGGCCGCCGCGGCCAAGGAACTCAACGACACGGCCGAAGGAACCTCGATGAAGAGCGAGGCGGTGTCGCATTCCGCCGAACAGGCCTCGTCCAATGTCCGGTCGATCGCCACGGCCGCCGAGGCGCTGGCGGCCTCCGTGATGGATATCAACAAGCAGGCGGCCTATTCGTCTGAGCTGACGGCAAGCGCGGCCGAGCGCGCCAAGCAGACCGAAGCCGCGATGACGCATCTGTCCGACCAGGCCGGCAAGATCGAGGAAGTGATCGGCCTGATCTCGGCCATCGCCGCACAGACCAACCTTCTGGCCCTCAACGCCACCATCGAGGCCGCACGTGCGGGGCAGGCCGGGCGCGGCTTCGCCATCGTGGCGTCGGAGGTCAAGGGCCTGGCCTCCCAAACCTCGCAGGCGACCGAGGAAATCAGCGCGCGTATCCGCGAAATCCAGGATGCGACCAAGGGGGCGGTGGAAGGCATCTATGTCATCGTATCCGAAGTCGATTCCGTGCGCGAGGTGTCGCAATCCATCGCGGCCTCCGTGCAGCAGCAGGGAGTGGCGACCGGCGAGATCGCCGCCAGCGCCGCGGATGCCGCCAGTGGCACCGGTCAGGTGACAGGCAACATAACGGAAGTCAGCCTTGCCGCCACGAAGACCGGGAGTGCCGCTCAAATGCTGCTGTCCCTGGCCTCCACCCTCCAGACGCGATCGTCGCGCGTGACGGAGGAAGTGGAGCGCGTCGTAAGCAAGATGAAAGCCGCATGAATTTCAGCGGAACAAGGGCGTTCCACGATATGCTTAGCATGCTATTATCCGCAAGATTAGTTGCGCAATGAAACTCTAAATTCAGAGACCGGTATGCATGATAGGGCATGATGTGGCCTGGTCTGACAGCCTGTTTCGTGCGGAATGCTGCGGGTAATGTTGTCATTACCTTCGCGCTGTGTTCCGTGCCGGCCGTCGGCGCCATGGGGGTGGCGTTGGATTACACCCGCCTGGCGGATATGCGTACCGCGCTTCAGGCCCAGGCGGATGCCGAGGCACTCGGCGCATACAATGGCGAGTGGCTTGACGATACCCGTTATCGAGTGGTCAAGGAAAGCAGACTTGAAACCACGCTGATGCCAATACTGGGGGTGGACAGTGTGGACGTCACGGTCACTGCAATAGCCTATCACGCATTGCCGGAGCTGGTTTATAAAAGTCCAGCCTATATGTTTCTCGATGGCGATGCCATGGATTACAATAGAATGGGGGTTTATTGTTATAATTCATCAACGAACACGAGATCGGATATTATTATAATCGCCGATAATCGGGGGCACCCATATTCTGATCCGATACCTCAATGCGGCCATGGCGAGACTTTCGAACTGGCGCTTCATAATGTCTGGTACGATGAGGCAAACATCACGGATCCCTCTCTTCAACGGTACTATAAGACCGACTCCGGTGTGCCGCCGTGGCAGAATGCCAATCAGTCCAATGTCCTGGAGACTTTCCTCTGCGATACCTATGAAGAGTGCAGGCCGGTAAGCATGGGCGGGACCGTTCCCGAAGGACCGGACCGGCTGCCCAATATCGAAACGCGCCCCTGTGAGCCGGGCAAGTTCATGTATTACGGTTGGGAGGACACTCCGGAGGAATTCGGCGATGCGGATTTCAACGACATCCGGATCGTGTTCGAATGTCCGGAGCAGAGTTCAGCCAAACGGATGGTGCGCCTGGTGAAATGAACAGCCCGGCGTCGCGGCCGACGCTGGCTTACACCACCACCGTCAACCGCTTCGCCGCCCGCGTGATGCCGGTGTAGAGCCAGCGCTCGCGCGCGTCCTGGAAGGCGAAGCTCTCGTCGAACAGCACCACGTCGTCCCACTGCGAGCCCTGCGCCTTGTGGACCGTCAGGGCGTAGCCGTAGTCGAACTCGTCATAGACCTTGCGCTCCAGCCAGTCGAAGCTCTCGATGTCGCCCACGAAGCATTCCGGGCGCACGGAGACCTTGGCGTGGGCACCCATGCCGTCGTCGGAAGCCAGATGCATGGTCACGATGTGCGACTTGGACAGCTTGCGTTCGGTCACGGTCCAAAGGCCGCCGTTGAACAGCGCCTTGCGCTTGTTGTTCCTGAGGCAGACCAGCCGGTCGCCGGCGGTGGGCAGCGGATCATCGAAGCCTTTCCGCAGCCGCATACGGGCGTTGTAGGCCTTCCGGGTGGCGTTGCGGCCGACCAGCAACTGATCGGCCTCCAGCGCGCGGGCCGGGTCGAAGTCCGCCTTGCGGACCACCTGTGTCAGCCCGAAATCCTGCGGAGTGAGCCGGTTTCCCGCGCGCACCTCCATGGAGAGGCGCACGATGGGGTCGTCCTCGGCCTGGCGGTGGACCTCCGTCAGCATGGCGTCCGGTTCGCCGTTGGTGAAGAAGCCGCCGCCCTGGATCGGGGGCAACTGGGCCGGATCGCCCAGCACCAGCAGAGGAACGCCGAAGGACAGGAGATCGCGCCCGAGGTCGGCGTCGACCATGGAGCATTCGTCGATGACGATCAGCTTGGCGCGCGAGGCCGGGGCGTCGTCCCAAAGCTCGAAGTTGGGGGCTTCCTCGGCGCGCTCGCGCGTGCGGTAGATCAGGCTGTGGATGGTGGAGGCGTTGTCGCAGCCCTTCTCGCGCATCACCAGCGCCGCCTTGCCCGTGAAGGCCGCGAACTGGACCTTGCCGTCGACGCCTTCCGCCAGATGCCGGGCGAGGGTGGTCTTGCCGGTGCCGGCATAGCCGAACAGCTTGAAGACCTGTTGCGCGCCATCGGCGCCGGGCTTGCCCTTCAGCCAGTCCGCCACGGCGGTGAGGGCCTTGTCCTGGTGTGGAGTGAATGCGGGCATGGGTTTTGTCGTTGTATCGGAATCGTTTGGCGGATGCGGCTGAGGGGCTGAATCCGATTGTTGAGATTGTGATTCAACTGGTTTGTGGGCTTTTCGGGCGCGGTTGCCAACCGTTTCCGGCCGAATTCACTTTGGGCTTGGTCTCTCCGGCATCGGGGGGTATGGCCAATGCGATTTCGAAGCGGAATTGACCGACGGAAAGAACCGACATGCTTGTGACGCTTATGAAGGGCAAGATCCATCGTGCCCGGGTGACCGGGGCGGATCTCGATTACGAGGGGTCGATCAGCATCGATCCGGCGCTGATCGAGGCCGCGGGCTTTTTCATCCACGAACGGGTCGACATCTACAACGTGACGACCGGTGCGCGGTTTTCCACCTATGTGATCGAAGGCGCGGCCCGGGACCAAGATGCGGTCCGTGCGGCTGATGGTGCGGCCCGTTGCGGGGAAATCTGCCTCAACGGCGCCGCGGCTCGCCTGGTCCAGAAAGGCGATGAGGTCATCATCGCGGCCTATGCCCAGATGTCGCCCGAGGAAGCCGTGAATTTCACGCCGAAAGTGGTTCTCGTCGACGAAAACAACCGACCGAAGGGAACCTGATAACCTTCTGGAATGTTACGGTTTCCATGAAAACACAGGTCATTCTCAACGCCCGCGCCGGAACGTTGCTGGACAAGGGCGGGGATGATCCCGCCGGTCTCGTGGCTCGCCTCTTCGAAGCCGCGGGACTGCCGGTCGATGTTACGATGTGTGATCCCGACGGTATCGCTCAATGCCTTGACAAGGCTAGGGAAAATGATGCCGAAGCCGTGATCGTGGGAGGCGGGGACGGGACCGTCGCCATGGCGGTGGGGCGCCTTGCCGGAAGTGGTACGGCGCTTGGGATACTGCCCTTCGGAACGCTCAATCTGCTTGCGAAGGACATTGGAATTCCCTTGGAATTCGAGGCGGCGGTCAAAGCTCTGGCGCGATCTGAGCCACGCAGGATCGACCTGGGCATGGTCAACGACCGGCCGTTCCACACGCTCTCCGGACTCGGCTTCTTCAGCGAGGTCGCCCGTGCGCGCGAGGAGGTGAGGGGGCTCAAGTTGCCCTTCGGGCGCTACATTGCCGTGGGGGTTTCCGCCTTCCGAGCCTTGAAGCGTGTCCGGCCGATGCACCTCCATCTGGAGATCGACGGCGTTCCAAGGCGAGTGGATGCATATGCCCTTCTGGTGACCAACAACGCGTTTGCCGGACCAGGGTGGAGCCGACCCCAACTCGATGAGGGGCTTCTTGAAGTCCATATCGGTCATGACAATACCCTGGCCGAAAAGCTCAAGGCTGGCGCGGACTTGATCACGGATGTGTGGCGTGACAATCCGGGAATCGAAAGTTTTCCGGCGCGACAGCTTATCGCGACGCGCCGGAATCGTTCAAAGATGTGGATCGCAACGGATGGCGAAGTGGCGCGCGAGGATGCGCCGGTACGTTATGAGGTCAAGCCGCGAGCCTTGACCGTACTTGTTCCGGTGACGGCTTAATCCTCAAGCTCGAACGTCACGTTGACGGTGACCTGCAACTCTCTTTCGCCTGGTGCAATGGGAACGGGTGCTGCAGCCTTCGCCTCGGCGAAGTCCGCTCGCATCATCATTGGCATGGGGCGATTGGCCGTATTTTCAGCGATCTGAGTGATCCGCCCGAGGCTTACGCCAGCGGATTCAGCGTAAATCTGCGCCTTGCGCTTGGCATCCGCAAAAGCAGCCTTGCGTGCTTCATCCAGCCTTTGATCCGCATCGGAAACCTCAAAGCTAAGACCATTGAACTGGTTGGCACCGGATGTAACGGCCTTGTCGAGAATATCGCCCAGTTTGGACAAATCCCGCACGCGTACGCTGACTGTGTTGCGTACCTCATAGCCCGTGATGCGTGGTGCTTCCTGGCTGCCATTCTTGCGGTCGGGATAAACGTAACGGGGCTGGATGGTGAAGCCTGACGTTGCGATATCGCGATCTTCAAGCCCTGTCTCCCGGTAGCTGTTAATCACCTTCCCCATCGCAGAGGTGTTCGCATCAAGAGCCTCCCGCGCCGTCTTCCCTTCTGTAACAACTGCTGAATTGATCGTGGCGCGATCTGGCGCCACGCTGATGGTTCCTTCGCCTGTCAGGCTGATGGTGGGACGGCGCGGTGAGAGCTCCTGGGCTGCGGCGGGGACGGTTATGAGCGTGGCTATCAGCAGCGAAACGGCGATGCGGCGCATTGGAAACTCCAAAATAATGTGGCCAACCATATGAGCACCATTGAATTACGACGGTGGTGCGGCAAACGGTTGCCTCCCATCCAGCTGCCAACTATCTTGCGCCCACCGCCGAGCCAAAATGGTGATGGGGGCCTGTAGCTCAATGGTTAGAGCCGACCGCTCATAACGGTCTGGTTGGGGGTTCGAGT
>JBEBSP010000106.1:0-9382 GCA_040394255.1 Agaricicola taiwanensis | reverse complement strand
GCTGCAGAAGCTCGGCCTCAAGGAGGACGAGGCGATCGTCCATCCCTGGATCAACAAGGCGGTCGAGAAGGCGCAGGGCAAGGTCGAGGCGCGCAACTTCGACATCCGCAAGAACATCCTGAAATACGACGACGTCATGAACGACCAGCGCAAGGTCGTGTTCGAGCAGCGCCGCGAGCTGATCGAGCAGGAGACGGTCGACGACACCGTCCACGACATGCGCCACACGGTCATCGAGGATCTCGTCGCCCGGCACATTCCTGAAAACGCCTATCCCGAACAATGGGACACCGTCGGTCTGCGGGATGAGGTGCGCGAGAAGCTCAACCTTGATCTGCCGGTCGTCGAATGGGCGCAGGAGGAAGGCATCGCCGAAGAGGAACTGCGCACGCGCATCCTCAACGCGGCCGACGAATCCGCCGCCGGGCGCGCGGCGCGCTACGGCCCGGACGTCATGCGCCATGTGGAGAAGGCCGTCCTGGTGCAGACGCTCGACCATCTGTGGCGCGAGCATCTGGTCACCCTGGATCATCTGCGCCAGGTCGTCGGCCTTCGGGGCTATGCGCAGCGCGATCCGCTGAACGAATACAAGACCGAGGCATTCGAGCTGTTCCAGGCCATGCTGGCCCGCCTCCAGGAAGTGGTGACCGCGCAGCTCATGCGCGTCGAGATCGTGCAGTCCCCTCCACAGCTTGATGAATCCGACCTGCCGCCGATGGTGGCCCATCACATCGATCCGGATACGGGCGAGGACGAACTGGCTCTGGCCGCCTATGAAAGCAGCGCCAGTCAGTTGCCGGAAGGCGTGGATCCCGCCAACCCCTCAACCTGGGGCAAGGTGCCGCGCAACACGCTCTGCCCCTGCGGGTCGGGGAAGAAATTCAAGCACTGCCACGGCCGTCTCGGCTGAACAAGGCAGGCAGCCGCCCATTAAAAAAGCCCGGCGCGATGCCGGGCTTTTTGTTTGGCGCTCGTTACCGTCGGCGCATTCAGTAGCGGGCATCCGCTGTGTGCTGCCCCTTCGGGCGCGGCGCGGGCGCCGGAACAGAACCCGTGATGGACGGCGCGGAAGCCTGCGGCGCGTCCTTCCCGGTCAGCCAGCCCATGTTGAGCATGCGCTTGTAGAACGGCTTTTCCGCAGCATAGGGCGTCGACATGGCCGCTGCCCGCGGTGCCGGGGTTGAGGACACCCGGGCCATCTGGACCGGTGCGCTGACGGCCGGAGCGGCAACCTGGGGAGCCGCCGGGGCAGGCCCCGCTTCATCCCGGCTTCCGCGCAGCCAGGCAAAACCACGGCTCTGCTCTTGCGGCGCGGGGGAAATCCGCGAGGCCAGGGCGACAGGCCGCGGCACGGGAACCGGCGCGACCGATGAAACCGAAGAAACTGCGGAGGCGGAAGCCGTGCGCACAACGGTGCCGGCTTCCTGATGGGCGGCGGCGACGCGGACGATCGGCTCGTCCAGGCTGCGGCGCAGCCGGCCGTTCTGGGGTGTATAGGCCGAAGCGAGCTGGAATCCGCCGCCGACAAGCTCGGCGAACTTCTGGTCGTCCATGCGCTGCTTGCTGGCGACGGCGGATGCGATCGCGGGAGGAACGGAATAGCTCGGGCAGGCCGCCGAAGGTTCGAAACGGCCCATGCCGGTTTCCGCATTGAACACATATTTGCGCTCGCAGACGTCGATCTTGGGCTCGAGCTTGGTCACTTCGAAATGGTCGGAGCCTTCCTTGAGGTTCTTCCAGAAGGCGAAATGCGGGCTGTTGCGCCGCCGTGCCATGTTTTCCGCCGTCATGCGGAACGGCATGGCCTGAACCTGGAACGACCTCTGCCCGCCCGCGAACGCTTCGCGCGCCAGAGCATAGACTTCGGCGATCTGCGGATCGGTCATGGCGTAGCAGCCAGCCGACAGGCAGTCGCCGTGGACCATGAGGTGCGCGCCGGTGCGGCCATACGACCGGTCATAGGAATTGGGGAAGCCGAGGTTGAACGACAGGTAGTAGCTCGACTTCGGGTTCATCTGCGCCGGGGTGACGGCGTAGAAACCTTCGGGAGCCTGCTTGTCGCCTTCCTTGACCTTGGGGCCGAGATCGCCGGACCAGCGGCAGATGTCGTAATCCTTGAGCAAGGCGTAGCGTCCGGCGGAGGTCCTTTTCCAGACCTCGAGCTTGGACTCTTCCTTGTAGATGCGCACGAGGATCGGGTCCTGCTTGCGCATGCCCTTCTCTTCCATGAGTGCCAGTGTCTTGGAAGGAATGGGCTGGAGATGCCGCGAACTTTCCAGCTCGTCCCTGCAAGCGGTGACGGCCAGCCCGGCGGCAAGCACAAGGGCGAGGCGGATGGAAGCGCGCTTGATCATGGCCGTATCTTCTTACACGTCCCCGTTACGCTGGGAAGTCTCATTAAGAGCCCTCAGCGTTACCAAGCCGTTACCATAAACGAAGGCTTAAAGCGACCGGCCGATTGCGAGGAACTTGCGGCGGCGATCGGCGCGGATGTCCTCACGCGAACGACCGGCCAGGTCGTCCAGCGCCCCGGAGATGGCTTCCCCCACTGCCGCGAAGGTCGCGGCCACGTCGCGGTGCGCACCCCCGATGGGCTCGGGAATGATGCCGTCGATGATGCCGAGCCTTTCGAGATCCTGCGCGGTGATCTTCAGATTGGTCGCGGCTTCCGGAGCGCGTGTCGAGTCGCGCCACAGGATCGAGGCGGCCCCCTCCGGCGAAATCACCGAATAGACCGCATGCTGCAGCATGAAGACCCGGCTGGCGGTCGCGATCGCGATGGCCCCGCCGGACCCGCCCTCACCGATGATGACGGCGATGTTCGGCACGCCGAGGCCAAGGCCGGCGTCGGTCGAGCGCGCGATCGCCTCGGCCTGTCCGCGTTCCTCCGCCCCGATGCCGGGATAGGCGCCCGCCGTGTCCACGAGGCTGATGACCGGCACGTCGAACCGCTCCGCCATTTCCATCAGCCGGACGGCCTTGCGGTATCCTTCCGGGCGCGCCATCCCGAAATTATGCTTCAACCGGCTTTCGGTGTCGGAACCGCGCTCCTGCCCCATCACCATGACGGGAGCGCCGCGAAAACGGCCAAAGCCGCCGAGAATCGCCGCATCCTCGCCAAAGGAGCGATCCCCGGCCAAGGGCGTGAATTCGGTGATCAGCGCCTGGACATAATCGGTGAAATGCGGCCGGTTCGGATGGCGCGCGACAAGCGTTTTCTGCCAGGGCGTCAACTGGGCGTAAAGCGCCACCAACGCTTCGCCCGCGCGGCTCTTCAGCCGTTCGACCTCGTCATCGATCGACACCGCCTCGCCATTTTCGGCGAGCGCCTTGAGTTCGGCGATCTTGGCTTCCAGTTCGGCAACCGGCTTTTCGAAATCGAGATAGCTACGCATACCCTGCCCATGACCGGCCCGAAGGCCCTCGCAAACGCGGCGGAGTTAGGCGCAACCCATCCGGCCGAGTCAAGCTTTGTCGGTGTCACCCAAAGGATGGAGGTCGCGAACCATGGCCGCGACCCGGGCATCCAGTACGTGAGTGTAGATCTGGGTCGTCGCGATATCGGCATGCCCCAGAAGCTGCTGCACGGCCCTGAGATCGGCCCCGCCCTGCAGGAGATGGCTGGCGAAGGCATGGCGCAGGACATGCGGGCTGACGCTCGCCGGATCGAGCCCGGCGGCGATGGCCGCATCCTTCAGATCGCGCGCAAAGGCTTGCCGTGTCAGATGCCCGCTGTCGGAATCGGCCGGGAACAGCCAGCGCCCGTCGATGGTGCGGCCGGCCGACACCAGCAGTTCCAGATAGACATCCGTCGCGCGTTTGGCCGCGTCCGTCAGCGGGACAAGCCGCTCACGGCCGCTTTTCCCGATTACGGTCAGCACCTTGGCCTCCCGGCGGGCAGCGGCGAGAGGCAATGTCACCAGTTCCGACACCCGCAGGCCGGAAGCGTAGAGAATCTCAAGCAGGCAGGCCAGCCGCGCGGCGCGCAGGCGCTTGGACAGCGGGCGGCGGGGATCGTCCACTCCTTGCGCGGCCACCGCCAGCAAACGGGTGATTTCCTCGATGGTCATGACCTTGGGCAAGGGGCGCGCCCGCTTCGGACCCGACAGCGCGGCCGTAGGATCGTCCTTGCGCTGCCCTTCGGCATAGAGAAAGCGGTGGAACTGCCGTATCGCGGACAGACGCCGCGCCGAGGAGCTTGCCGAAAACCCGCGCTGCGCCTGGCTGGCGAGCCAGGCGCGCACGTCGTCGCTCGTGGCCGTGGTCGGATCGCGGCCGTGATCCACGAGATGCACGACATAATCCTCAAGATCGCGCGTGTAAGCCTCGATCGTGTTGCGCGCGGCGCCGCGCTCGGCGACCAGCATGTCGAGAAAAGCGTCGACGTGATGCCGCATCCCTTTCATCGCTGATGTCCTCCGACCGGAACGGAAATCGTTATCATACGATGATCGGGCTCGACGAAAGTCGCAAGCGACCAGAGGCCGGAGTAAACAAGGCCCGCAGCGACCATGAGGATTGTGACATATCGTGTAAGAGTGGGCACCTTGTCATGATCCGGGAAAAAGGGTCAGCCCCTTTTCCATCACGACCGGTGCCTTGACGCAATGGCCAGACTTGAAGCAATGCCATGTTTCCATAAAAAGGGCTCCGCACGGAGCGCCAGCATGACGAACACGACTGAAGACAGTCTCGAACATCCGACAGACGGCCAATCCACCGCAGCCTTGACCGGCGTCGTCCGCAACGCCCTGAAGAAACGGTCGATCGTGCTCGTCGGCATGATGGGCGCGGGCAAATCCGCCATCGGCAGGCTGCTGGGCCGCGCCCTCGATCTGACCTTCATCGACGCGGACACGGAAATCGAGAAGGCCGCCGGCATGACCATCCCGGACATGTTCGAGACCCATGGCGAGGCCTATTTCCGCGACGGCGAGGTGCGTGTCATCGCCCGTATTCTGGAAGGCCCGCCCTGCGTTCTGGCGACCGGCGGCGGCGCCTGGATGAACGCCGACACACGGCGGCGCGCCCAGGAGCAGGGCGTCTCCATCTGGCTGAAGGCCGACACCGACACTCTTCTGAAACGGGTCCGCCGCCGCTCCAATCGCCCCATGCTGCACACCGACGACCCGGAGGCGACGTTCCGCCGCCTGCTGGCCGAGCGGGCGCCGGTCTATGCACAGGCCGACGTGACCGTTGAATCCCGCGACGTTCCCCATGAGATCGTTCTGCGCGAGACATTGGCGGCCATCGCAGCACATCTCACCGCGCACGACCACAACGGATGCCATGTCTGAAACCCTGCTACCGACACCGCCCCACGCCACCATTGTCCCGGTGGACCTCGCCGAGCGCGGGTACAACGTCAAGATCGGCGCGGGACTGATCGGCACCGCCGGCGACAGCGTCGGCGCCCTTGCCGCGCGCCGCGCCGCGATCGTCACCGATGAGACGGTGGCGGGCCTGCATCTCGCCGCGCTGGAGGCCTCCCTCGCATCGGCGGGGCTCGCCACCACAGCCGTCATCGTGCCTCCCGGCGAGGCGTCGAAGAGCTTCCCCATGCTCGAGCGGGTGTGCGGAGAGCTTCTGGCCGCGCGCATCGAACGCGGCGACCTCGTGTTTGCCCTGGGCGGCGGCGTCGTCGGCGATCTGGCCGGCTTCGCCGCGGCCATCCTGCGGCGCGGGGTGCGTCTCGTGCAGGTCCCGACCACCCTGCTCGCGCAGGTCGATTCCTCCGTCGGCGGAAAAACCGGCATCAACACCGCCCAGGGCAAGAACCTCATCGGCGCCTTCCACCAGCCGAGCCTGGTTCTGGCCGATACCGACGTCCTCGACACCCTGCCCACGCGCGCCTTCCGGTCCGGCTACGCCGAGGTGGTCAAATACGGCCTCATCAACGACGCCGCATTCTTCACCTGGCTGGAATCCAACTGGGGATCGGTGTTCCAGGGCGGCGCGGCACGGGCGCGCGCCATCGCCACGAGCTGCGCGGCCAAGGCCGACGTCGTGACGCGCGACGAGTTCGAGACCGGCGACCGCGCGCTCCTGAATCTCGGGCACACCTTCGGGCATGCGCTGGAAGCGGCGGTCGGCTACGACGACAGCCGGCTGGTCCATGGAGAAGGCGTCGCCATAGGCCTCGCCCTGGCCTTCCGCTTTTCCGCCCGGCTGGGCCTGATGCCGGAAGCCGAGGCCGAACGCGTCGTGGCGCATCTGAAGGCCGTGGGCCTGCCGACCACCATCGCCGAGGTGCCGGGCGACATCGGCGACGCCAACCGCCTGCTGGACCTCATGGGCCAGGACAAGAAGGTGAAGGCCGGCAAGCTCACCTTCATCCTCGCGCGCGGCATCGGCGCCAGCTTCGTGGCGCGGGACGTCCCGCCCGACAGCGTGCTCGGCTTCCTCACCGACGAGGTCGCCCGGTGATGCTGGCCGAGGCATGGCTTTGCGTCCTTGCCGTTGCCGTCTGCCTGATCGCCTCCTTCTTCCTGTCCGGTTCGCAGACGGCGCTGGCAGCCTCCTCCCGCGCACGGCTTCATCAGCTCGCGCGGGGCGGCAGCCACCGCGCCGGCGCCGTCAACGCCCTGCTCGACCGTCCTGAAAGACTCGCCGGCGCCCTGCTCCTGGGCAGCAACATCGCCACCATCGCCGCCTCCGCGATCATGACCGGGCTGCTGCTGGAGGCCTTCGGCGAGATCGGCGTGATCTATGCGATCGTCGCCGTCGTGGCGGTCGTGCTGGTCTTTTCGGTGGTATTGCCCAAGACCATCGCCATCCGCGCGCCGGAGCATTTCGCGCTGGCCGTCGTGCCGATCGTCCGGATCATCGTGGCGGTCCTCGGGCCCGTCACCATGGCGATCCAGTTCGCGATCAAGGGCCTGCTGGCGCTGTTCGGCACAGGCATCGACGCCGATGCGCATGTCCTGTCGCCCCGCGAGGAACTGCGCGGCGCGGTCGACCTTCTCCATCAGGAAGGCGGCGTGGAAAAGCATGACCGCGACATGCTCGGAGGCCTGCTGGACCTGAACGATCTGTCCGTGTCGGACGTCATGATCCACCGCACCAAGGTGGTGAGCCTGGACGCCGATCTCGCCCCGCCTGAGCTTGTGCGTCAGGTTCTGGCGGCTCCCTACACGCGCATTCCGCTCTGGCGCGGCCAGCCGGAGAACATCGTCGGCATCGTCCACGCCAAGGATCTGCTGCGCGCCATGCAGGCCAACGGCGGCGACGCCGAGGCCCTCGACGTCGCGGACCTGGCCAAGCCGGTCTGGTTCGTGCCCGACTCGACCTCGCTGCCCGATCAGCTTCGGGCCTTCCTGAAGAAGAAGGCCCATTTCGCGCTGGTCGTGGACGAATACGGCGAGGTCATGGGGATCGTCACCCTCGAAGACATCATCGAGGAGATCGTGGGTGAAATCTCCGACGAGCACGACGTGCTGATCCAGGGGATGCGCCCGCGCCCCGACGGTTCCGTCACCGTCGACGGCGGCACATCCATCCGCGACCTCAACCGCGCCATGGACTGGCATCTTCCCGACGATGAAGCCACCACCATCGCGGGACTTGTGATCCATGAAGCGCGCACCATTCCCGCCCCCAAGCAGGCCTTCACCTTCCATGGCTTCCGCTTTCAGGTGCTCCGCCGCGAGCGCAACCGCATAACCACGCTGAAGATCACACCCCTGAAAGCCTCCACCGACCAGACCGCTTCGGCCTGAGGATCATTGCTCCGGCGCAGTCGGCTCGATCGCAAGGGCGTGCAGGCCGCCGGCGATTTCCCCCGCCAGAAGATCGTTGACCATGCGGTGGCGCTCGATCCGGGACGTGCCGATGAAGGCGGCCGAGGTGATGCGGACGCGGTAATGCGTCTCACCTTCCGGACGGGCTCCCGCATGCCCCGCATGGCTGTGGCTTTCGTCGATCACCTCCAACACCGAGGGATTGAGGGCTTTCGTCAGGATATCGGCGATGCGGTCACGGCGGGTCATGATGCTCCGGAGCGGTTCGAACGAAACGACTTTTCGGGTCGGGTGAAAAACAGCATTTGTCAAGTTCTTGTTCGGTTTACCGCCACCCCCCATAATCGGAACCATGGAACTCAAATCACGATGGTTCGACCGGATTCGCGCCGCTCCGAGAGCGAGCGCCGAAACGCGTGAGGCTTCGCACAGCTGCCAGTTTCCGGGCTGCAAGGCGGCGGCCGAGCATCGCGCGCCGCAGGGCCGGGATCGCGAGGGCGAGTATTTCTGGTTCTGCCTCGATCACGTGCGGGACTACAACAAGACCTACAATTACTTTGCGGGCATGACCGACGCCGCCGTCGCGGCCTACCAGAAGGATTCCGTGATCGGCCACAGGCCGACCTGGGCCATGGGCAAGAACGGCCCCGCGCCGAAATCGGCGCATCCGGGGCCGGGCGACGCCATGGCCGGGAAAATCCACGACCCCTTCAATCTCTTCCAGGGCGCGACCCAAAGCGCCCGCGCCAAGCCCGAGCCGGACCGCCGGCCGGTCAAGAACGCCGAGCGCAAGGCCCTGGAGGTGCTCAATCTCGACGACCAGGCTTCCGCCGAAATCATCAAGGCGCGCTACAAGGAACTGGTCAAGCGGCTGCATCCCGACGCCAACGGCGGCGACCGCGGCTCCGAGGATAAATTGCGCGCGGTGATCCAAGCCTATAACTATTTGAAACGATCCGGCCTGGCGGAACTCAAGCCCGCGCCGGCCAAGTGACGGCCGCCCACGGCGGCTCTCCCCTCCAGGAGGCAAAATGACGCCTGCAATCGAAACGCCCGGCCTGCCGGACATGAAGGTCTCTGTCCGCCAGGTGTTCGGCATCGACAGCGATTTCGAGGTTCCCGCCTATTCCGAGGCGGACCCCCATGTGCCCGATCTCGATCCCGACTATCTGTTCGACCGCGAGACGACGCTCGCCATCCTCGCGGGCTTCGCCCGCAACCGCCGCGTGATGGTGTCCGGCTACCACGGCACCGGCAAGTCGACCCACATCGAGCAGGTCGCCGCCCGGCTCAACTGGCCCTGCGTGCGCGTCAACCTCGACAGCCACGTCAGCCGCATCGACCTGATCGGCAAGGACGCCATCGTGCTGCGCGACGGACAGCAGGTCACCGAGTTCCAGGACGGCATGCTGCCCTGGGCATTGCAGAATAACATCGCACTCGTTTTCGACGAATACGACGCCGGACGCCCGGACGTGATGTTCGTGATCCAGCGCGTGCTGGAACTGTCGGGGAAATTGACCCTGCTCGACCAGCGCCGCGTCATCCGCCCGCATCCGGCCTTCCGGCTGTTCGCCACCGCCAACACCGTCGGCCTCGGCGACACCACCGGCCTCTATCACGGCACCCAGCAGATCAACCAG
>JBEBSP010000105.1:0-9385 GCA_040394255.1 Agaricicola taiwanensis | reverse complement strand
TTGGCGGGATGCGACATGGGCGGATGATACACTGGTTCGGCGGCGCGCTCGATAGATCGGACAGCGCGCGGGGATTTATCTTGACCGTTACGGTGATAAGGTATATTTTCCTTATGTTGCGAGATGCTCGTTCAATCCCGGTTTTCCACGCATTGCTTGTGCGGCCCATCCTTCGCGACGATCCCCCGCGATGAGGCCGTGGATGCGGGGATGTTGCAAATCGAGCTTTCCAGCCCCACAAACCTGATCCTCAGGGCCTTGCGCCGCAAGGCGTCCCGAAGGATGAGCCCCAAGCTCCAGTGATGTCTCAAACCGCCACCCCTCCCTCTCCCGACGCCTTGCTCGCATGGTACGATCGCCACCGCCGGCGGCTGCCCTGGCGGGCGGAGCCGGGCGAGACCGCCGATCCCTACCGGGTCTGGCTGTCGGAGATCATGCTGCAACAGACCACCACGGTGGCGGCGGGGCCTTATTTCCTGCGGTTCCTGCGGCGCTTCCCCACCGTCACGGCGCTGGCCGAAGCACCGCTCGACGATGTGCTGAAGCTGTGGGCGGGGCTGGGCTATTACGCCCGCGCCCGGAACCTGCACGCCTGCGCCCGGGCCGTGGTCGAGCGGTACGGCGGGCGCTTTCCTCCGAGCGAGGCGGCCTTGCTGGCATTGCCCGGCATCGGCCCCTATACGGCGGCAGCGGTGGCGGCCATCGCCTTCGACGAGAAGGCGACGCCGGTCGACGGCAACTGGGAGCGCGTGGTGGCGCGGCTGTTCGCCGTGGAGGAGGAGCTTCCCGGTGCGAAGGGCCGCCTGCGCCTTCTGGCGGCGGGACTGACGCCGGACAAACGGCCCGGCGACTTCGCGCAAGCGGTGATGGACCTCGGCGCGACCATCTGCACCCCGAGGAAGCCCGCCTGCGTCCTCTGTCCCTGGACCGATCCTTGCGTGGCGCGGGCGCGCGGCAT
Organism: Agaricicola taiwanensis; assembly: GCA_040394255.1. Classification (GTDB taxonomy): domain Bacteria; phylum Pseudomonadota; class Alphaproteobacteria; order Rhizobiales; family Methylopilaceae; genus Agaricicola; species Agaricicola taiwanensis_A. The sequence goes on along the minus strand of JBEBSP010000105.1, from coordinate 8,427 downwards.
CCAGGACAGCCTGCCGCGCAAGACGCCCAAGGGCGACAAGCCGCAGCGCTTCGGCGCGGCCTTCTGGGCGGAGCGCGCCGACGGCGCGGTGCTGCTGCGAAAGCGACCCGCGAAAGGGCTTCTCGGCGGCATGACGGAGGTGCCGACCACATCCTGGGGCATGCGCGCGGGCACGGCACGGCTGGAGACCGGGGCGCTCCTGATCCATGCGCCGCTCGCGGCCGACTGGCGGCTGAAGGCCGGCGAGGTGACCCATGTGTTCAGCCATTTCGCGCTGACGCTCGATGTTTTCCGTGCGCGGCTGCCGAAGGCGACCCCGGCGCCCGAGGGCTTCTGGTGGGCGGCGGAGCGGGATGTCGATGGCGAAGCCCTGCCGAGCGTGTTCCGCAAGGTCGCGGCGCTGGCGCGGGGCGGCTGATTCATCCCGCACCGTTCCGTCATGCCCGGCCCAAACCCGGCCATGACGATCGAGAGACCGCAGCCTGTCACCTCGGAATTGATGGGTCTCCCACGGCGGCGTGCGTACTGGAGGACAAATCGCACGCCGCCGCGGGTCCGCTTCTGAGGCTGAACGCCGTCCTGGCGCTCAGGCCCCCGCGTGTGCCAGTTCGCGGCGGATGACCGCGCGAAGATCGTCGATGGGCGCCAGACCCTTGTCGGTCTCGACGTGCCAGTAGCTCCAGCCGTTGCAGGCGCTCGCCTCCTGCGCCAGGGCGCCGATGCGGTGGATCGAGCCCACCACCGAGCCCCAGGCCAGCGTGCCGTCGGCGCGGACCATGGCCTCGACGCGGCCCTTGGCGTCGCGGATCATGGTTCCGGGCTGGATGAGACCGCGCATGACCACTTCGGAGAAGGCCACACGGGGCGCGTCGCGCCTGGACGGCGCGGGGGCGATGGCGGCTTCCGGCAGGGGCTCGACGGCGGCGATGCGCTCCCGCGCGGCGGCGGCATAGGTCTTGTCGCGCTCGATGCCGATCCACCGGCGGCCGAGGCGCTTGGCCACCGCGCCGGTGGTGCCGGAGCCGAAGAAGGGATCGAGCACCACGTCGCCGGGCTTCGAGGCCGACAGCAGGATACGGGAGAGCAGCGCTTCCGGCTTCTGGGTCGGGTGGACCTTGCGGCCGTCACCGTCCTTCAGGCGCTCGTCGCCGGTGCAGATCGGGAACAGCCAGTCGGAGCGCAACTGGACGTCGTCGTTGCCGCCCTTCAGCGCCTCGTAGTTGAAGGTGTAGCCCTTGGCATCCGGGCCGCGCGAGGCCCAGATCATGGTCTCATGCGCATTGGTGAAGCGGCGGCCCCGGAAATTCGGCATGGGGTTGGTCTTGCGCCAGACCACGTCGTTCAGGATCCAGAAGCCGAGGTCCTGAAGGATCGCGCCGACACGGAAGATGTTGTGGTAGGAGCCGATCACCCAGATGGTGGCGTTGGGCTTCATCACGCGGCGCGCGGCCAGCAGCCAGGCGCGGGTGAAGGCGTCATAGGCCGCGAAGCTCTCGAACTGGTCCCAGGCGTCGTCGACCGCGTCGACCACGCTGAGATCGGGGCGCTGGAGTTCGTTCTGGAGCTGAAGGTTGTAGGGCGGATCGGCGAAGATCAGGTCGACCGACGCCGGCGGAAGCCCCGCCAGCGTCGAGACGCATTCGCCGATGATGAGTTCGCCACCCAGATGGCTTTCCTGAGTGGCGGGAGGGGCCGGAGCACGCACAACCTGAGACACCAACTTCCTCCCGCATAGGCAAAAACACCACGGAAAGGACAATGCCTCGTTAACGTAAAGAACGCGCTAAATATCAAGGTTAACAGATACTTACGACAGGATGAACAGAGTTTTAAGATCACCCGCAACCGGTTCGCATGCAGAACCGGGCCGCATCGAGGGCCGCGCATCAAGCCCCTGTTCCAGAATGATTTTCCCGCCTCACCGAATGTGATCGTTCCGGATGGGAACCGCCTGCCGGCCCGCCTGCGTTGATCCTTCACGCAGGAGGAACCGCGCCATGCAAACGCCGCTCGAAATCGCCTTCCACAACATCGACGCCGCCGACTGGGCCAAGCAGGACATCGCGGCGCGGGTGGAGAAGCTCGAAGAAATCTATGGCCGCCTGACCGGTGCGCGCGTGCGCGTCGACCAGGGGGTCAAGGCCGGCAACGGCGGGGGCATTCCCCCGGTGGTGCGGATCGAACTCAGCGTGCCGGGCCACAAGGACATCGTGGTGGCGCATGAACCCGAGCACCTGACCCAGAAATTCCAGAACCCCGACCTGAGGCAGGCGATCGCCGAGAGCTTCCATCTCGCGGAGCGGCGGCTGATCGCCTTCAAGGAGAAGCAGCAGGGCCGCACCAAGGCCCATACGGGCGGCACCGTGAGCCCGGTGCGGGTGGTCACTTCGTGACGCCCTCGCCTATTCCGCGGCTTCCGCCTTCCACGGTTCCGGCGCCGTCCAGCGCAGCTTCGGGGCGCGGGCGGCGCGGGTTTCGTCGAGGCGGCGGCGCGGGGCGTAGCGCGGGGCTTCCTTGAAGCGCGCCGTGTCGCCCGCCTTCGCCGCCATGGCAAGATCGCGCATGGCGGCGATGAAGAGATCGAGGCTGGCGCGGGACTCGCTCTCGGTCGGCTCGATCAGCATGGCGCCATGCACCACCAGCGGGAAATAGACCGTCATGGGGTGGAAGCCCTCGTCGATCATGGCTTTCGCCAGATCGAGCGTGGTGATGCCGGTGCCTTCCAGGAAGCTGTCGTCGAACAGGATTTCGTGCATGCAGGGCCGGTCGCCCGCCGGAGCGGAATAGAGGTCCTGGAGGCAGGCGCGGATGTAGTTGGCGTTCAGCACCGCGTCCTCGGAGGCCTGCCGCAGCCCGTCGGAGCCGTGGCTGAGCATGTAGCTGAGCGCGCGGACGTACATGCCCATCTGGCCGTGGAAGGCGGTCATGCGGCCGATGCTATGCTTCGCCCCGCCTTCCGCGTCTTCCAGCAACGTCACATCCTTGCCGTCCGCCACCACCAGCGGGCGCGGCGCATAGGCGGCGAGACGCTGCGACAGCACCACCGGCCCCGCGCCCGGACCGCCGCCGCCGTGGGGCGTGGAGAAGGTCTTGTGCAGGTTGATGTGCATGGCGTCGACGCCCAGATCACCGACCCTGGCCTTGCCGACGATGGCGTTGAAGTTGGCCCCGTCGCAGTAGAAATAGCCGCCCGCGTCGTGGATGGCCTTGGCGATCTCCACCACGTCGCGCTCGAACAGGCCGCAGGTGTTGGGATTGGTCAGCATGATGGCGGCGACATCGGGTCCGACGCGGCTGACGACCTCGGCCGGATCGACCGTGCCGTCGGCGCGGGCGGGAACGGATTTCACCTGAAAGCCGATCAGCGCGGCGGTGGCCGGATTGGTGCCGTGGGCGCTGTCGGGCACCAGCACCACCTTGCGGGTCTCGCCCCGCGCGTCGAGCGCGGCCTTGATCGCCATCATGCCGCAAAGCTCGCCGTGCGCGCCGGCCTTGGGGCTCATGGCGACGGCGGTCATGCCGGTCAGCTCGATCAGCCAGCGCGACAGCTCGGAGATCAGCTCGATCGCGCCGGGCACGGTGGACTGCGGCTGGAGCGGATGGACGTCACCGAAGCCCGGCAGTCGGGCCATCTTCTCGTTGAGGCGCGGGTTGTGCTTCATGGTGCACGAACCGAGCGGGAAGATGCCGTTGTCGATGGAATAGTTGTGGCGCGACAGGCGGACGTAGTGGCGCACCGCCTCCGGCTCGGACAGGCCGGGAAGATTGATCGGGGCCTTGCGTTCGAGCGCGCCGAGGCGCTTCGTCACCTTCGGCGGCTCGGGCAGGTCGACGCCGGTGACCTCCGGGCGGCCGATCTCGAACAGCAGCGCTTCCTCGATCCTGAGGGCGCGGTTGCCGGTGAAGGTCCCGTGGTCCTGATGGACCTCGTGCGTCTCCGGCGCGGTCGCGCCACGGCCTTCGCGGTTCATGGTCATGACAGCACCTCTTTCAATGCCTTGGCATAGGCCGCACGGTCCTCATCGCTGTTGACCTCGGTGGAGGCGACGAGGATCAGCCCCTCAAGCTCCACCCTGCCCGGCGCCAGCCGCGACACCGGCACGCCGCCAAGGACGCCCCTGGCCGCCAGCTTCTCGATCACATCGGCGGCCCGGCCCGGCACCTTCAGCGTGAACTCGTTGAAGAAGGTCTCGTTCAGCACCTCGACGCCCGGCACCGCGCCCAGAGCGTCCGCCAGCAGCACCGCGTTGGCGTGGCAGGTTTCCGCCGTGCGCCGGAGGCCCGCCTCGCCCAGGAGCGACATGTGGATGGTGAAGGCCAGGCAGCAGAGGCCGGAGTTGGTGCAGATGTTGGAGGTCGCCTTGTCGCGGCGGATGTGCTGCTCGCGGGTCGAGAGCGTCAGCACGTAGCCGCGCTTTCCTTCCGCATCCACGGTCTCGCCGCAGAGGCGGCCCGGCATCTGGCGGATGTATTTCTCGCGGGTGGCGAAGAGGCCGACATAGGGGCCGCCGAAGGTCAGCGGGTTGCCGATGGACTGGCCCTCGCCGACCACGATGTCCGCGCCCTGCGCACCGGGCGATTCCACGAGGCCCAGCGACATGGCCTCGGTGAAGACCGCCACCAAGAGCGCGCCATGGGCATGGGCCTTCTCGGCGATGGGGCGAAGATCGCGCAGGTTGCCGTAGACGTCGGGCGACTGGACCACCACGCAGGAGGTCTCGTCGTCGATGGCGCCCAGAATGTCCTCCGTAGCGCGCACGTCGGGGGCAAGGGACACGATCCGGTCGTCGGCGAAGCGGCCCAGCGTCTCCACCACCTCGCGGTAGTGCGGGTGCAGCCCGCCCGAGAGCACCGCTTTCCGCCGTTTCGTGACGCGATGGGCCATCAGGACGGCCTCGCCGGTGCCGGTGGAGCCGTCGTACATGGAGGCGTTGGCGACATCCATGCCGGTCAGCATCGCGACCTGGGTCTGGAACTCGTAGAGGTATTGCAGCGTGCCCTGGGCGATCTCCGGCTGATAGGGCGTGTAGGAGGTCAGGAACTCCGAACGCTGGATCAGGTGGTCGACCGAGGCCGGGACATGGTGCTTGTAGGCGCCCGCCCCGACGAAGAAGGGCACGGACGAGGCCGAGACGTTCCGCGCCGCCATGCGGCCGAGGATGCGCTCCACCTCCATCTCGCCTTTAGCGCGCGGCAGGTCCGGCAGTTCGGTCTGGCGCACCTTGGCGGGGATGTCGGCGAACAGGTCGTCGATGGAGGACACGCCGACGCGCGCCAGCATGTCGGTGCGGTCTTCAGGCGTCAGGGGCAGGTAGCGCATGGCCGTCTCTTGGGTGTTGGCGTGCTGTGCTCGGCTGGTTCTCGTTCCAGCAAGAAGGCGTGGGGCGGAAGCGCCGGTGATCTGGCGTCAAGGCTTCCGCCCCGGGTCGGGCAAGGTCCCGTTCCCCCTGGGGGCACGGGAAAAGGATCACTCGCCAGCATGAATCCTGTAGGCGGCCTCATCCATCAGATCATCGAGATCGGAGGGGTCGGACAGCCTGATCTTGAGGAACCAGCCCTTGCCGGCGGGGTCCTCGTTGACGGTCGCCGGCGCGCCTTCCAGCGCGCCGTTGACCTCGACGATCTCTCCGGACACCGGGGCGTAGATCTCGCTGGCGGCCTTCACGCTTTCGACGACGGCGGCCTCGTCGCCCTTGGCCACCGTCCTGCCGACGGCCGGAAGCTCGACATAGACGACATCGCCGAGCTGCCCTTGCGCGAAATCGGTGATGCCCACGGTGGCGATATCGCCTTCGACGCGGACATATTCGTGGTCTTTGGTGTAGCGGGTGGTGGACATCGTCGGTTTCCCAGGATCAGCGTTTGTAGCGGTGTGGCACGAAGGGCGGCGGCACGATCACGGCGGGTCGGGGCTCGCCGCGCACGATGAGATTGACCGATGTGCCGGGCGCGGCATAGGCCGCCGAAACATAGCCCATGGCGACGGGGCCGCCTGCGCTCGGGCCAAAGCCGCCCGACGTCACCCGGCCGATGGACGTGCCGCCGGCATCGACGATCTCGCAGCCTTCCCGCGCCGGCGCGCGGCCCGCGGGCTGGATGGCCACGCGCTTGCGCGCCGGACCGGTGCGCAGGTCGTTCAGGATGCGGTCCGCGCCGGGGAAGCCGCCCTCGAGCCGGCGGCGCTTCTGGATCGCCCAGACCAGATCGGCCTCGACGGGATTGGTGGCGGCGTCGATGTCGTGGCCATGAAGGCAGAAACCGGCTTCGAGGCGCAGGCTGTCGCGCGCACCGAGACCGATCGCCTCGACCTCGGGCTCGGCCAGGAGCCTGTTCCAGAGCGTTTCGACGTGCTCGGCCAGCACCGATATCTCAAAACCGTCCTCGCCGGTGTAGCCGGAGCGCGAGACATAGAGCGTGAGGCCATCGGCCTGGAAGACGCCGCGCGTCATGAAGGCGAGGCCGGCGGCTCCGGGCGCGAAACGGGAGAGGACCTTTTCGGCCTCCGGACCCTGCAGCGCCAGGAGGGCCATGTCGTCGGCCCGGCGGACGGTCACGCCATCGGGCAGACGGGCCGCGATGTGCGCCCAGTCGGCTTCCTTGTTGGCGGCGTTGACGATCAGGAACAACTGCCCGTTCAGCTCCGGCAAGGCCGGGCGGGACACCATGAGGTCGTCCAGTATCCCGCCCTCGTCGGACAGGAGCATGGAATAGCGCTGCTGGCCGCGCTTCAGGTTGACGATGTCGGAGGGCACCAGTCTTTCCAGCGCGCGGGCGGTGACCTCATGGCTCGGCCCCATGAGGAAGCCCTGCCCCATGTGCGACACGTCGAACAGGCCCGCATGCGCGCGGGTCCAGACGTGCTCGCCCAGGACGCCCCTGGGGTACTGCACCGGCATGCTGTAGCCCGCGAAGGGAACCATGCGCGCGCCCAGCGCTTCATGGGCGCGGGTCAGGGGCGTGGTCTTCAGGTCGGATAGGGTGTCTGCCAAGGTTCTGTCTTTCCGCGCGTCCATATGGGGTTGCCCACACGGGTTCGCCGCCCGTATGCGCCCCCTCTGTCACGGAACCTGAGAGATTCACGGGGCGCTTGTGCGCCTCCGCTTACTCCGTCGGTGAACACGCGGCGTGACCCGCGGGCTGCTTTCCAGAGCGTCCTTGGCGCGCGGTCCTTTTGCCTGAGCGTTTCCGGGGCGGTTGCGCCTTCGGCTCCGGCCTTCAAGACCGGCATCTCCCGCGTCGCTTCTGCGAACGGAGACTATCTTTCGCGGGCGGGGCGAAGAGTCAACCGCGCCGGCCGGTTTTCCCGCCGTCTCTTCCCTGCGCGTCGAAGCCGACCAGGATGCGGTATCCGCGCAGCCCGCGCGGCGGCAGGGGAACCGTCAATCCTTCCTCGACGTGGGTGAAGGTCTGGCTCGCCTGACCGGCGGGCAGCGCCACGCGCACGCGCGTCAGATTGGAATAGACCGGGTTGTCCTTGGCATCGACCAGCACCACGCGCACCGGCACGTCGACGCTGCCGCCGCCGCCCTTCGGCCCGGCGAGGATGCGGCCCTGCACGCCGACGCGGATCGCGACTTCGGCGCCGAGGTTGATGCATTCGCGCGCGATCTCGCCGACCGAGACCTGATGGCGCAGCGAGAAGGGATCGCCCTCGCCGCCCGGCGCATAGACCTGGATGGAGGAGGTGCCGGGCAGCACGGTCGTTGGCGGGCAGGCGATCGCCACCTTCTGGATGGGCTCGGGCGCCGGCGGCGGGTTGGCCTGGTTGAGGAAGATGATGTTGGCGAGCTTGCTGCTGCCGGAGGAACCGTCGCCGCCGGTGGAACCGCAGCCCGCAAGGCCCGTCACCAGCAGAATTCCGAGCGCCGCGCGCGCAAGTCCTATGGCCATGTCTGTCTCCCGTCGATCCCGAGCCGTCCTTATAGCGCAAATGCGGCGCGGCTTGACAAGGCAGGCGCCGCCATCCCAACTCCGGCCTGAGACCGACCGAGAGCCATGACCGATCCGACCAAGCCCCCTCTCCGCATCCTCCTGTGCGCGCCGCGCGGCTTCTGCGCCGGGGTGGTGCGCGCCATTGACGCGGTCGAGCAGGCGCTGAAGATCTATGGCCCGCCGGTCTATGTGCGGCACGAGATCGTCCACAACAAATATGTGGTCGAGGGCCTGAAGGCGAAGGGCGCGGTGTTCGTGGCCGAGCTGGACGAGGTGCCCGCCGCCGACCGGCCGGTGATCTTTTCCGCCCATGGCGTCGCCAAGAAGGTTCCCGACGAGGCCCAGCGGCGCAACCTGTTCTGGATCGACGCCACCTGCCCGCTGGTGACCAAGGTGCATCGCGAGGCCGAGATCCACCACAAGCGCGGGCGCGAGATCGTGCTGGTCGGCCATGCCGGCCATCCGGAGGTGATCGGCACCCTGGGGCAGCTGCCC
>JBEBSP010000104.1:0-9402 GCA_040394255.1 Agaricicola taiwanensis | reverse complement strand
CGAGCTCGGCATCTTCTCGGCGATGTGGAACGAGCACTGCTCCTACAAGTCGTCGCGCCTGCATCTGCGCGGGCTGCCGACCACGGCGCCCTGGGTGATCCAGGGACCGGGCGAGAACGCCGGCGTGATCGATGTCGGCGACGGGCAGGCCGTGGTCTTCAAAATGGAAAGCCACAATCACCCGTCGTTCATCGAGCCCTACCAGGGGGCCGCCACCGGCGTCGGCGGCATCCTGCGCGATGTCTTCACCATGGGCGCGCGGCCGATCGCGGCGCTCAACGCCCTGCGGTTCGGCTCGCCGGATCATCCCAAGACACGCCATCTGGTGGCGGGCGTCGTCGCCGGCATCGGCGGCTACGGCAATTCCTTCGGGGTGCCGACCGTTGCGGGTTCCGTCGGCTTCCACACGCGCTACGACGGCAACATCCTCGTCAACGCCATGGCGGTGGGCCTCGCCGAGGCGGACAAGATTTTCTATGCCAAGGCCACGGGCGTTGGGAACCAGATCGTCTATCTCGGCTCCAAGACCGGCCGCGACGGCATCCATGGCGCGACGATGGCGTCGGCGGAATTCGACGAAGGGTCCGACGAGAAGCGCCCGACCGTGCAGGTGGGCGACCCCTTTGCCGAGAAGCTGCTGCTGGAAGCCTGCCTTGAGATCATGGAAAAGGGCTGCGTCATCGCGATCCAGGACATGGGCGCGGCGGGGCTGACCTCCTCGGCGGTGGAGATGGGCGCCAAGGGCGACCTCGGCATCGAACTGGATCTCGACGCCGTTCCGACGCGTGAGGAGGGCATGTCGGCCTATGAGATGATGCTGTCGGAAAGCCAGGAGCGCATGCTCATGGTGATCCAGCCCGGCAAGGAAGCCGAGGCCGAGGCGATCTTCACCCGCTGGGGGCTCGACTTCGCCGTGGTCGGCAAAACGACCGACACGCTGCGCTTCGTCGTGAAGCACGGCGGCGAGGTCAAGGCCGACCTGCCGATCAAGGAACTGGGCGACCAGGCGCCGCTCTACGACCGGCCCTGGGTCGAGACGCCGAAAAGCCCGGAGCTGTCTTCATCGGATATTCCGAAGCCCGCCTTCACCGATCAGGCGCTCAGGCAGCTGATCGGTTCGCCGGACCTGTCGTCCAAGCGTTGGGTCTGGGAGCAGTATGACTACCTGATCCAGGGCAACACCGTGCAACGCCCGGGCGGCGATGCCGCCGTGGTGCGGATCGGGGAGGGGCCCAAGGGTCTTGCCCTCACCACCGACGTCACGCCGCGCTATTGCGAGGCGGACCCCTTCGAGGGCGGCAAGCAGGCGGTGGCCGAGGCCTGGCGCAACATCACGGCCACGGGCGGCCGCCCGCTGGCGATCACCGACAACCTCAATTTCGGCAACCCGGAGCGCCCCGAGATCATGGGCCAGTTCGTCGGCTGCCTGAAGGGGATCGCGGAGGCCTGCCGCGCGCTGGATTTCCCGGTCGTCTCCGGCAACGTCTCGCTCTACAACGAGACGCAAGGGCGCGGCATCCTGCCGACGCCGACCATCGGCGGCGTCGGCGTCGTCGACGACATCGCGGCGACGGCCACCATCGCCTTCAAGCAGGCGGACGAGGCGATCGTCCTCATCGGCGAGACGCAGGGCTGGCTGGGCCGCTCGGCCTATCTGTCGGTGCTGTTCGGGCGCGAAGAGGGGGCTCCCCCTCCGGTCGATCTGGCGGCGGAACGGCGCAACGGCGATTTCGTCCGCAACCTCATCACCTCCCGCAAGGTGACGTCCGTGCACGATCTGTCGGATGGAGGCCTTGCGGTCGGCCTGGCGGAGATGGCCCTTGCCGGCAACATCGGCGCGCTGATCTATGAACTGCCGGATGTGGCGATCCATGCCGCTCTGTTCGGAGAGGATCAGTCCCGCTATCTCCTGACGGTGCCGCTGACGGGGCTGGAGCCGCTGCTCACCGCTGCACAGGCCGCCGGCATTCCGGCGCTGCGCATTGGGGTCACCGGTGGCGAGACATTGACCTTGCCCGAGGGAAGGCCGATATCCTTGTCGGAACTGCGGTCGGCGCATGAGGACTGGATGCCGCGTTATATGGCCGGCGAGCTTCTGGCGGCGGAATAGGACGAACCGATGCCCATGGAAGCCCACGACATCGAACGTCTGATAAAGGCGGGTATCCCGGATGCGGAGGTGAGCATCCGCGATCTGGCCGGCGATGGCGATCACTATGCCGCGGTTGTCGTCGCGGAGAGCTTTCGCGGCAAGTCCCGCGTCCAGCAGCACCAGATGGTCTATCAGGCGCTCAAGGGGGAAATGGGCGGAGCGCTGCACGCGCTCGCGCTTCAGACGTCCGCGCCGGAGAATTGAGGGATGAGATGATGAATGCACATGAGACGATCGATTCAACCGTGAAGTCCAACGACATCGTGCTGTTCATGAAGGGAACCAAACAGTTCCCGATGTGTGGGTTCTCGGGCCAGGTGGTCCAGATTCTGGATTACCTGGGCGCGCCGTACCAGGATGTGAACGTGCTTGAGAACGACGAGATCCGTCAGGGCATCAAGGACTATTCCAACTGGCCGACCATTCCCCAGCTCTATGTGAAGGGCGAGTTCGTGGGCGGCTGCGACATCGTGCGCGAGATGTTCCAGGCGGGCGAGCTGCACTCGTTCCTGACCGGCAAGGGCATCGAGGTGCGGCAGGCCGCCGGCTGAACCGTCCTTCCCGTTGCAGTAAGCGCCGGATCAGCATCCGGCGCTTTTTTTGTGTCAGTAGCCCACGGTAAAGCGTTGCCGGATGTGCGCCGGCTTCTCCGTTTCATCCACGAGCGCAATGGCGTAATCCTCGAACGAGATGCGGCTGCCTTCCGGGCCGGCCAGCAGAGCGTCCTTGCCGAGGCGGAAGACGCCCGTTCGCTCGCCCGGCACGAATTCGGCCGAGGGCGACAGGAAGGTCCATTCCAGATCCTCATTCTTCTTGAGCAGATTGAGGAAATCACGGCCCTTGAGCGCTTCCTCCTTGTAGATGGCGGGAAAGCCCGGCGTGTCCACCAGCGCCGTGCCCGGCGCGACCTCGAGGCTGCCTGCGCCGCCGACGATCACATAGCGGGTGACGCCCGAGGCGCGCACCGTTGCGATCAGGGCGGGGGCGTCGGTCACGGTGAAATGCACCGCGCTGATCACGGCGTCATGGCCTTTGAGGATGCCCGCCAGCCGGTTGCCGTCGGCAATGTCGACGCTGACGGGTGTCACCTGCGGGTGGGATGCGATCCTGGCCGTGTCACGCGCTATGGCGGTGACGCGATGCCCGCGACGCACGAGTTCCGCCAGGATGCGGGAGCCGGCGTTGCCGCTCGCTCCGATGAGGGCGATGTTCATGGGTGATCTCCTATGGTATATAATGTATACTAACTATGCTTTTGTAAGTTGCATGTTAAGAAGGCACTTTCCGGTCAGCAGGTCACCTTATGGAAACCGCATACTCACCTGACGCCTATGCCGCCGACTGCCCGACACGGCGCGTGCTCGACCGCATCGCGGATAAATGGACCGTGCTGGTTCTCGGCAGCCTGACGGGAGGGCCTTGCCGGTTCAATCGCCTGCGCCGTGAGATCGAGGGGATATCGCAGAAGATGCTGTCGCAGACGCTGAAGGCGCTGGAGCGGGACGGGCTTGTGTCCCGGCGCGCTTTCGCGACCGTGCCGGTGACGGTGGAGTATGACATCACGCCGCTGGGGCGCACCCTGGCCGTGAGCGTCGACGCGCTGCGGGTATGGGCCGAAGTCAACATCGGCGAAGTGGAGGCCGCTCAGCGCCGCTACGATGGAAGAGCGGAATAGCCGGTCATAAAAACATCCGGAAGCGGCATCACTTCTGCCGGGTCAGCCCGTATAATCCGCCAGGTCCTTCTCCCGGTTGCCGCCGGATGACCGGATGCGGTTGATCGCCGCCAGCGTTTCTTCGAACATGCGTCCTGTTACGTATCTGTCGATCACCCAGTAGTTCCCCTGCATGTCGGCCAGGCGCAATATGCCGTTCATGATGTCGCGGGTGTCGTAGTATTTGATGAATTCGAACGGCAGGATCCGGTTCAGGTCGCGGGCGACGATATAGCCAAGGCTCTCGTACAGGAGATCGGCATAGGACTGCTCGTCCGCGTCCTCATCGGAATTCAGCTTCTCGATGACGCGTCTGTCCTTGAATATATCCGCTTTCCCCGTTTCCCTGATCTCGGTCAGCGTCGCCCTGTCCTCGATTGCCCTCGTGAAGAGGACGGGGCTGACATTCCGGTCGACGACACGCTTGAACAGCTGTCCTGTCTCGGGATCCGTCCATTGCATTTCAATCGTATCCTCGGACGACCCGTCCTGTCCGGATGGGCTGAAGAAGAGCGTGCTCAGCCCTGTCTTCGTATCGATGGTCTTTGTCGGATCGGGGTAGTCCTCGTCCTTGAGGAGAGGTTGAAACCCGCGTTCGATGCTGGGCGCCAGATTGTCCAGGGCCTTTGCATAACGCTGGGTCGTCAGGAAATGCTTCTCGTTTCCTTCGCGCATGACGATGATGCGCTTGGGCTCGCCGCCATCGGTTCTGCTTTTCAGGGTGATGACGAGGATGTCTCCGTCAAATCCCTCCGGCACATCGATCTTCTCGATGTCCTCGAATCCGGGCATCTCGTCGGCGGCGGCAAGGTGAGGCGCGTGCAGCGTTTCCGTGATGGCGGCGACATCGGTCAGCCCGGCCCGGCGAAGCAGCTTCACGGTGTCCTTGAACGCGCTTTCGTTGACCGGCGCGGTTCCCGTTATGTAGTCGGGCGTGATGTCGAACTGCGGGGCGCCCAGCTGATCCTGCACATTTTCAAGCGCCATGGCCGACCCCTCGCTGAAAATCCGATTGTAACGCTTCGCGCGGTACTTTCCAAATCGTTAAGCCTATTCATTCATGGGTGCGGACATGCCTGCCGACTCCATGAAAAAGGCCGCCCGGAGGCGGCCTTTTCATCAAGCTCGGATTTCGCCGATCAGCGCGAGTAATACTCGACCACCAGGTTCGGCTCCATGCGGACCGGGTAGGGGACTTCGCCCAGGCTCGGCACGCGGACATATTGCGCAACCATCTTGCCATGGTCGACGCTGAGGTATTCGGGCACATCGCGCTCGGCCGACTGCACGGCCTCGAGCACGATCACCAGTTCCTTGGAGGAGGGCTTCAGCTCGATCACATCGCCGACCTTCACGAGGTAGGACGGGATGTTGACGCGGCGGCCGTTGACGCGGATGTGGCCGTGATTGACGAACTGGCGCGCGGCGAAGATCGTCGGAACGAACTTGGCGCGGTAGACCACGGCGTCGAGACGGCGCTCCAGGAGGCCGATCAGGTTCTCGCCGGTATCGCCCTTGAGACGGGCAGCTTCCACATAGGTCTTGTGGAACTGCTTCTCGGTGATGTCGCCGTAGTGGCCCTTCAGCTTCTGCTTGGCGCGCAACTGGACGCCATAGTCGGAGAGCTTGCCCTTGCGGCGCTGACCGTGCTGGCCGGGGCCGTATTCACGGCGGTTGACGGGGCTCTTCGGACGGCCCCAGATGTTCTCGCCAAGGCGGCGATCGAGTTTGTACTTTGCGGCGTGACGCTTCGACATCGCGTGTCCTCACGTTTGAGTTCGAGGAACGCGCCCTCCTCTGCCGTTTCCGGCCGACAGGTTCCGCTGAAAGCCGAACCCCGGGTGCGTTATAAACGCCTCACGCGGGCTTTTGACCCGCGCGAAGACGCCGTTCTCTAGCCTCGGAAGGGCGTCTTGTCAAACATCCCGCCGGCCAGGCCGCCACATCCGCAAGAGCGCTCAGCCTGTGGACAAGCATGTGGAGGACTGCCCTCCCGTCCGGCCCTGCCGACGATAGCGAAGCGGGCCTGCGGCGAAGGGATTATATTGACGGGGAAACGAATCATCCGGACCCCATGCGCTTTCCACCCGACTTCCTCGACCAGATACGCGCCCGCCTGCCGGTGTCCGACGTGGTCGGACGGCGGGTGAAGCTGCGCAAGCAGGGCCGTGAGTTCGCGGGGCTGTCGCCGTTCAACAAGGAAAAGACCGCATCCTTCTTCGTCAACGACCAGAAGGGTTTCTACCACGACTTCTCGTCCGGCAAGCACGGCGACATCTTCGATTTCGTGATGGAGACGGAGGGCCTGCCGTTCCCGGATGCGGTCGAGCGGCTTGCCGGGATGGCGGGCCTCGCCGTGCCGCAGGCGAGCCCGCAGGACGCCCAGCGCGAGAAGCGGCGCGCGGGTCTGACCGAGATCATGGACATGGCGGTGCGCTTCTTCGAGGCGGCGCTGGCGGGCAAGGGCGGGCAGGCGGCGCGCGGCTACATCGAGCGGCGCGGGCTCTCGGCGGCGACGGTGGCCAAGTTCCGCATCGGCTATGCGCCGGGTGACCGGGGGGCGCTCAGGAGACACCTCACGGACCAGGGCGTGCCGCTGGCCGACCAGATCGAGGCGGGCCTGCTGATCGCCGGCGAGGACATCCCCGAACCTTACGACCGTTTCCGCGACCGGCTGATGTTCCCGATCGAGGACGCGCGCGGCAAGACCATCGCCTTCGGCGGGCGGGCGCTGTCGGCGGAGGTGTCGGCCAAATACCTCAACTCGCCGGACACGCCGCTGTTTCACAAGGGTACGGTGGTGTTCAACCATCACCGGGCGCGGACGGCCTCTCATGCCGTGGGTGCGGTGGTCGCGGTGGAAGGCTATATGGACGCCATCGCGCTCGATCAGGCCGGCATTTCCCATGTGGTCGCGCCACTGGGCACGGCGCTGACGCCGGAGCAGGTCGGTCTGCTGTGGCGCATGTCGCCCGAGCCGATCCTGTGCTTCGACGGCGACAAGGCGGGGGCCCGTGCGGCGCACCGCGCCGTGGATACGGCGCTGCCGCTGATCGGGCCGGGCCGGAGCCTCGCCTTCGCCTTTCTGCCGGATGGGCAGGACCCGGACGATCTGCTGCGCGCCAGCGGGCGCAAGGCCATGGATGAGGTGCTGGCGGCCGCCCGGCCGCTGGTCGATGTGCTGTGGGAGCGCGAGATGGGCGCGGCCTCGCTGGCGACGCCTGAGCGGCGCGCGGCGCTGGACGCCCGGATCGGCGAGCTGGTGCGCGAGATCAAGGATGAGAACGTCCGCAGGCATTACCGCAGCGAGCTTGACGCGCGCCTCTCGGCTCTCATGCCGTCGCGTTCGGCGCGATCCTTCGACCGCAAGCCGGGAGGCGCGCAGCCACGTGGCGGGCGTTCCAACTGGCGCGCCGATCCCCGTGACAAGCGGGCGCCAACCGCCGCGGAGATGCAGCCTCTGACGGCGGGCGCGTTGAACATTGGCGGCGCGGCGCGGCTCAACGCGCGCGAGGCCGTGCTCGTGCTCGCCCTGGTAAATCATCCCGAGCTGATCGACCGGTTCCTGGATGCGATCATGGAGATGGAACTCGGCGCGCGCGATCTGGAACTCATACGAACCGCCATCGTCGACATCGCCTCGCATGGCGAAGTCCTGGAAACAGGAACTCTGGACGATGCGCTCGACGCGGAAGGCCATGGCGAGAGGCTTTCCCGCGTGCGCGCCGCCGCGCCGCCGCGCACCTGGTGGGCGACTCCCGATGCCCATGCCGCGGACGCGGAGACGGGCTTCCTGCACACCTTGGCCTTGCACACCAAGGCCCGCGCGTTACATAAGGACCTGAGAGAGGCCGAGCGCGCGCTGGGGGATGATGCGAACGCGGAGAGTTGGGCGCGTTTCCTGGACATCCAGCAACAGCTCAACGCGGTCGAGGGAACCGAGGCCACGATTGAGGGATTTGGCGCCTTTTCCGGCCGCCATGCTAGGACTTTGTGACGCGCCACCGTGTTTGGCACGTTAGGTTAATCGTGATTTAAGAGGCTGATACCACAGTCACACGTTATAATTACGATGATGATTATCGGCGCCGAATGCGCCGCGATTGTGACTGACCCGGCGGAGAGACGAAAAGTATGGCAACCAAGACCACGGCGAAAGACGAAGCTCAGGACGCCACAGCCGCGCCCGAGAACGCGCCGGACAGCCCGCTGCTCGACCTTTCGGATCAGTCCGTCCGCCGGATGATCAAGGCCGCCAAGAAGCGCGGCTACGTCACCTATGACGAACTCAATTCCGTCCTGCCGTCCGAAGAGGTGTCCTCCGAGCAGATCGAGGACATCCTTGCCATGCTCAACGAGATGGGCATCAACGTCATCGAGACGGAAGAGGCCGAGGAGGCCGAGCGCAAGGAAGAGGAGGGCGCCGAGGAAGAAGAGGGCGGCGACCTCGTGGAAGTGGCCCGCAGCGTTCCCGCGCGCGCCGAAACCAAGTCCGAGCCGACCGAGCGCACCGACGACCCCGTGCGCATGTACCTGCGCGAGATGGGCACCGTCGAACTCCTGTCGCGCGAGGGCGAGATCGCCATCGCCAAGCGCATCGAGGCCGGCCGCGAGGCCATGATCGCTGGCCTGTGCGAAAGCCCGCTGACCTTCCAGGCGATCATCATCTGGCGCGACGAGTTGAACGAAGCCAAGGTGCTGTTGCGCGACATCATCGACCTTGAGGCGACCTACGCCGATCCGGAAGGAAAGGGCGCGGCCGAAGGGGAAGAGGGCGAGGCCCAGAAGCCCGCTGAGGAAACCGCCGCTGCGAAGGGCGAAGCCGAGGGCGAAACCCCGGCCGACGGCGACATGGATGACGACGAAGGCGAGGGCAATCCCTCGCTCGCCGCCATGGAAGCCGAGCTCAAGCCGAAGGTTCTGGAGACCTTCGACAAGATTGCCGACAACTACAAGAAGCTGCGCAAGCTGCAGGATCAGAACGCGGCCAGCCGCCTTGAGAACAAGCCGTCCACGCCGGCACAGGACAAGAAATACGCCGCACTGAAGGACGAGATCGTCCTCGACGTGAAATCGCTGTCGCTGAACCAGCACCGCATCGACAATCTGGTCGAGCAGCTCTACAGCATCAACAAGCAGCTCGTGTCGCTGGAAGGCCGCCTGATGCGGCTGGCCGACAGCTATGGCGTCAACCGCACGGCCTTCCTCAGCGAGTATCAGGGCTCCGAGCTCGACCCGAACTGGCTGGAGCGCATCGCCAACGCCAGCGGTCGCGGCTGGAAATCGCTGCTGGCCGCCGAGACCGACACCATCACCGACATCCGCGGCGAGATCGCCACGCTGGCGAGCGAGACGGGCCTGGAAATCCAAGAATACCGCAAGATCGTCCACATGGTGCAGAAGGGCGAGCGCGAGGCCCGGCAGGCCAAGAAGGAAATGGTCGAGGCCAACCTGCGGCTCGTGATCTCCATCGCCAAGAAATACACCAACCGCGGCCTGCAATTCCTCGACCTGATCCAGGAAGGCAACATCGGCC
>JBEBSP010000103.1:0-9420 GCA_040394255.1 Agaricicola taiwanensis | reverse complement strand
TCGCAGCCGGAGCCGCAGGCGAAGGCCGCTCCCGAGGTGGCCGTCAAGCCGTCGCCAAGGGCGGGCGAGGCCCCGCCGGTGCGCACCGCGCGCCTCCTGGCGGGCGATCATCCGCGCAGCCCGAACGCGTCCCGGCGCGGCCGCAGGACGCTGGTGGCCCTGCTCGCGGCCGCCGTGGTCGCCGGGCTGGCCTGGACCGGTATCCTGGCGCCGTTCCTGCCCTTCGGCCGCACGGCCGGGGAAGGGGCGAGCCCGCCGCCCAGGATCAGCGACAGCGCGCAGGCCGGCCGCGACATTCCGGCCGAGCCCACGCCGGTCGCCCGTGCGCAGGAAGACAGCGCCCTGGCCGGCGAAATGCGCGCCCTGAAGGACAGCCTTGAACAGGCCGACGCCGAGAGCGCGAAGCGTCTCGACGATCTCGCGCAACGCGTCGAAAAGCTTGAGAAGGACCAGGCGGCGAAGATCGCCGATCTGACCGCCCGTCTCGACCGGGCCGAGCAGAACGCCTCTGCGGGCCAGGGATCGCAGACCGCCGCCGCATCCGCGCCATCGGCCCCGGCACAGGCGGCCGCGCAGGATGGGGCCGGCACGGCCCCGGCGACCGACGGCGATCCGGTGACCGCCTCGACGGGCGGCCTGGATGCCGCCGGCAACCCTCTGCCGCAACCGCGCCCGTCGGACATCGGCAACATAACGGTGGCGCGCCCGTCGGCGGCGTCCGCTGGCCCGGAGCGCACCGCCCCGGCTTCGCCCGTGCTGCGCGACTGGGTGCTGCGCGACGTCTACGGCGGCGTGGCGTTGATCGAGGGCCGTTGGGGCATGATCGAAGTGGTGCAGGGCTCGGTCCTGCCCGGCGGCGGCGTGGTGCAGAACATCCGCCGCGCCGGCAACCGCTGGGTCGTCACCACCACGCGCGGCATCATCAGCGCGGGCCGGTAGCATCCGCCGCCTGTTTCTGAAAACGGGTCACGCCGTGGCGGGAACGATGGCTTTTGAGCGCTGGAGAAGCTGAAGCCGCCGTTCGCGGCCCGGCATCACCCGCCTGTCAGTTGGTCGCCGGGCCGAACTGAATCTGCCCCGGGCCGCCCACGTTCAAGACATAGGTTTCGCGGAAGCCCTGGACGTCGACGCGGGTGTCGAGGAACACCGAGGCGTCGTTCCGGGATGCCTCGACGCGGATATCGCCGAACACCAGCTTGTCGGTGGCCACCTGCTCGACCTCCACGGTCGCCCGCACGGAGGGCTCGTCATCGGCCGGTTGCTCCATCCACTGGACATAGAGCCGGGGGGTGTCGCCCTCGGCGACCAGGATCACCCGGCTGAAGCCCTGCACATCCTTGTCGGTCCAGGGGCCGACGATCCGCACCGCGAAGACCGTGGGGTCGATCACCTCGATCACCGGCGGGATGGCGCCGAGCGGTTCGACCGAGGGCAGCGCATCGGCGGATTCCGCCGCGTCCGGCTGGATCGCCGGCGCTGGCGTGTTCTGCGATCCCGAGGGGATATCGATCTGCCGCGGCGTGTTGTCGGGGGTATTCTGCGGCCCGCTGGGCACCGGCGAGGTCTGCGCCATCGCCCAACCGGCGGAAAGCGCGACGATGCTCGCCGCTGCGAGCTGGGAGAGGGGGCGGTTCATGATGATCGTCCTCGATGTCTAAAGCTCAAGCGGTTCTCCGTGAATGGGGCAGGCCGTTTGCAGCCCGGCATCACCCATTCACACGTCCAGTTCCTCGACGAAGGCGGCGCGCTCCTGGATGAAGCGGAAGCGCGTCTCGGGCTTGGTGCCCATCAGTTCCTCGACGGTCGTCTTGGTCTCGCCGCGCATTTCCTCGTCGACCACGACCCGCAGCAGCCTGCGCTTCCGGGGGTCCATGGTGGTCTCGCGCAATTGCTGCGGCATCATCTCGCCAAGGCCCTTGAACCGCCCGATCTCGACATTCTTGCCCTTGAACAGCGTTTTGACCATCTCGTCCTTCTCGGCGTCCGATCCGGCATAGACGGTCTTGCCGCCATGGGTCAGCCGGAAGAGTGGCGGAACGGCAAGGAAAAGATGGCCGTTTTTAATAAGTTCGGGGGTTTCCCTAAAGAAAAACGTGAGGAGAAGGGAGGCGATATGCGCGCCATCCACGTCGGCGTCGGTCATGATGATGACCCGCTCGTAGCGCAGGTCATCGTCGCGGTAGGCGCCGCGCGTGCCGCACCCCAGCGCCAGCATGAGGTCGGACAATTGCTGGTTCTGCGCCAGCTTGCCGTCGGCGGCGCTGGCCACGTTCAGGATCTTGCCGCGCAGCGGCAGGATGGCCTGGTTGCGCCGCTCGCGCGCCTGTTTGGCGGAGCCGCCGGCGCTGTCGCCTTCGACGATGAAAATTTCCGCGCCCGATGCCGTGTCCTGCGAGCAGTCGGCCAGCTTGCCCGGCAGGCGCAGCTTGCGCGTGGCGGTCTTGCGCAGCGTTTCCTTCTCGGCGCGGCGGCGCAGGCGTTCGTCCGCCCGCTCCAGCGCCTTGTCGAGCAGGCGCTTGGCCGTCTGCGGCTGCTTGGCCAGCCAGTGGTCGAAGGGGTCGCGCAGGGTCTGGTCGACGATGCGCGCGGCTTCCGCCGTCGCCAGCCGTTCCTTGGTCTGGCCCTGGAATTCCGGCTCGCGCACGAACACCGACAGCATGGCGCAGGCGACGCCCATCACGTCGTCCGAGGTGAGGTCCTTGACCTTCTTGTTGCCGATCAGGTCGCCATAGGCCCTGAGGCCGCGCAGCAGGGCCGAGCGCAGGCCCTGTTCATGGGTGCCGCCGTCGGGCGTCGGGATGGTGTTGCAGTAGGAGCGCACGAAGCTGTCGCCCTGTTCGAGCCAGCCGATGGCCCATTCCACCGCCTCCGGCCCGCCGTTGACCTTGACCTTGCCGAAGAACAACCCGTCGGCCAGCAGGCTGTCGCCTTCCAGCTGCGCGCCGAGATAATCCTTCAGGCCGTCGGGGAAATGGAACGTCGCCTTGTCCGGCACATGGTTGTCGGCGCCGAGCTGTTCGGGCGCGCAGGTCCAGCGGATTTCGACGCCGCCGAAGAGATAGGCCTTCGACCGCGCCATGGCGAACAGCCGCGCCGGCTTGAAGCGCGCCCCGGCGCCGAAGATGGTCGGATCGGGGTGAAACCTGATGCGCGTGCCGCGCCGGTTGTTGATCGCGCCCGCGTCGACCAGCGCGCCTTGCGGCGTCCCGCGCGAATAGCTCTGGCGGTAGAGCCGCTGGTTGCGCGCCACCTCGATTTCGAGCCGGTCCGACAGCGCGTTGACCACCGAGATGCCGACGCCGTGCAGGCCGCCGGAGGTCTCGTAGGCCTTGTTGGAGAACTTGCCGCCCGAATGCAGCGTCGTGAAGATCACTTCCAGCGCCGATTTGTCCGGGAATTTCGGATGCGGATCGATGGGGATGCCGCGCCCGTTGTCGGTCACCGTGATGGTGCCTTCCGCGTCGAGGTCGACCGCGATGAAGGTGGCGTGGCCCGCGACGGCCTCGTCCATGGAGTTGTCGATGACTTCGGCGAACAGGTGATGCAGCGCTTTCTCGTCGGTGCCGCCGATGTACATGCCCGGACGGCGGCGCACGGGCTCAAGCCCCTCCAGCACCTCGATGTCCGCGGCGGTGTAGCTGGCGGTCTCGCGCGCCGCCGCCGGTTCCGGGCGCGGTTTCGCCGCGCTGGTGTGCCGCGCCGCCACGTCCGCCAGTGAACCGAAAAGATCCTTGCCGTCTTCCATGCCGCTCATTCTGATTCGCTCAAGTGCCCGATTATCGCATGGCGCGCGCCGCAACACGACGGCTTGTGGTTCATCCTCGCCAAGGAAAGGATGATAAAGCAGGAACATCGTTCCGGGCGCAATTCCTTCGTCGCGGATGCAATTGTTTCCGCATCATGCCATGAGGGAAGCCGTATCGCCCCTATCAGCATCGTGGTGGATGTCATGACGACTGTTTTCACGCTCGCTCCGTCGGTCCTGCCGATCGAGGGCTCGGACCGGACGTTCCCTGTGCGGCGCATCTATTGCGTCGGCCAGAACTACGCCGACCACGCCCGCGAAATGGGCGGCGATCCGGACCGCAATCCGCCGTTCTTCTTCACCAAGCCGTCCGACGCCGTGGTGCCGAGCGGGTCGTCCATTCCCTATCCCCCGGCGACGCAAAACCTCCATCACGAGATCGAACTGGTCGTCGCCATCGGCCAGGGCGGGGCGGACATCCCCGTCGGGAAGGCGCTGGACCATGTCCATGGCTATGCCGTGGGCATCGATCTCACCCGCCGCGACCTCCAGGCCGAGGCCAAGAAGGCCGGACGTCCCTGGGACATGGCCAAGGGCTTCGACCGGTCCGCTCCCATGACCGCGCTGCGCCCGGTTTCCGACGTGGGGCATCCGGACAAGGGACGCATCTGGCTGTCGGTCAACGGCGGGATTCGCCAGGACAGCGATCTCGCCAAGCAGATCTGGAACGTCGCCGAGGCGCTGTCCTATCTGTCGGGCCTCGTGCGCCTGGAGCCGGGCGATCTCCTGATGACCGGCACCCCCGAGGGCGTCGGCGCGCTGGTCGCCGGCGACAAGGTCGCGGGCGGCATCGAGGGGCTGGGGGAGATCAGCCTGTCCGTGGAGTGACCGGAGCCGCGCGGTTTATCCGTCGAGACGCCCGCTTTGCGGGCATCCTCAGGATGAGGCGGACTATGCGGAAAGGCTGAAAAGAGCGTTCCAAGCCCACCATCCTCATCCTGAGGAAGCCGCGCGGCGGCTGTCTCGAAGGATGGGCCGCGCACTCTGACGCCGCCGAAGACGGTGACGGCTACACCAACCCAAAGCCAGGCCATTGGAATAAAGCCAATCATTATCGGCCAGTCTCTCAGGCCAAGGCGGAGAGTGCTGAAGCGCTGAAAAAGAGCCGGCTCAGTCCATCAACGTCATCCTGAGGAAGCCGCGCGGCGGCCGTCTGAAGGATGGGCCTTGAGCCCGCCAGCCCCAGTCAGACACAGTATGGCATATCCAGTGTCACGCTGCAAGGTATTTTGTCCTATTCGAGCGCGGGCTGTTCCGTCGTCGCGACGGGCGTCCGATCCGCCTCGAACCTGCGATCATGGCGCGAAGATGCGGTCCGTGCAGCCGAAGCGGCGGTCCGTTGCAGGCCATGGCTTGCTTGCGGGAGGGCTCCGGCATGACAACGCCCCGTCGTGGCGTGGCCAGAACGGGGCGATATCTATCCGGGATGGGCGTTGCGTTCGGGTGAGGAGCTCGCCGCTATGAAAGGGGGCTCTATATGCAAGCCTCGTCGGATCATTTTCCGGTTTTACGTCAGCTCTGACTCAATTGATCTTCTTCATAGGCACATTCGTGAATGCCAGCCGAAAGGTTTCAATCAAAGCAGGTCTGCCGTTGTGGCATTATAGATTTTTAGCGTATCTGTCGCTGGCCTGATGGCGAGGAGCTATACTGGCGGGCGACAGCTTACTTACTCTCCGGTGGCGTCATTTTCGTAGACCTCCACTTCCTGAATAAAGCCAGCTTGCTCCCGTCGATTCGCCAAGTCAAGCCCTTCCGGGCAGATCGCCGTCCGGCTCCTCCTGTGAGGTGAAGAAAGCCTTTCCGGAAAGGGAAAGGCCCGGAGGACGATGTCCTCCGGGCCTCATATTCCAAGGCTTTGGGGCCGGGTGTCAGACCGAGTAGTACATATCGTATTCGACCGGATGCGGGGTGTGCTCGAAGCGGATCACATCGTGCATCTTGAGTTCGATGTAGCTGTCGATCTGGTCGTCGGTGAACACGCCGCCCTTCTTGAGGAACTCGCGATCCTTGTCCAGCGACTGGAGAGCTTCGCGGAGCGACGCGCAGACGGTCGGGATCTTCTTGAGTTCCTTGGCGGGCAGGTCGTAGAGGTCCTTGTCCATGGCCTGGCCCGGATCGATCTTGTTCACGATACCGTCAAGACCGGCCATGAGCAGCGCCGCGAAGGCGAGATAGGGGTTGGCGGCCGGATCGGGGAAACGAACCTCGACGCGCTTGGCCTTCGGGTTGTTGGTCCACGGAATACGGCAGGACGCCGAGCGGTTGCGGGCCGAATAGGCCAGCAGCACGGGAGCCTCGAAGCCCGGAACCAGGCGCTTGTAGGAATTGGTCGTCGGGTTGGTGAAGGCGTTGATGGCCTTCGCGTGCTTGATGATGCCGCCGATGTACCACAGGCATTCCTGGGACAGGCCCGCATAGCGGTCGCCGGCGAACACGGGCTTGCCGTTCTTCCAGATCGACATGTGGCAATGCATGCCCGAGCCGTTGTCGCCATAGACCGGCTTCGGCATGAAGGTCGCGGTCTTGCCATAGCTCTGGGCCACGTTGTGGATGGCGTACTTGTAGATCTGAAGATGATCGGCCATCGGCACGATCGGCTGGAACTTCAGGCCGAGCTCATGCTGCGCGGAAGCCACCTCGTGATGGTGCTTTTCCACGACGGCGCCCATGGCCTGCATGGCCGCCAGCATCTCGCCGCGCATGTCCTGTCCGCTGTCGACCGGGGGCACCGGGAAATAGCCGCCCTTCATCGGGACGCGGTGGCCCATGTTGCCGGTCTCATACTCGGCGTCGGAGTTGGTCGGCAGCTCGGTGGCGTCGAGCTTGAAGCCGGTGTTGTAGGGCGTGGCCGAGAAGCGTACGTCGTCGAACACGAAAAACTCGGCCTCGGGGCCGAAGTAGACGGTGTCGCCGATGCCGGTGGATTTGAAATAGGCTTCGGCTTTCTTGACGATACCGCGCGGATCGCGCTCGTAAGGTTCATTGGTGGTGGGCTCGAGCACGTCGCAGACGACGGACAGCGTGGGGGCCGCGAAGAACGGGTCCATGCAGGCGCTCGTGGGATCCGGCATCAGCAGCATGTCGGATTCGTTGATGGCCTTCCAGCCGGCGATCGAGGAGCCGTCGAACATCTGGCCGTCCTCGAAGAACTCCTCATCCACCATGGTGATGTCGAAGGTGACATGCTGCCACTTGCCCTTGGGGTCCGTGAAGCGAAGATCTACGTATTTGACGTCGTTGTCCTTGATGAACTTCAAGACGTCCTTGGCGGTCTTCATGAATGAGATCCTTGTGTGTGCTGCTTCTGATTGATTGCGCGATTGTCCGGAACTTCAGGAAAGTCCGTGGCTCAGATCGCGTCGTTGCCGGTCTCGCCGGTACGAATCCGGATGGCTTCCTCGATGCTGGAAACGAAGATCTTGCCGTCTCCGATGCGTCCGGTCTGGGCTGCCTTGCGGATGGCCTCGACAGCGCGCTCGACCATATCGTCGCCGAGCACCACCTCGATTTTCACCTTGGGCAGAAAGTCGACGACATACTCCGCTCCACGATAAAGCTCGGTGTGGCCCTTCTGTCGGCCGAAGCCTTTGGCCTCGGTGACGGTGATGCCTTGGACTCCAACGTCCTGAAGGGCTTCTTTCACTTCGTCCAGCTTGAAGGGTTTGATGATCGCTTCGATCTTTTTCATTGCTCCTGCGTCTCCTCGGCTGTCGCCCGAACTGGGGTGGGGAACGAGCCGCCTTTACGCTAGCACCGAACGTGCCAAGTCAAGCGCGTTGGGAAAAATCAAGAAAATACAACGTGATAGCTAAAGTCTGGCTAGTGGCGGGCGGGTGATCGGTCGATTGATTGCCTAAATAATAGTCTGATTGCCGATAAAATAGGCGTTCGCCGCCTGTTGCGTTATGCTGCGGGTTTCCGACAATGCCGGCATGAGCAAGCTAGAGGTTCTCACGCCCGACCAAATGGCTGCCGCTGATCGTGCTGCGATCGCGGGCGGTGTGGCCGGCCGTGTCTTGATGGAGAGGGCGGGCAGGGCGGTGGCCGATGCGATCCTCCACCGTTACGCCGCTGTACGGCATGTCCTGATCCTGTGCGGTGCCGGCAACAACGGAGGCGACGGCTTTGTGGCCGCACGTCATCTCGCGGAAGCCGGCATGGCGGTCCGCGTCGCTCTGCTGGGTGATCGTTCCGGCTTGAAGGGCGATGCGGCATCCGCGGCTGCTGATTGGTCCGGGCCTGTCGAGCCGGTCGAGGATTTGAGGCTGGATGTCGAGCTTATCGTGGATGCCCTGTTCGGTACCGGGCTCTCGCGGCCTGTTGAAGGGCGTGCCGCCGATGCGATCAGGCTGGTGTCATCATCGGGATTGCCGGTCGTGTCCGTGGATATCCCCTCTGGCGTGGATGGCCGGACGGGTCGGGTCATGGGGACCGCGATCAAGGCCGACATGACGGTCACATTCGCCCGGCTGAAGCTGTGCCACATGCTGCTTCCGGGCCGCCGGCTGTCCGGTGAACGCCTGTTGTCGGATATCGGCATTTCCGACCATGTGGTGGCAGGCCTTGCGCCAAAAATCTTTGCCAACCGCCGCGGGCTTTGGCGTGATGCGCTGCCCATCTTGCGCAGCGACAGCCATAAATACACCCGGGGTCACGCCCTCATCGTGACCGGCGGCGCCCTCACCACAGGGGCGGGGCGGTTGGCTGCGCGCGCGGCGCTGCGTGCGGGTGCGGGTCTTGTAACCGCTGCAGGGCCTCCGGAGGCCGCGGCCATTCTCGCCAGCGCTCTCGAAGCGGTGATGGTGCGAAACCTGGTGGATGCCGATGATTTATCCATCCAGCTTGAGGACCGGCGCATCACATCGCTGGTCATTGGTCCGGGCGCTGGAGTGGGGGAAGGAACAAGGCTCAAGGTATTGGCGGCGTTGCGCGCTCATCCCGCCGTTGTTCTTGACGCCGATGCGCTGACGAGTTTCGAAGGACGAGGCTCCGCACTGGCGCAGGCCGTCAAGTCGCGTGCCGCACCGGTGGTTCTGACCCCGCATGACGGCGAGTTTTCCAGGTTGGCCAATGGATTCGCGCCGTTTCCGGATTCTGATTCAAAACTTGAGCGTGCATGTCGATTGTCCATGGCGACGGGAGCCGTGGTGGTGCTGAAGGGGGCGGATACCGTTGTTGCTGCGCCCGACGGCCGCTGCAGCCTGGCCGACAACGCACCGCCATGGCTTGCCACCGCAGGCTCGGGCGATGTGCTTGCCGGAATAATGGGAGGGCTGCTCGCCCAGGGGATGCCGGGGTTCGAGGCCGCCAGCGCCGCCGTCTGGATCCATGGCAGGGCCGCGGAACTGCTGGGGCCCGGTATGATCGCGGAAGACTTGCCCGACGCTCTGCGCGCTGTGATCCGTTCGCTGCTGGATGAGCCGTCGCAATGGCGCTACAGCGACCCCCTGTCCTGTGGCTAGGGTCTGCATGTCATTTTCTGGTGCATGCCGTGATTGGCGTGCTATAGACCCGCCGAACCGGACGCGGCGAGCGGACGGGACGTCCGGCGCGGGCGTGGCGGAACTGGTAGACGCGCTGGATTTAGGTTCCAGTGACGAAAGTCGTGGGGG
>JBEBSP010000102.1:0-9464 GCA_040394255.1 Agaricicola taiwanensis | reverse complement strand
GCCGCAGCATCGCCGTGCTCGTGGCCGCGCGCCACGTGGCGGCGTCCGAGCAGGGCATAGACCGTCGGCACCACGAACAGCGTCAGCACCGTCCCCAGCGTCATGCCGCCGACGATGACCCAGCCGATCTGCTGGCGGCTCTCCGCCCCCGCGCCGGTCGCCAGAGCCAGCGGCAGCGCGCCGAACACCATGGCGCCGGTGGTCATCAGGATCGGCCGCAGGCGGAGCACGGCGGCCTCGATGACGGCCTCCAGCCTGCCCAGCCCGGCTTCCTGCTGCTGGTTGGCGAATTCCACGATCAGGATGCCGTGCTTGGTGATGAGGCCGACCAGCGTGACGAGGCCGATCTGGGAATAGACGTTGAGCGAGCCACCCGTCAGCCACAGCGCCGCCAGCGCGCCGGTCATGGAGAGCGGCACCGAAAGCATGATGATGAAGGGATCGGCGAAGCTCTCGAACTGGGCCGCCAGCACCAGATAGATGAACAGCACCGCCAGGATGAAGACCAGCGCGATGCTCTGGTTGGACGTGATGAACTCGCGGCTCTGGCCGGCGTAGTCGGTCTGCATGGTGTCGGGCAGGACCTCCTGCCCGAGGTTTTCCATGAACTGGAGCGCGGTGCCGGTGGAGGCGCCGGGGGCGAGGTTGGCGCTGATGGTGGCGGCGCGCAGCTGGTTGAAGCGCCGCAGATCGCGCGGGGCGACCGTTTCCCGCAAGGACACGATGTTGGAGAGCTGGATCATCTCGCCGGAGGGCGAGCGCACGAAGATCGTGTCCAGCGTCTGCGGCGTGGCGCGGTCGGCGGCGGAGAGCTGGATGACGACGTCGTATTGCTCGCCCTCGCGCTCGAAGCGCGTGACCTGACGCCCGCCGAGCAGGCTTTCCAGCGTGCGTCCGATCACCGAGACGTCGAGGCCGAGGTCGGCCACCTTGGCGCGATCGATGGCCACCGATATCTCGGGCTTGTTCAGCACCAGATCGTTCTCCACGTTCTGGAACATCGGGTTTTCCTGGACCCGCTGCATCAGGGTGTTGGAGGCCTGCTGAAGCTCCTCGTAGGTGCCCGAGGTCTGGATCACGAACTGGATGGGCTTGGAGCCGAGACCGCCGCCGCCGCCCAGCGAGGGGGGATTGCTGGCAAAGGCGCTGACGCCGGGTATCTTCGCCAGTTTCGCCTGGACCTCGGCCACGGCCTCCTGCTGCGAACGCTTGCGGTCGGCCCAGTCGGTCATGGCGACGAAGCCGAACAGGTTCTGCACCTGCGGGAAGCCGGTGATGACGAGGTAGGAGCTGATGTCCGCCGTCTCGCTGAGGATCTTCTCGGCTTCGAGGGCATAGCGGCCGGTGTAGGCGATGGTCGCGCCTTCCGGCCCGGTGCCGAACAGGCGGACCGTGCCGCGATCCTCCACCGGGGACAGTTCCTGAGGCAGGCTGGTGAAGAAGAACACGCTCGACAGTGCGACGGCGGCACCGAACACAAGTACGAGCGGCTTGACCCGCAGTGCGCCGGTCAGAAGACGGCGGTAGCCGTCGGTCATGGCGACGAAGCCACGCTCCAGCGCGTTGAAGACGCGGCCGTGTTTCTTCTCGTGCTTCAGGAGCTTGGAGCACATCATGGGCGTCAGCGTGAGCGCGACGAAGCCCGAGACCAGCACCGCGCCGGCCAGCGTCAGGGCGAATTCCAGGAACAGCCGGCCGGTGCGGCCCTGCGCGAAGGCGATCGGGGCATAGACCGCCGCCAGCGTGATGGTCATGGCGACGATGGCGAAGCCGATCTCGCGCGCGCCCTTGATGGCCGCCTCGAACGGCTTCATGCCTTCCTCGACGTGGCGGTAGACGTTCTCCAGCATCACGATGGCGTCGTCGACCACGAGGCCGATGGCCAGCACCATGGCCAGCAGGGTCAGCGTGTTGATGGTGAAGCCGAGCGCGAACATGATCGCGAAGGACGAGATCAGCGCCACCGGGATCGTGACCACGGGGATGATCGAGGCCCGGAAGGTGCGCAGGAAGAAGAAGATCACCAGCACGACCAGCACGATGGCCTCGACGATGGTGGTGAAGACGGCGCCGATCGAACGGTCGATGAAGACCGCGCTGTCGTAGCCGATCTGGGCGGTCATGCCCTCGGGCAGGCTCTCCACGATGTCCGGCAGGACCGCGCGGACGGCCTCCGATACGATCAGGGGGTTGGCCGTGGCCTGCTTGACGATGCCGGTGATGACGGCGGTCTTGCCATTGAAGCGGCTGCCGCGGCGCTCGTCGCGCGCGCCGATCTCGACCTTGGCCACATCGCCCAGCTTGACCTGATAACCGTCGGCGAGCTTCACCACGATCTGCCGGAACTCCTCGGGATCGGTCAGGCCGGTGCGCGACAGCACCGTGAACTCGCGGTCCGCGCTCTCGATGAGCCCCGACGGGATTTCGACATTCTGCGCGCGAACGGCGCTTTCGACGTCCTGAACGGTCAGGCCGTAAGCGGCCAGCCGCTGGCGGTCGATCCAGATGCGCATGGCGAAACGGCGCTCGCCGAAGATGTTCACGTCGGCGACGCCGGTCAGGTTCTTCAGCCGGTCGACCACGTTGCGGTTGACGTAGTCGGTGACCTCCAGCTGGTTGAGCTGGTCGCTGGTGAAGCCGATGAACAGCACCGGCTGGGCGTCGGCCTCGACCTTGGCGATCCGTGGCTCCTCGATCTCGTCGGGAAGCTGGCGGCGCACGCGCGAGACGCGGTCGCGCACGTCGCTGGCGGCGACGTCGGGGTCGATGTCGAGACGGAAACGGATGCTGATGCGGCTGGATTCCTGGCGGCTGGTGGATTCCAGCACGTCGATGCCCTCGATGCCGGCGAGCGAGCCTTCCAGCACCTGCGTCACCTGGCTTTCGATGATCTGGGCCGAAGCTCCGGGATAGGTCGTCGTCACCGAGACCACCGGCTCGTCGATGCTGGGGTATTCGCGCACCGCCAGGCGGTCGTAGGAGACCACGCCCACCAGCACCAGCATGATGCTCATGACGGTGGAGAAGACGGGACGCTCGACGCAGATTTCCGAAAGCCGCATGGGGTCAGTGCCTTATGGGTATGGAGTGTGCGGCCCATCCTTCGAGACAGCCGCTGCGCGGCTTCCTCAGGATGAGGGAGTGGATGCCGAAGCCCTGCAAGACAGGTTCGCCAAACCCGACGACCCCATCCCGAGCCTTGCGCAACAAGGCATCTCGAAGGATGGGCCGCGCGCCCGACATCAGCTTACCGGCGCCTGGCCGACGACCTCGACCTGCCCGCCGTTGCGGACGCGGGCCTGGCCGCTGACGACCACGACCTCGCCCTCGGCAAGCCCTTCGGTCACCTCGACCTCGCCCCTGCGGCGCTGTCCGAGCACGACGTTGGTCTCGACGGCCTTGCCGTCCTGAACCTTGAACACGAAGGCCTCGCCGGCGCGCGGCACGATGGCGCCCTCGGGCACCACCACGACGGCGCCGCGATCGGCCCCGATCACCTTGACGCGGGCAAACAGGCCGGGGCGCAGCGTGTTATCGGTATTGGGCAGACGCGCGCGCACCTTCAGCGCCCGGCCGTTGACGTCGATCAACGGGTCGATGGCGTAGATTTCGCCACGAAAGGTCCGGTTTGGCAGGGCGTCGATCTGGATGTCGACCTCCTGCCCGATCTGCACGTCCGCCAGATTGTTCTCCGGCAGGCGGAAATCGACCTTGAGGGTGTCGATCTTCTCCAGATTGGCGATTTCGGTTCCGGCCTGGACATAGGCGCCGTTCGACACCCGCCGAAGCCCCATGACGCCGTCGAAGGGCGCGCGGATCGCGGTCTTGTCGATGCGCACCTGCACCAGTTCCTGCGCGGCGCGCGCCGTCGCCAGGTTGGCGATGGCCTCGTCCTTCGCCCGCTGCGTGCCGATGCCGGACTGCGACAGGGAGTTGGCGCGCTCGAAATTGGCCTCGGCCAGCTTGCCGCGCGCCACCGCGTCAGCCAGTTCGGCGGTCAGCAGCGCCTTGTCGAGTTCGACCAGGACGTCGCCCTTGCGCACCGCCGCGCCTTCCGTGAAACGGATGTCGGCCACGCGGCCCGCGACCTCGGCGGCCAGGACGACGGATTCGTCCGACGCCAGCGATCCGACCGACTGGATTTCAAGGCGGGCGCGTTCGACACGCGTGATGGCCGTCTCGACCGGCGGCACTGTCTGTGCGCGGGCGGGCGTCCGGGCCGAAGCCTCGCCAGTGCTCGTCCCGCCGACGATGCCGCGCCCCCAGTCGGTGGAGGTTGCGGCAAAGGCAACGACGCCGATCACCACGAGCGCTCCTACGGCGACCACGGATTTACGCATGCATGACTCCTGGGCCGAGCGACAAAGCCCGTCTTCGACAATGGGGCGGGGCTGACCTCAGCACCGCGACGATCAACGGGTTATACGACCCATTGACTCATTTCCGTCGAGGCTATTGATAAAAAACTTCGTGATCGCTGGCGAGCGTATTTTCACAATGAAGCGCTACCGAGGTCTTTTCGATTCAAGTATCGGCATCCGCCTCACCGCAGAAGCGTCTTGCGTCACGGCTCGACAATGCTTTCGGTTACTGCGGCTGCATCCTCACCGAAGAATACACCCAGTGCGTGCAACTGCGCCTCGGACGATCTCAGCCGTTCGACCACCGCATTGCCGCCGCGCGCGACCATGACGCTCAAGAGCTGTTCGATCAGCGCCCAGGCCGCCACCAGCGAGGGGAAGAAGGACGGTCCCTCGGTCTCGAAATGCAGCGCGATGTTGGCTCCCAGCGCGAAGGGGGCGACCGGGCTGTCGGTGATCGCGATCAGGGTCGCGCCCCTGCGGGTGGCGTGTTCGGCCACCACCAGCGCCTCGCGCGAATAGGGGCGGAAACCGATGATGACCACGACATCATCCGGGCCGACGGCGCGCAGTTCGGCCTCCAGCGTGCCGCCCATGGCCGAGACCAGCACCACCTCCGGGCGGAACAGCCGGTATTCGTAGGCCAGCGCGAAGGCCGGGCCGAAGCACGAACGGAACCCCGCGATGAAGACGTTGTGCGCGGAGTGCAGCGCATCGGCGGCGGCGATGAAATTCTGCGGCGTGTTCACCGCGCGGGTGGCGTCGACGGCGGCGATGTGGGCCGAGTGCATCTCATCCATGAGGCGGGTGGCCGGATCGAGCCCCAGCAGACGGGCGGCGCGCTTGGAGTAGAGATCGGGCGCGCCGCGCATGCGGTCGACGAAGGGAGCCTTGAAGTCCTCCCAGCCCCGGAACTCCAGCACGCGGGCCAGCCGCACGAAGGTCACCGGCTGCACGGCGGCGCGGGCGGCAAGGCCCCGCATGGACAGGACGGCGACGTCGTCGGGCCGTTTCAGCACATAGGTCGCGGCGATGCGCTGCTGCGGGGTCAGATCATTGAACCGCGCTCGGATGCGGTTGACCAGGTTGGTGTAGACTTCGCCCATGTCGTGTTTCCCATGCCCTGAGAGGCGTCATCTCCTAGGGCCAGGCCGGCGTTTTTGCAACAGTTGTTACACCCTTTTCACACAGTGTTGCATTGACCCGGCGGAACCTCGCGGTCGAGGTGACGCCGCGCGGCGAAGCAGCGACATGGGGGAGCAGCCCCCCTTCACGCCTCGCCGAGGCTCATGGCCACGGCGCCGAGGGCCAGTGTCAGAAGGGCGAGCAAAGCAAAGGTCATGATCCGTCTCCAGAAATCGTTCGTGCCTGTCGGTCGCCGCGGCGGGGCGACGGGTTCAAATATTTTCGCGCTGGCTGGCGGCTTGATAGCCGGCGACTGTTTCCGCAGCTTTTCGCCGCGCGTGATTTGTGTTTCTTCGACGACACATTCGAGGCACGAAGGCTGGCGACGTGCGCGAGCCGCGCCTCATGCATCATCCACGACCGCCTGAAAACAGAGAATCCGAGCCGGTGCCGATTTATCCAGTGCCTTTTCGCGATCCGCTCACGGCCTTCGCGCCGTTCGCCTCCGATCGCCACGCGGCCTTCCTGGACAGCGCCGCCGGCGGCGGCGAGCGCGGGCGCTACAGCTACATCGGCGTCGACCCCTTCCGCGTGATCGAGGCGGCCGAGGACGTGCGCGTCGATGGCGTGCCCGTGCCGGGCGATCCTTTCACGGTGCTGGAGCGCGAGCTTGCGGCCCATGCCGCCGGCAAGGCGGAAGGACCGGCGCCGTTCACCACCGGAGCCATGGGCTTTTTCGGCTACGACCTCGGACGGCATCTGGAGGAGCGCCTGCCCGCCCCCGCCCCGCGCCTGCTGCCGGTGCCCGACATGTGCGTCGGGCTCTATGATGTCGTCATCGCCTTCGACCTCGCCGAGCGGCGCGCCTGGGTGGCGAGCAGCGGCCACCCCGAGACGACGGCGGAGGGCCGCGCCAGACGCGCCGAGGCCCGCGCCCGCGCCGTGATCGAGCGGCTGGAGGCCGCGCCGGACGCCCTGCCGCCGATCGACTGGACGCCGGGCGGGCCGTGGCGCGAGGAGCAGAGCCGGATGGAACTGGAAACCGCAGCCCGGCGCGTCATCGACTACATTCATGCGGGAGACATCTATCAGGCCAACCTGACCCACCGGCTGGCCTGCACGATGCCGGGCGGTCTCGACGATTTCACGCTCTACCGGCGGCTGCGAAGTCTCAGCCCCGCGCCCTTCGCCGGCCTGCTGCGCTGCGGGCCGGACCTGTCGATCCTCTGCGCCTCGCCGGAACGCTTCCTGAAGCTCGACGCCTCGGGGCTGGTGGAGACGCGGCCCATCAAGGGCACGCGGCCGCGCGACGCCGATCGCGGACGCGACGCGGCGCTGGCGCGGGAACTGGCCGCCAGCGAAAAGGACCGCGCCGAGAACCTGATGATCGCCGACCTGATGCGCAATGATCTCGGCCGCGTCTGCGAGACCGGCAGCGTCACCGTGCCGGTGCTCAACGGACTGGAGAGCTTCGCCTCCGTCCATCATCTCGTCTCGGTGGTGCAAGGACAGTTGAAGGCGGGGCTTGGCCCCATCGACCTGCTGCGCGCCACCCTTCCGGGCGGATCGATCACCGGCGCGCCGAAGATCCGGGCCATGGAGATCATCCGGGAACTGGAGCCCCACCGCCGCCATGCCTATTGCGGCAGCATGGCCTGGATCGGCTTCGACGGCGCCATGGACAGCAACATCGTCATCCGGACGCTGACCCGCGCCGGGGATACCGTGCTGGCGCAGGCCGGCGGCGGCGTGGTGGCCGATTCCGATCCCGCCGCCGAATTCGAGGAAAGCCGGGTGAAGATGGCGCCGCTGTTGCGCGCCGTGACGGGGGACGCATCATGATGATCTGGCTCAACGGAACCATCCTGCCCGAGGCGGAGGCCCGGATCGCGCCGACCGACCGGGGGTTCCTGCTGGGCGACGGGCTGTTCGAGACCATGATGGCGCGCGGCGGCGCGGTGGTGCGGCTCGACGCGCATCTGGCGCGGCTGAGGCGGGGCGCGGAGGTGATCGGCCTTGCGCTGCCGGATGTGGATGTCGCGGCGGCGCTGGCGGATGTGCTCGCGGCCAACGGGCTGCGCGACGCCTCGCTGCGACTCACCGTGACGCGCGGCAGCGGCCCGCGCGGCGTGCTGCCTCCGCAGGAGGCGCGGCCGACGGTGATGATCGCGGCCTTTCCGCTGCCCGGCCAAGCCCCGCCGCCGGCGCGCTGCGTGGTGGCGCGCACCGTCTCGCGCAACGAGCGTTCGCCGCTGTCGTCGATCAAATCCCTGAACTACCTCGACAATATCCTCGCCCGGCAGGAGGCCGCGCGGCACGGCGGCGACGAGGCCATCCTCACCAACAGCGCGGGACGCATCGCCGAGGCGAGCGCCTCGAACGTGTTCATCCTCGACAGCGGCGGCATGGCGACCCCGCCGGTTTCCGACGGGGCGTTGCCGGGCGTGACCCGAGCCGCGCTGATCGCCATGGGGGCCGTGGAGCGGTCCCTGACGGTGGATGACCTGTTCGCCTCGCAGGGCGTCTTCCTGAGCGGCAGTCTCGGCTTGCGTGTCGTCACCCATATGGATGGCGAGCCGCTGCCTCCGCTCGAGTCAGGCAGGATCGAGAGCCTGCAAAAAGCCCTGTGGCCGTCATGATGGCGTCAGACTGTGGCAGTACGGCAACATTGATTTGAGTTTTGTGTTTTTTTGGGTTGCGCTCCTTCGCCGCAATGCACGCGAAATATGCAGAAGAGACGATTTTACCTTCAAGAGCCGCAACCTGTGGCGGCATCTTTTAGAGCTGTTACAATTCCAGTTTAGAACAAGACGAAATACAGTATGGAATAGCTCTAAAACATAGATGTTGCGAGTCCATCCTCAGCGACTATGGGAAGCCACGCGGTATTGAAAGGGGCTTTCCAAGATGAACAACTCGACGCATCTGCATTCACTTCGGCAGACAACTTCACAGGCATTGACCGCCGGTCTTGCCTTCTCTCTGGCAGCTTTCGCATCTTCCGATGCTCTCGCCCAACAGGCAGCCAAACCGAAACCGGCCAGCGGCAACGATCCGCAGGCCGCCAACAACGGCGCCGTCGAATTGCCCCCGATCATCGTCGACGGCGGGCGCGGCGATCCCAATGTCCTGCGCTCCACCACCGGCCTCAGCCGCCTGCCCGGCACGGTCCAGGACGTGCCGCAGACCGTCAACGTCATCACCCAGAAGACCCTTCAGGAGCAGGGCGTCACCACGCTCGACCAGGCGCTGAAGAACGTGCCCGGCGTCACCGTCTCGATCGGTGAAGGCGGCGGCGGCATGAACGGCGACCAGTTCCGCATCCGCGGCTTCCAGGCCAAGGGCGACATCTACACCGACGGCCTGCGCGACTTCGGCGTCTATGTGCGCGACAGCTTCGCCTATGAGCAGGTCGACGTCATCAAGGGCCCCTCGTCGGAAAGCTTCGGCATGGGCAGCAGCGGCGGCGTGGTCAACAACAGCCTGAAGAACGCGCATCTGGGCGACAGCTACGCCGTGCAGGGCATGCTCGGAAACGGTCCGCTGCTGCGCGCCGAGGCCGACATCAACAAGCAGATCAACGACACCACCGCGATCCGCTTCGTGGGCATGATCCACGACCAGGAGATCGTCGACCGCGACAACATCTTCTCCGATCGCTGGGGCTTCCTCGCCTCGGCCGGCTTCGGGCTTGGCACCGATCGCACCTGGACGGTCAACTACCTGCATCAGGAAGGAAAGCGCCGCCCCGACATGGGCCTGCCCATCCTGACACCGGCGGGCGGCGTCGGCCTGCCCATGCCTGAGTTCGGCGTCGCCCGCTCGACCTACCTCGGCAAGGTGACCGACCTCGACGATTCACAGGTCGACATGGTGACCTCGCGCTTCAACTGGGACGTCAACGACTGGCTGACCGTCTCCAACGACACGCGGCTCGCCGCCTACAACCGCTATTTCGCGCAGGGCGTGAACAACTGC
>JBEBSP010000101.1:0-9493 GCA_040394255.1 Agaricicola taiwanensis | reverse complement strand
TGTCGTTCGATCCCGACGACACATCCTACAAGTCGCTGAAGGCGGCGCTCGAGGGAGGGCTCGAGGGCCGTCCGGCCAACGTCATCTTCTATGCGACGTCCAACCGGCGCCATCTCCTGCCGCGCGACATGATCGAGAACGAGCGCTCGACCGCGATCAATCCCGGCGAGGCCGTGGAAGAGAAAGTGTCGCTGTCGGACCGGTTCGGCCTGTGGCTCGGCTTCCACAAATGCAGCCAGGACGAATACCTGGAGATGGTCGAGAGCTATGCGGAGAGCCTGAGCCTGACGCTCGCACCGGAGCAGATCCGCTCCGAGGCACTGGAATGGGCGACCACGCGAGGGGCACGTTCCGGCCGCGTGGCCTGGCAGTTCATCCAGGACATCGCGGGCCGCAACGGCGTGCGAATCTAGCGTTATTCGGCGGCTATGGCTGCCGGCGCGCGTGCCGCGCGTGCGGCACGCAGCCGTTCGAAGTCATCCCCGGCGTGGTGTGAGGAACGGGTCAGCGGGCTCGACGACACCATCAGGAAGCCCTTGGCATAGGCGATGGTCTCATAGGCCTTGAACTCGTCGGGCGTCACGAAGCGGCTGATGGCGTGGTGCTTCTTGGTCGGCTGGAGATACTGGCCGATGGTCAGGAAATCGATGTCCGCGACGCGCAGGTCGTCCATCAACTGGAGGACTTCGTTCCGCTCCTCGCCCAGGCCGACCATGATGCCGGACTTGGTGAACATCGCGGGGTCGAGTTCCTTGACCCGCTGCAAGAGACGGATGGAGTGGAAATAGCGCGCACCCGGACGGACCGTGAGGTAGAGCGAGGGCACGCATTCCAGATTGTGGTTGAAGACGTCGGGACGCGCCTCCACGACGATCTCCAGCGCCCCGTCCTTGCGCAGGAAGTCCGGCGTCAGGATTTCGATCGTGGTGCCGGGGCTGGCCTCGCGGATGGCGCGGATGACGTCGGCGAAATGCTGCGCGCCGCCGTCACGCAGATCGTCGCGGTCGACCGATGTAATGACGACGTGGTGCAGGCCCAGCTTGGCCACGGCCTCGGCCACGCGGCGCGGCTCGTCGGCGTCCACCGGACCTGGCATGCCGGTGCGCACGTTGCAGAAGGCGCAGGCGCGCGTGCAGGTGTCGCCGAGGATCATGAAGGTCGCGTGCTTCTTCGACCAGCATTCGCCGATGTTGGGGCAGCCGGCCTCCTCGCACACCGTGACGAGCTTGTTGGAGCGAACGATGTCCTGCGTTTCGCGATACACGGGAGAGCCGGGGGCGCGCACCCGGATCCAGTCCGGCTTGCGCAGGATCGGAGCGTCGACGCGCGCCTGCTTTTCCGGATGGCGGACCTGCCGCCGGTCTTTCCCGTTCAGGGTATCGATCATCACGGCCATATGGCTTTAACCCTTGATGGATGGTTCGGCTGTGGCTTCGAGAAAATCTCGATGTTTAGCGGTATCCGCTGGCACAGGACATGCGTAGCAAGCATAGAACAGCGTCTTTCGAAACCCAAGTGTTCCGTTTCCGGAGCGGCCCATGACCCTAAACGAAGCGTTCGTCTCAAAACGAAACAATTTCTCCCTGGTTCGATTGGCGGCGGCAATGGCTGTGGTCATCTCCCACGCCTATTACATCTCTTCCGGGGCGGGCCTCGACGAACCTCTTCTGACTGTCACCGGACTATCGCTCGGGCAACACGCGGTCAACGTCTTCTTCGGCCTTTCGGGGTTTCTGATCCTGGCCAGCTGGGAGCGTCATCCCGATGCCATCCGGTTCATTCTCGCGCGGATACTGCGCATCGTTCCGGGGCTGGCGGCGGCGGCATGCGCGACGATGCTGGCTGGCATGCTTCTGACGCAGCTTCCGCTGGCGGCCTATGGCGATGCGGCGAAGCTCGGCTCCTATCTGTTCCGCGTCGCGGTCCTGTTCGACGCGCACGCCACATTGCCGGGTGTGTTCGAGAACGGGGCTCCGACGAACATTGTCCTGATGACCATCTGGACGCTGAAGTATGAAATGGCGGCCTATCTGGGTGTTCTGCTGCTCGGCCTTTCCGCGCTCAACCGGAAGCCGGCGATCCATGTTGCGCTGGTTGCAGGCTTCGTCCTGGCGGAAGTCCTGCTTGCGACGCATGCCGATTTTGCCGCCGCCAACCTGCCCCTCGGCCACACCATCCGCTTCGGTTTCTGCTTTGCCATCGGCATGGCGGCATGGCGGTTCCGCGCGGGCGTTCCCCTGGATGCGCGCCTGTTCGGCCTGGCCGTCGCCGTGCTTGTCGCCGCCGGCGTGTTCGGCGGCGTTACGCGCCCGCTGCTCTATGTCGCTGAAATCTACGGGGCGCTGTGGCTTGCCTTGTCGCGGAGCCTGCCGGTCGCAAGCTGGCTGGAGGGCACCGACCTGTCTTATGGAATCTACCTCTACGGCTGGCCCGCCGAGCAAGCGCTGCACATCGTGTTTCCGGAATGGAGCGTTACAGCGCTTGTGCTGGCCAGTCTCGTGGCATCCGGAATGCTGGCGGCCTTGTCCTGGACATGGATCGAGCGGCCATCGCTGGCCGCCCTGCCCATCGTCAAAAGCCTGCTTGGTCAAATCCTGCGGGACGTGCCGCCGTCAGCGTCGGCGTATGAGGCCGAGGATGAACAGCAGGATGATCGCGCCGATCGCGGACACCAGCAGGCTTTGCCAGAAACCGTTGAAGCCATAGCCAAGCTGGTTCGCTAGGAACCCGCCGAGCAGAGCGCCGACGAGACCGACGATCAGATTTGTAATCAGGCCATGGCTGCGGCCCGTTACGCGTTCCGCGATCCAGCCGGCAATGATGCCGATGATGATCGCACCGAAAAAACCCACACCACTCATGTCCGTCTCCAACCGTCCTCAAGAAAGATCATCCGCGCCCTGAACGTTCGGGAAGCGGATGGGGTTCCTTCCACAACGGGGGAACGTCATCCCTCACATGTGGATGACGCGCCCGTAAGCGTCCAGCACCGCCTCGTGCATCATTTCAGACAAGGTGGGGTGCGGGAAGACGGCATGCATCAATTCTTCCTCGGTGGTCTCGCAGTTCATCGCCACCACGAAACCCTGGATCAGTTCGGTCACCTCGGCGCCGGCCATGTGGGCGCCCAGCAATTCACCGGTCTTCTTGTCGAAGATCACCTTGACGATGCCCTGGTCCTCGCCGAGCGCGATGGCCTTGCCGTTGCCCATGAACTGGAACCGCCCGACGCGGATGTCGCGGCCGGCTTCCTTGGCCTTCTTCTCGGTGAGGCCAACGGAAGCCACCTGCGGATGGCAGTAGGTGCAGCCCGGGATCTTGTTCTTGTCCAGCGGATGGGTGTGCAGACCCTTGATGGTCTCGATGCAGATGACGCCCTCGTGCTCGGCCTTGTGCGCCAGCATGGGGGGGCCGGCCACGTCGCCGATGGCATAGACGCCCTTGACGTTGGTGCGGCCGTAGCCGTCGGTGACGATGGCGCCCCTGTCGAGCTTCACGCCCAGCGTTTCCAGCCCGAGGTTCTCGGTGTTGCACACCACGCCCACAGCCGAGATCACGCGATCGACGGTGATGGCCTCGCTCTTGCCGGTCGCCTCGACGGTGGCGGTGACGCTGTCGCCCTTCTTGTC
The DNA here is from genome assembly GCA_040394255.1 of Agaricicola taiwanensis. Lineage (GTDB taxonomy): Bacteria > Pseudomonadota > Alphaproteobacteria > Rhizobiales > Methylopilaceae > Agaricicola > Agaricicola taiwanensis_A. The sequence goes on along the minus strand of JBEBSP010000101.1, from coordinate 5,864 downwards.
GAGCTTGGTGACCTTCGCGCCCGTGAGAATCTTGATGCCCTGCTTCTCCAGACGCTTCTGGACGTGCTTGGCGATCTCCTCGTCCTCGACGGGGAGGATTTGCGGCAGGAGTTCGACGACGGTCACCTCCGCGCCCATGGTGCGGTAGAAGCTGGCGAACTCGATTCCGATCGCGCCGGAGCCGACCACAAGCAGGCTCTTCGGCATGGCGGCGGGCACCATGGCCTCGAAATAGGTCCAGACCAGCTTGCCGTCGGGTTCCAGGCCCGGCAGGACGCGCGGGCGGGCGCCGGTGGAGATGATGATATGCTTTGCCTGGTATGTGCCCTCGCCCAGCGTGCCCTTCGGCACGGGGTTCTGCGGCTGCACCACGGGCTTCCTGGATGCGGCGACCTTGACCTCGTTCGGCTTGGTGAGGACGGCCTCACCCCAGATCACGTCGACCTTGTTCTTCTTCAGAAGCATGCCCACGCCGCCGTTGAGCCGGCCGGACACGCCGCGCGAGCGCTCCACCACCGCCTTGGCGTCGAAGCCGACCTTTTCGGCCGAGAGACCGTAGTCCTTGGCGTGCGTCATGTAGTGATAGATCTCGGCGGACCGCAGCAGCGCCTTGGTGGGAATGCAGCCCCAGTTGAGGCAGATGCCCCCTAAGTGCTCGCGCTCGACCAGCGCCGTCCTGAAGCCAAGCTGGGCGGAGCGGATCGCGGTCACGTAGCCGCCGGGTCCGCCGCCGATGACGATCACATCATACTCGTTTGCCATCGGTATCGCTCTTCTCTGTTTCCGTTTCTATGAAGCCGTCCGGCGGGCTGCAGGTGAGCAGCAGCCACTGGCTGTCCGGCGCATAGGCCGGATGCTTGCCCGCAGGACGGGATGATTTCACGGCCATGCCGCGTTTGGCGTAATGCGCGAGAAGCTTGGTGTTGCTCTCATGCACAATGGCCGAAACCGTCGTGCTGCCGACGTGGTAGGCAGCACTGATTGCAAAATCGAGCAGCTTCTTGGCCACCCCATAACCGCGCCATTCCTCATAGACGGCCATGATGCTCAGATAGAAGCTTCCGCGGACCTGATCCTTCAACTCATCGAACGACCGGCTGTCCTCGGTGCTCTTGCCGAAGTCCACCGGATCGGGCGACAGGTTACGGCACATCAGCATGCCGACGGTCCTGTTCCCGCAGACGGCCACCAGCGTGCCGGAGAGGCTTATGCTCGTGCCGGGCGTCAGTATCTGACGCACCGCGACATCCACCCAGGTTTCGCCCTCCTGTGCGTAGGGCGTCCACATCTCCGCGATCTTTCCCGCATTGGCCATATCGAACAGGACCGCGATGTCGCGCGCATCCTGCGGCTCGGCGAAGCGGAAAAAGATCTCTACGCCTTTTTCAGGGGGCCGCATGATCCGGCGCTCTCACACCAGCAGGGATATGGGCTTTTCGATCAGGTCCTTGAAGGCCGCCAGAAGCTCCGCGCCCAGCGCGCCGTCGACCGCGCGGTGATCGGTCGAGAGCGTGGCGGACATCACGGTCGCGACAGCCAGCTGGCCGTTCTTGACCACGGGCCGTTGCTCGCCCGCGCCGACCGCCAGGATGGTGGCATGGGGCGGGTTGATGATGGCCGAGAACTCCTTGACGCCGAACATGCCGAGGTTGGACACGGCCGTGACGCCGCCCTGGTATTCCTCGGGCTTCAGCTTGCGTTCGCGGGCGCGCTTGGCCAGGTCCTTCATCTCGTTGGAGATGGCCGACACGGACTTGGTGTCCGCATCGCGGATGACCGGCGTGATGAGACCGTTCGGGATCGATACCGCGACACCGACATCCGCCGCCTTGTGCTTCAGCATGGCGCCTTCGGTCCAGGTCACATTGGCGTCCGGCACGCGCTTGAGGGCGAGCGCCAGCGCCTTGATGACCAGGTCGTTGACCGACAGCTTGAAGGCCGGCTTGCCGTCCTTGTCCTTCGGCGCGCCGTCGTTGATCTGCGCGCGCAGGGCCAGGAGGGCATCCAGTTCGCAGTCCGCCGTGAGGTAGAAATGCGGAACGGTGAGCTTGGATTCCAGCAGGCGCTTGGCGATGACCTTGCGCATGTTGTCATGCGGCACGACCTCGTAGGAGCCTTCGGTGAAGAAGGCCCGGATCTTGTCGTCGGCCATGGGGGCGACGCCGCCACCGGCGGGCGCGGCGGCCGCCGCTCCGGAGGCAGCCTTCGGGGCGGCCTTGCCGGTGCCCTTCGCGAGGGCATCTTCCACGTCCTGCTTCACGACACGGCCGTGCGGGCCCGCGCCCTTGATCGCCGACACGTCGAGACCGGATTCCTTGGCGATGCGGCGCGCCAGCGGCGAGGCGAACACACGGTCGCCCGCCACATGGCCATTGGCCTTGGCGGAAGCGGCCGCAGGCGCCGGCTCGGCCACCGCTTTCGGCGCTTCAGCCTTCGACTCGGCCTTGGCTTCCGACTTGGGCGTCGCCTTCGGCGCACTGCCGATGTCGCTGGCGCTTTCGCCTTCTTCCAGAAGAATCGCGATGGTCTCGTTGACCGGCACGTCGGAGGTGCCTTCGGCGATCAATATCTTGCCGATGGTGCCTTCATCGACGGCCTCCACTTCCATGGTGGCCTTGTCGGTCTCGATCTCGGCGATCACGTCGCCGGACTTGACCGTATCGCCTTCCTTCTTGAGCCATTTGGCGAGGTTGCCCTTCTCCATGGTCGGAGACAGGGCGGGCATCAGGATGTTGATCGGCATCTTATCCCCTCCCGTTCAGCGATACGAGACGGACTTGGCCGCCTCGACCACTTCCGCCACCGAGGGCAACGCCAGCTTTTCAAGGTTGGCCGCGTAGGGCATCGGCACATCCTTGCCGGTTACACGCAGCACGGGCGCATCGAGATAATCGAATGCATGCTGCATAAGCTGGGCGGCGATCTCGGAGCCGACGCCGGACTGCGGGAAACCTTCCTCGACCGTGACGCAGCGGCCGGTCTTCTTGACCGACTCGATGATGGTCTCGACGTCCATGGGCCGGATGGTGCGCAGGTCGATCACCTCGGCCTCGATGCCGTCCTTGGCGAGTTCCTCGGCGGCCTTCAGCGCGTAGGTCATGCCGATGGACCATGAGACCAGCGTCACATCCTTGCCCGGCCGTGCGATCTTGGCCTTGCCGATCGGCACGGTCCAGTCGTCGAGCTTGGGAACCGGGAAGCTCTGGCCGTAGAGAATCTCATTCTCCAGGAAGATCACCGGATTGGGATCGCGGATCGCGGCCTTCAGCAGCCCCTTGGCGTCGGCGGCGGTGTAGGGCGCGACCACCTTGAGGCCGGGGATCGCCGAATACCAGGCGGCGTAATCCTGGCTATGCTGGGCGGCCACGCGCGCGGCGGCGCCGTTGGGGCCACGGAACACGATCGAACACTGGATCTTGCCGCCCGACATATAGAGCGTCTTGGCGGCCGAGTTGATGATGTGGTCGATCGCCTGCATGGCGAAGTTGAAGGTCATGAATTCGACGATCGGCTTCAGGCCGACGAAGGCCGCGCCGACGCCGAGGCCTGCGAAGCCGTGCTCGGTGATCGGGGTGTCGATCACGCGGCGGGCGCTGAATTCCTGCAGCAGCCCCTGCGTGATCTTGTAAGCACCCTGATACTCCGCGACCTCCTCGCCCATGACGAAGACGGCATCATCGGCGCGCATCTCTTCCGCCATGGCGTCGCGAAGCGCCTCGCGGACCGTCTGGGTCACCATCTCGGTGCCTTCAGGCACCTCGGGTTCAGCGGGAGCCGGCGTCTTTGCCTGCGCCGGAGCGGAGGCCGACTTGCTTTCGGCCTTCTCGCCGCCCTTCGGCTCGGCGTCGTCGGCCTTGGCCTCATCGCCCTTGGACACCGGGCGGGACGCGATGTCCCCCGCACTCTCGCCCTCGCCCAGCAGAACCGCGATCGGCGTGTTGACCGCGACGTCAGCCGCGCCTTCCTCGACCAGGATCTTGCCGATGGTGCCCTCGTCGACAGCCTCGACTTCCATGGTGGCCTTGTCGGTCTCGATCTCGGCGAGCACGTCGCCGGACTTCACGGTGTCGCCCTCCTTGACCAGCCACTTGGCCAGGTTGCCTTTTTCCATGGTCGGCGACAGGGCCGGCATCAGTACTTCGATCGGCATTGCGGGTGTTCCTTGACGTTTCCAGTCAATAAGCGGGCACCGAATGGTCCGGGCGCCTCTTTGAAACGGGCGCCGCGGAACATTCGGACGAGATCTTAGCGCAGGATATCCGTGTACAGCTCGGACGGATCCGGCTCGGGATCGGAGCTGGCGAACTCGGCGGATTCGTTGACCACGGCGCGGACCTCCTGGTCGATCGCCTTGAGCTCTTCCTCGGTCGCCAGCTTGCCTTCGAGGATGCGCTTCCTGACCTGCTCGATGGGATCGTGCTCGTCGCGCATCTTCTGGACCTCCTCTTTCGCCCGGTATTTCGCCGGGTCGGACATGGAGTGGCCACGATAGCGGTAGGTCAGCATTTCCAGGATGTAGGGGCCGTTGCCCGAACGGGCATACTCGACGGCCTTTTCACCCGCGGCGCGAACGGCGCGAACATCCATGCCGTCGACCTGCTCGCCCGGAATGCCGAAGGATGCGCCGCGCTGCGACAGATCCGTGGTGGCGGAGGCGCGGCTGATGCTGGTGCCCATGCCGTACTGGTTGTTCTCGATGATGTAGACCACCGGCAGGTTCCAGAGCTTGGCCATATTGAAGCTCTCGTAGACCTGACCCTGGTTGGAGGCGCCGTCGCCGAAATAGGTCAGCGAGACGTTGCCGTTGTCGCGGTAGCGGTTGGCGAAGGCCAGGCCCGTGCCAAGCGAGACCTGGGCGCCGACGATGCCATGACCGCCGTAGAAATTCTTCTCCACGCTGAACATGTGCATGGAGCCGCCCTTGCCCTTGGAGTAGCCGCCGCGCCGTCCGGTCAGCTCCGCCATGATGCCCTTGGCGTCCATGCCGCAGGCCAGCATATGGGCGTGATCGCGATAGGCGGTGATGACCTGATCGCCCTCGACCAGCGCCATCTGCATGCCGACGACGACAGCCTCCTGGCCAATGTAAAGATGGCAGAAGCCGCCGATCAGACCCATGCCATAGAGCTGTCCGGCCTTCTCTTCGAAACGGCGGATCAGAAGCATCTCACGATAGGCGTGAAGCTCCTCGTCCTTGTCGAAGTCGATCTTCTGCGAGGTTTTCGCAGCCGTGCCAGGACCATTCTTGGCAGCAGTCTTGCTCGCTGTCGTGGCCATGCGTTCTCCCACTTTTGTCGTATGAATTTTGATGCACACTAGCGCAACGCCTCATGAAAAGCGAGCATCGCGAATTGCTTTCACAACCCCGCATTTTTCGAAGAGAAATGAAGGTTTTTGCCGCGTCGCAACGCAAGTGGAACCATGCATTTTTGGAAGGCTTCCAAGCGCATTCATGCATAGCTCAGTGCGGAAATGTAATACCAGCCCTGGAAAAGCTGAATCAGTTGCGCTCCAGCACACGCTCGTCGGGGTGCATGTAACCGAGCCGATCGCGCGCCAACTGATCGAGGATATCCCGATCGACCTGGGCCGGACGCAGGGCCGCGACCCGGCTCTCCAGTTGCTCGTGTTCGAGCTTCAGCTTTTTCAGGTCGGCCTCGAGGGTGGCCATCTCCATCTCATAACCGCGCTTGGCGACAATGCCGCGATTGCCGCTGACGGCATGATGCGCGAAGTAGGCCACGGAGGCGAGCGTCGCCATCCAGAGGGCGAGCTGGGCCAGGGCGGCGCGGAGGCGATGACGACGAACCATGCCAATGGTATCCGCCAGCCACACTTAAGGCCGCGTTAACCCCGATGTTCAG
>JBEBSP010000100.1:0-9545 GCA_040394255.1 Agaricicola taiwanensis | reverse complement strand
CACATCGCCGTCATGGACCTGCTCGCGCTCGGCGACGCCATGACGACGCCGGACGACGACCTCGCGCTCGCCTCCGTGCTGAAGAGTCCCCTGTTCGGGCTCGACGACGACGACCTGATGGCCGTGGCGCCGGGCCGTGCGGGACGGCTGCTGGATGCGCTGGCGGATGCGGCCGGAGAGCGCGACCCATCCTTCGAGCCTTCGGGACAGGCCGGCTTGAGTGCGCGGCCCATCCTTCGCGACGCCGCCTTCAGCGGCCCTCAGGATGAGGATGTGGGTGTGGCACAGGTTGGAGAAGGATCCAGCCACAGCCGCCACCCTCATCCTGAGGCCCGAAGGGCCGTCTCGAAGGACGGGCCGCGAGGCCAACGCCTCGCCGCCGCCCATGCCCGCCTGACGCTCTGGCGCACCGAGGCCCGCCGCCTCGCGCCCGCCGATTTCTACATGCGCGTGCTCGGCCGCGACGAAGGCCGGAAAGCCTTCCGCGCCCGCCTCGGGGCCGAGGCCGACGACGTGCTGGACGAGTTCCTGGGCCAAGCGCTGGCCTTCGGGCGCGAGGGCATACCGACGCTTGCCGGCTTCCTGCACTGGATGCGCGCCGCCGAGGTGGAGATCAAGCGCGACCTCGACGTCTCCTCGGGCGAGGTGCGGGTCATGACCGTCCACGGCGCCAAGGGGCTCGAGGCCAAGACCGTGATCCTCGCCGACATCGGCGATCCGCCCAGGGGCGCGCAGGACGGCAAGGTCCTGACCCTGCCCGCCACCGCGAACCGTCCCGCGCTGCCGGTCTGGTCGCCCACGCAGGGCGACGACCCGCCGCCCGTGGCCGAGGCCCGCCTCGCCGCCCGCGCCCGGGCCGAGGCCGAGCACCGCCGCCTGCTCTATGTGGCGCTCACCCGCGCCGAGGATCATCTGGTGGTCGCGGGCGCGCTGCCGGGCAACGTCAAGGACGTGAACCCCAAGAGCTGGCATGCCATGGTCCGCGAGGGGCTCGCGCCCCATGCCCGCGCCGTCGAGGTGGAGGAACTGGGCGGCACGGTCCTGCGCTTCCGCGTGACCGAGGGCGATGCCGCGCCCCCGGACGAGAAACCCGCGCATGACGCCCGCGCGCCCGCCGCGCGGCCCTTGTGGGCGGCCCGCCGTCTTGCGCCCGAGCCCCTGCCGCGCGCCGTCAGCCCCTCGACGGCGCTCGGCCATGTCCACCGTCCCGTGGCGGGGCCGGCCACGGCCACCGATCCCGACCGCGCCCTCAGGCGGGGCGTCTGGATCCATCGGCTGGCGGAGCGGCTGCCGCTGGTCGCGCCCGGAGAGCGGGAAGCGGCGGCCCTGAGGTATCTCGCCGCCGAAGCTGCGGCCGGGGCGGTCGAAGGGGCGGCCGGTTTCACCTCCGAGGTCGCGGCGGAGGCCCTGGCGCTGGTCGCCGATCCCGCCCTCGCGGCCCTGTTCGGGCCTTCCTCCCGGGCCGAGGTCAGCATCGCCGGAACCCTTGAAATATCAGGCGTCAGCCACATGATCTCGGGCCGCATCGACCGGTTGGTCGAGGAACCCGGCGGCGGCCTTCTCCTGATCGACCTGAAGACCGACCGAACGCCCGGCTCCCCAGCGCCAGATGCTTACCTTGCCCAGCTTGCGCTTTACCGCGCGCTTCTTCGAAAAACGAAGCCAAATCAGGAAGTTAGCGCCGCCATCCTGTGGACCGCGCTGCCCCGGCTCGACCGCATCACACCGGATGCACTCGACGCCGCCCTGGCGCGCATGGCCGCCATTCCTTGACCTTTTGAGGTCGGATGCATAGGTTCCAGCCAACTCCTAAGGGCGTTTTCCCCGCGCCCATCGAAAGGTTTTTTCCAATGGCCACCGTAAAGGTTACGGATTCAAGCTTCGAATCCGAGGTTCTCAAGGCTTCCGAGCCGGTCGTCGTCGATTTCTGGGCCGAGTGGTGCGGCCCCTGCCGCATGATCGGCCCGGCTCTGGAGGAGATTTCCGCCGACCTCGCCGGCAAGGTGAAGATCGCCAAGATCAACGTCGACGAGAACCCGGGCGTCGCCGCCCAGTTCGGCATCCGCTCGATCCCGACCCTGTTGATCTTCAAGGGTGGCGAGCATGTCTCCACCCAGGTCGGCGCGGCTCCCAAGCCGAAGCTGTCGGAGTGGATCCACGCCGCCCTGTGACGGCATCCAGCTCGTGAATCCCAAAAGCCGGAGCCTCGCTTCGGCTTTTTTTCATTCCGGCGGCGTGCCGTTGGCGGCCAGGGCATCGCCGGCCAGATAGAGCGATCCGGTGATAAGGATCCTCATCGGCCCTTCGGCTTCGCGCAGGATGGTGTCCAACGCGGCCCTGAGACTGCCGTGCGCCCGCCCCGGAATGCCCACGCGGCCGGCCGTCTCGACCACCTCCGCCGGCGTCCGCCCGCTGGGGCTGGAAAGCGGTACGGCGTGAAGGCTGTTGGCGATGCTGGAGAAGGGCGCCAGGAAGCCATCGGAATCCTTGGTGTCGAGCATGCCGACCACCAGCACCAGCGGGCAAGGCACGCGCTCTTCCAGTGCCGCCATGGCCTCGGAGACGGCGCGCCCGCCATCCGGGTTGTGGCCGCCATCCAGCCAGAGCTCGACGCCTTCGGGGATCGTGGCCGCCAGATTTCCCTGCGTGATCCGTTGCAGCCGCGCGGGCCAGCTGACCGTTGCAAGTCCCCGTTCGATGGACGCGGGCGTCACGCCCAAGTCCGGCAAAGCACGCAGCGCGGCGATGGCGGTGCCCGCATTCTCAAGCTGGTGGCGGCCCTGCAGTCTGGGAAGCGGCAGATCGAGCAAGCCGTTCTCGTCCTCGAACACCAACCGCCCACGCTCCTCGCGCGCCTGCCAGTCCTGGTTCGAGATGCTGAGCGGCGCTCCGGCGCGGGCGCCCGCGCGTTCGATGACGTCGCGCCCCCTGTCCGGCTGCGTGGCGATGATCGCCGGAACATCGCGTTTGAGAATTCCGGCCTTCTCCTGGGCGACCTCCACAAGGCTCTCGCCCAGGAACTTGGCGTGATCGAGCGACACCGGCGTGATGATCGTCGCCAGCGGTTTCGCGATGACGTTGGTCGCATCCAGCCGGCCGCCCAATCCGACTTCCAGCAGCAGGACATCGGCGGGATGGCGCGCGAACAGCAGGAAGGCGGCCGCCGTCGTGATCTCGAACAGAGTGATCGGCTCGAGGCCATTCACGCTCTCGACCTCGGCCAGGGTCGCGGCGAGTTCGGCCTCCTCGACGAAGCGCCCGCCTCCCGGCGCGGCAAGACGGATGCGCTCATGGAAATGAACGAGATGAGGGGAGGTGTAGACATGGACCGCCTTGCCCGCCGCCTCCAGCATGGCGCGCAGGAAGGCGATGGTGGAGCCCTTGCCGTTGGTTCCGGCCACATGGATGACCGGTGGAACGCGGCGTTCGGGATGGCCGAGGGCGGCCAGCAGCCGCTCGATCCGGCCCAGCGACAGATCAATCTCGCGCGGGTGCAGTGCGGTCAGCCGCGCGAGAATCGCATCGCTGTCAGTCATGCGTTCACTCGGCGGCAGCCTGTTCCGGCTCATGGGCCGGAAGCATGGGGGTCGCCATGGCCGGAGCGGCGGCGGCCGGAGCCTTGGTCATGATCCGGCAAAGCCGCGACAGCGTCGCCTTCAGATCGTGCCGATGCACGACCATATCGACCATACCGTGATCGCGCAGATACTCGGAACGCTGGAAACCCTCGGGCAGCTTCTCGCGGATGGTCTGCTCGATCACGCGCGGGCCGGCAAAGCCGATCAGCGCGCCGGGTTCGGCGAGATGGACGTCGCCCAGCATGGCGTAAGAGGCCGTGACGCCGCCGGTGGTGGGATTGGTGAGCACCACGATGTAGGGCAGCCGGGCCTCGCGCAGCATCTGCACGCCGACCGTCGTGCGCGGCAGCTGCATGAGGGACAGGATGCCCTCCTGCATGCGCGCGCCGCCGGAGGCGACGAACAACACGAAGGGGGTTTTCCGCTCAACAGCGGTCTCCATGCCCTTCACGACCGCCTCCCCCGCGGCCATGCCGAGCGAACCGCCCATGAAGTCGAAATCCTGGACGCCGACCGTCACGGTCAGCCCGTCCAGGCTGCCGACGGCGATCTTCACCGCGTCGATCGCGCCTGTCTTGTTGCGGGCATCCTTCAGGCGGTCAATGTAGCGCTTCTCATCGCGGAACTTGAGCGGATCGATCGCGACCTCGGGCAGCGCGATGTCCTCCCAGTCCCCATCGAATACGGAGGCGAGCCGTGCCTTGGCGCCCATGCGCAGATGATAGCCCGAGCCCGGAATGACCCACAGGTTCGCCTCGACGTCCTTGTGGAAGACGAGTTGTCCGGTCTCCGGGCATTTGATCCAGAGATTTTCCGGCACGTCCCGTTTGGCGCCCAGAAGGCTGCGGATTTTGGGTCGAACGACGCTGGTGATCCAGTTCATGGCCTTAACTCCTGACTATTCGGCCGCGACACGCGCGTTGCGGACGCCCGAGGCAAGTTCGGAGACGAGCGAGGCGACCGCCTCGACCGTTCCCTCCGTCGCCTTGCCCTCGCCATCAAGGCTGCCCTCGATGGCGTTGATGAGCGCCGATCCGACGACGACACCATCGGCACTGCCCGCGAGCGCGCGGGCATGTTCGGCGGATTTTACACCGAAACCCACCGCCACGGGCAAATCGGTTTTGGCCTTGATGCGCTCCACCGCCCTTGCCACCACCGAGAAGTCGGGCGTGGCGGAACCGGTGATGCCGGTGATCGACACGTAATAGACGAAACCGGAGGTGTTGCTCAGCACGGCGGGAAGACGTTTCTCATCCGTCGTGGGGGTCGCCAGGCGGATGAAATTGAGCCCTGCCTTCATGGCCGGAAGGCAAAGTTCGTCGTCCTCCTCGGGTGGCAGGTCGACGATGATGAGGCCATCGACCCCCGACGCGCGCGCGTCGGACAGGAAGCGCTCCACGCCATAGATGTAGATCGGATTGTAATAGCCCATCAGCACGATCGGCGTGGTCCGGTCGCCGTCACGGAAGCTTTTCACCAGATGCAGCGTCTTCGTCAGCGTCTCGCCACCCTGGAGCGCGCGCAGGCCGGCGGCCTGGATCGCCGGACCATCCGCCATGGGGTCGGTGAACGGCATGCCGAGCTCGATGATGTCCGCGCCCGCCTTCGGCAGCGCCTTGACGATGGCCAGCGAGGTGGTGTGGTCGGGATCGCCCGCCATGGTGAAGGTCACGAGCGCGGCGCGGCCCTCGGCGCGGATCTCGGCGAAGCGGGTGTCGATGCGGGTCTTGCTCACAGGCCGGCTCCCAGTGCTTCGGCGACCGTGAAGATGTCCTTGTCGCCACGGCCCGAGAGGCACAGCACCATGATATGTTCCTTCGGCAGCGTCGGGGCGAGTTCGATCACCTTGGCGAGCGCGTGGGCGGGCTCCAGCGCGGGAATGATGCCTTCAAGCTTCGAGCATGTCTGGAAGGCACTGAGCGCCTCCTTGTCGGTCGCGGACAGATAGGTCACGCGGCCGATGTCCTTCAGCCAGGAATGCTCCGGCCCGATGCCGGGATAGTCGAGGCCGGCGGAGATCGAATGGGCCTCGGTGATCTGGCCGTCGTCGTCCATGAGTAGGTAGGTTCGGTTGCCGTGCAGCACGCCGGGGCGGCCCTTGGTCAAGGATGCGGCATGCTCGACGGTGTCGAGCCCCTTGCCGGAGGCCTCGACGCCATAGATCGCCACGTCCTTGTCATCCAGGAAGGGGTGGAACAGGCCGATGGCGTTGGAGCCGCCGCCGATGCAGGCGATCAGGCTGTCGGGCAGACGACCCTCGCGCTCCGTCATCTGCTCGCGGACCTCGTTGCCGATGACGCACTGGAAGTCGCGCACCATGGCCGGATAGGGGTGCGGTCCGGCTGCGGTTCCGATGCAGTAGAAGGTGTCATGGACGTTGGTGACCCAGTCGCGCAGGGCCTCGTTCATGGCGTCCTTGAGCGTTCTCGATCCCGACTGCACCGGGATCACCTCGGCGCCCAGCATCTCCATGCGGAAGACGTTGGGCTTCTGGCGCTCCACATCGACCGCACCCATGTAGACCACGCATTGCAAGCCGAAGCGGGCGCAGACCGTCGCCGTCGCCACGCCGTGCTGGCCGGCTCCGGTCTCGGCGATGATGCGTTTCTTGCCCATGCGCAGGGCGAGCAGGATCTGGCCGAGCACATTGTTGATCTTGTGCGCGCCGGTGTGGTTCAGTTCCTCGCGCTTGAAATAGATCTTCGCGCCGCCCAGTTCGTCGGTCATGCGCTCGGCGAAATAGAGCGGGCTGGGCCGGCCGACGTAATGGGTGAGATAGCCATCCATCTCGGCCCTGTAGGCGGGGTCGGCTTTCGCGTCCTCATAGGCCTGTTCCAGGTCGAGGATCAACGGCATCAGGGTTTCGGCGACGAAGCGCCCCCCGAATATGCCGAACAGCCCGCGCTCGTCGGGACCGGTGCGAATGGAATTCTGCGCATGCAGCATCACTGGCCTGCCATCTCCTCGGCACGGGCTGCCGCCCGCGCCGCGCGTATGAAAGCGCGGATTTTGATTTCGTCCTTGAGTCCCGGCGCACGCTCGACGCCGGACGAGACGTCGACCGCCGGAGCATGCGTGATCCGGATCGCCTCGCCGACATTGTCCGCATCGAGGCCACCGGAAAGCACGAAGGGCTTTGCGAGGTCAAGTTTGGTCAGAAGGTTCCAGTCGAAAGCCACGGCGTTGCCACCGGGACGGGTCGCGCCCTTCGGCGGCTTGGCGTCGAACAGAAGACGATCGGCCATGGCGGCATAATCCCCGGCGCGCGCCAGATCGGCGGCCTCCGCCACGGGAATGGCCTTCCAGACCTGGACGCCGTGACGGCGTGCGATGTCCGCCACACGCTCGGGGCTTTCATGCCCGTGCAATTGAAGGATATCCGGACGCACCGCCGTCATGATGTCGGCAAGCAGGGCGTCGTCCGCATCGACGGTGAGCACCACTATGGAGGCTTTGCCGCGGGCATGAGCGGCCAGTTCCGCGGCTTTTGCCGGGGTGACATGGCGCGGGCTGGCCGGAAAGACGACGAATCCCACCTGATCGGCGCCTGCTTCCAGTGCCGCCTCAAGTGTTTCGACCGTTGAAAGGCCGCAGATCTTCACCTCAATCGCCATAGCTGCGTATGTGGCACGGCAAAGCGGTTTCGTCCATGAGGCGCGTCAGGACGCCGCTCAATCCGGCAGCAAAGAACGGACTGGCGGCAAAGAAGGCTAGCGGCGAAGAGTGGGAAGCGGATTGCCGGAGGCGGGCGCTGCGCGCTGGCGCTCCTTCTCGGCTTCCAGCCGTCGGACTTCAGACCGGCGGGCGCGGGCTTCGCGCCGGTAACGCCCCTGCCTCAGCCAGTCCGCGACACCGCCGACGAGCACACCCGACATAAGTGCGAGGAAGACCACCAGGAACAGGGGGAGTTCAAAGGCTATGGCCGGATTCTGCGCGGCGAAGGGATCGAGCGACAGAACCACCGGCCCACGGTTGGCGACCGCGAACAGCACCAGAAGTATGGCGATCGGCAATCCGATCAGGACAGACAGAATTTTGCGCACGTTTGCTCAGCTCACTCGCCGGCGCCATTGTTGATGCGCTCACGCATCTCCTTGCCGCTCTTGAAAAAAGGCACATCCTTTTCAGCGACGGGCACCTTTTCGCCGGTGCGCGGGTTGCGCCCCTCGCGGGCCGGACGGCTCTTGACCGAAAAGGCGCCGAAGCCGCGCAATTCCACCCGATCACCCCGCGCCAGTGCGTCACCGATGGCGTCGAGAATGGCGTTCACGACATTCTCGACGTCGCGCTGATACAGATGCGGATTGTTATCGGCGATCTTCTGAACGAGTTCCGACTTGATCATCGCCACCCCTAAATCATTCAGATTTATGTTATTTTTCGAGCGAAGGGTGCCAGACGGCAAGCAGACCGTCAAGAACCCCCGCGCTGTTTCCCGGTGCGTTTCTGAGATCCGACGCAAGCCCCCGCCAGCCGACCGCCTCGGCGAGCGCGGCGCCGATGGCCGAGGCGCTGCCAACGCCCAACCAGAAATCGCCACCCGGTTTCCAGTCGCGCACCGGCAGATCGGCGGTCACGCCCTTCTCGCGTTCGAGCCAGGCCTTGGCCTCGTCCTCACCGCCCAGTTCATCCACCAGCTTGAGGTCGAGCGCGCGCGTTCCCACCACGACGCGGCCGTCGGCGACACGGTCCAGCGCCTCGCCGGTCAGACCACGCCGCTCCGATACGAGGCCTCGAAATTGAGCGTAGCTATCGGCCACCAGGGTTTCGAGCACGGCGGTCGCTTCCGGCGGCGTGGGTCCGAAGCCGTCCGGCTCGGCCTTTATGGGGCTGGAACGCACGGCCTCCATATCGACGCCGATGGTGCCGAGCAGACCGGTGACGTTGGGATACTGCACCAGCACGCCGATCGAACCTGTGATGCTCGATTTGTGCGCGATGATGTGATCCGCGCCGAGACCGACCATGTAGCCGCCGGAGGCTGCCAGGCTCTCGAAGACGGCGACGACCGGCTTCCTGGCGGCGAGCTTGCGGGTTTCCTCGTAGAGCGCCTCGGAAGCCGCGACGCCGCCACCGGGGCTGTTGACAACCAGGATCACGCCTTGTGCGCTGCTCTTCTCCAGGCGGTCAAACATTTTGGCGTAATCGCGGGCATTGCCGATGAAGCCGGACACGTTCACGCGGGCGATGTGAGCGCCCTGCATGCCGGTCGGGCTGCCTGCCGTGCGCCAGGCAACGCTCACGATGACAGCGGCAACGAGGGTCAGAGCCAAAGCCCGCCATAACGACGTGCGACGGCGCAAGCGTCGCCGTTCAACCAGCGCATCCGCATCCAGACTCATGGCATCCTCCGCATCTTTCAGCTTGTGGTAGCAAGAAAAAGCCCGCGCAGGAATCCCCGCGCGGGCTTTTCAGACCATACCGACGAGGCGGACGCCCCGCTCCGGATCAATCTTCGGACGAGTCGCCCTGACGCTGCTTGAGGGCGGCACCCAGGATGTCGCCGAGCGACGCACCGCTGTCGGTCGAGCCGTACTGAGCGATGGCTTCCTTCTCTTCGGCCACTTCCAGCGCCTTGATCGACACGGAGACCTTGTGTGCCTTCTTGTCGAACTGGGTGATGCGGACGTCGAACTTCTCGCCGACGGCGAAACGCTCGGTGCGCTGGTCACCGCGGTCGCGGGCGAGTTCGGCGCGGCGGATGAAGGTCGTCAGGTCGGTGTCGACGATCTTGACCTCAAGGCCGGTGTCCTTGACCTCGAGAACCTCGCAGGTCACGACGGCGCCCTTGCGCAGGGTGTCGCCGCTGTCGGCGAAGGGATCGCCGCCGAGCTGCTTCACGCCGAGCGAGATGCGCTCCTTCTCGACGTCGACGTCGAGAACCAGAGCCTTGACCATCTCACCCTTGCGGTACTCCTCGATGACCTGCTCGCCCGGACGGTTCCAGTCGAGGTCGGAGAGGTG
>JBEBSP010000099.1:0-9727 GCA_040394255.1 Agaricicola taiwanensis | reverse complement strand
GGCCCATCCTTCGAGACACCCGCTGCGCGGGTTCCTCAGGATGAGGGGAGAAAATGCGGGCATGCTCGAAATAGAACCCACCAAACCCACGGACCTCATCCTGAGGAGGCCCGAAGGGCCGTCTCGAAGGATGGGCCACACGTTCCGCTGTCGAAGACGCCGCGACCATCATCACGCCTGCCTCACCAGCCGCACGATCTTCTCCTCGTCGCCGTCCAGCGCGCGGAAGCGGACCAGCACGGCGAGGGTCGCGTCGCTCGCCTGCACGTCGACGCCGCGCACCTCGATCCGCTCCGACAGCCAGCGCTGCAGGCTCGACTGCACCAGGTGCTGGAGCGCGGTCGCCAGTTCCGGCGCGTTCTCCGAGAAGACCAGCTGCTTCACGCCCGAGCCGAAATCCGGGCGGTTGACCCGCTCGCCCTGGGCCGTGAACAGCACCAGCGCGATCAACTGGCGGATGTGGTCGTCCAGTGAGGCGGTGGCCGTGCGTCCGTCCGCCGCCACGCGGTAGGGGAAAGCGAACTGGGTCACAGCGCGGTCACCTTCATCTGGACGGTGGAATAGATCAGCGGCCCGCCGGGGATCTGTTCCGCCGAGATGCCGAGATCGGCGGGGCCCTTGAGCATGACCGGCCTGCCTTCGGCCATGACCTTGCTGGACGGCATGGAGAGCTGGCCCTTGACGCAGGGTTGCGGCTTGCCGGTCGGCACGGTGAAGGCGCAGCCGGCGATCATCACCTGGTCGCTCGAGAGCAGCGCGGGGCCTGCCTCGATCAGCACCTTGGACGAGGTCGCCATCAGGGTCGCGGGGCCGCCGTGGGTGCATTGCGCGACGGTGAGGGCGGTGAGGATGGGGAACATCAGCGCCGCCTCACTTCATGATCTTGAGGTTGGGGTTGTTGATCGAGACGCCGTCGACGGCCAGCACGATGGTGTTGCCCGCCGCCGAGATGGTCAGGCCCGTCATGTCGGCCACGATGGAGGCCTTGCCGGTCGGGGCCCCGACGTCCATCTCGATGGTGAGCCTGGATATGCCCGGTGTGTGGTCGGCCTCCAGCTTGAACTTGTCGGTCTTGAGCACCGTCTGCATGACGCTGAGCGGGCCGGGCAGCGCCGGCACGTCGCCCATGCCCCAGAATCCGCCGACGACCACCGGATAGTCCGGGTCGCCGCGCTCGAACTCGACCCAGACGCTCGCGCCCTGCGGCGGCACCGAGAAGAAGCCGACGCCCGGCCCGGCGAAGGGGCTGCACGGCATGGCCCAGGCGAGCGAGCCGCCGAGCACGCCCGGCACGCTGACCTGCACGCGGCCGAGGCCCTGCGGGTCGATGTTGTTCTCGACCGTGCCGCGATGCTTTCCGAAGAAGGTCTGTCCCGCCATGTCAGGCCACCCGCACGAGGGGCGTCATCGCGCCCAGCTCCGCCCGCGACAGGGTGAAGTCCTGGGTGTAGCCGCCGCGCGTGATGTTGTGGGTGACGCTGCGCACCAGATAGGCGCCGTCGAAGGAGAAGCCCGCGCCGCGCAGGTGGACCGGCGCGCGGGCCTTCAGCACGTCGTTGTATTTGGTGCTGTCGAGCGTGCCCGAGACGGTGAAGATGTCGTCGCTGGCGGCGTCGACCAGCCCTTGCGCCCGCGCGAAGGCCTGCATGACGTTGAGGCCGCTCGTTTCCATGGATGTGGTGCGCGCCGTTCCCATGCGGGTGGCGGAGGCGGGCACCGCGCCCAGGGGCGGGCGCGTCGGCAGCACGGCGATCACCGGCATGTCCTGGCCGGTGAGGCGGTCCTTGACCGTGGTCTCGACCATGCGGTTGGCGAGGCCGTTGTCGCCGAAGGAGATGCCCGAGACGTTGGTCAGCGGTCCGAGATTGACGTTGAGCGCCGGCTGGGGGAGCCCCGGCACCACCGGCGGGCCCCAGTAGAAGGTGTTCACCAGAGGCGCGGGCCCAGCGTCCACATAGGCGACGTAGCCGAAGCGCGCGGCCATGTCCCGGACGTACTGCCAGTCGGTCGCGGTCTGCTGCGGGGTGCGATCGATGGGGATCGGCGGGTCGATGGCGATCGGCGGGATCACCATGGGGATCATGCCGTATTGCGCATAGGTCGCCGCGATCTTCATGGCGATGATCGTCTCGTCCTGCGCCGGGTGTTCGGCCAGCACCACGCTGCGGTCCATGGCGATGCTGACGTCTTCGCCGGTCAGCACCAGTCGGCCCTCACCGGGCCGGTCGCCGGGCACGAGGTCGCGGCGGGTGACGATGCCGTCCATGATGACGCGCGGGACGATGTCGAAGATCGCGGTCAGCACCACGCGGCTGTTCACCTGCAGCAGCGGGTTCAGCACCATGTCGTAGTCGAGGATGTCGATCGGGCCGGAGCGCCCGACCGCGAAGGACAGCCGGAAACCGGAGCGCTCGCGGTCGGAATGGGTGACCTCGACGTCGGTCAGCGCCTCCAGCACCGGCAGCGGCGCGGGCAGCGCCACCGGGTCGGGGCCGATCAGGAGGTTGAGCCGGACGCCGAGGATGTTCACCGGCGGCCTCCCGTCATCAGCGGCAGCGGGATGGTCAGGCGCTTGCCGGTCCCGGTGGTCAACTCCTCGGGGTGCATGGCCTCGTTGGCGTCGGCGATCTGGTAGAAGCCCGCCGGCGTGCCGAGATGGCGGTAGGCGAGGAGATCCAAGCGGTCGGAATCGGTGATGGTGACGCCGCCCGCCGCCACATAGGCCTCAGCCGGGGGCACCATGCGACGCGTGACACAGGCGACGGTGCGCCCGTCCGGGAGCGTGAGGCTCCTGGTGGGCAGGCCGGCGTAACGGCTCTTGTCGTCGAACATGGCGGGCCCCTAGAGCGAAAAGACGTCGACGTCGTCGCCGAGCACGGCGCCGAGGTTTGAGACCGAACCGATCACCGCCATGGTCTCCTTGACCACCTGATGGGCCATGAAGGTCCAGTATCCCGGATGGGTCAGCGGCAGGTCGTTGTAGGTCATGACCTGCATGGAGATGTCCGCCGAGGCGCGGATCGGGTTGAGCGCCGGGTCGTGCGCCGTCTCGGAGATCGACAGGCTCGCCATCCTGACCGGCACCACGCGCTTCCAGCCGTAGATGAACAGCGTCAGCGGAGCCATGGGCGGCACCACCTCGATGGTGCCGGTGGCGAGCAGGGCGGTGTTGGCGATGACCAGCGCGCTTTTCGGATAGACCAGCATCTCCAGCGCCGAGAGCTGCGGGTAGATGCCGAGGTCGGAGGCGGTGCCCTCGTTCTTCTCGAGCTGGTCGACGGCGTCGATCTGGATGGTGGCGGAGATGGTCTCGCGCGGCGGGCCGCCGAGGCGCAGGCTCTCGCCGCGCGCGCCGCCGCTGTCGGAATACTGCGGCTCGATGGAGCGGGCGAGCTGCTCGGGATTGTACTGGAACACCACCACCGAGGCGAGCGGGTTGAACATGTCCAGCCCGATGATGGCGCCCTTCAGGATCTTCGGCGATCTGGGGAAATCGGTCATGGCATGTCCTATCTCGGCCGCGCGCTGGCTTTGTTGGGGCCTTCGCCCTTTTCCGGCGGTCCGAACCTGGAGTTGAGTTCCTCGACGTAGAATTCCTTCTGGAAGGTGAACTCGTAGACATGGACGCCGTGCTGGTCCGCCTCGCCCATGGTGAGGAGCACGACATCGATGTCCGACACCTCGACGATGGGCACCAGCGTGCCGCTCGAATCGTCGACGAACAGCAGGGTGATGGTGGACGGCATGCCCGGCGTGAAGGCGTCCTTCTTGGGGAAGCCCGAGATCGGCAGGAACTTGTGCTGCTTGTCGTGGGTCTTCTTAAAGTTCGGCGGCACGGGCTTGGGCGTGGTGGACTTGATGTCCTGATCGCCGCTCTGCCCTTTCTTCTTGTCGCCGGCCGTTCCCGATGAGCCGCCCTTGGCCGCGCCGCCGTCCTTCTTTCCGCCCCCCTTGTTCCCGCCGCCTTTCTTGCCGCCGCCCTTGGTGCCGGTGCCGCCGCCCTTGCGAGGGCCCTGTCCGCCGCCGCCGTTGCCGCCCTCACCGTCGCCCTTGGCGCCGCTGCCCCTGCCGCACTGGAAATCGGATGGCCGATATCTCTCCACCACCATGTCCTTGGGATCGCAGACGAGACCCTGGGCCCAGCTCGGCAGCAGAGGGCGCAGCTTGTCGACCAGCCCCTGCGCGATGATGTTGGGCAGGCTGGTGATGAAATCGGACGCGCCGAGGAAGTCGGCCATCATCTTCTGCGCGTCGCAGCTTTCCAGCAGCTTTTCGGCGACGGCGTCGGTGGGCGAGACGTCGAACAGCGACAGCACGAAGTCGCCCAGCGCCACGGCGCAGGCGACGCCGAAGGTTTCAAGCCCGCCCGCGATGCAGGCGCCGAGGCGGATGGCGTTCATGATCTGCTTGGCCATGCCCACCAGTTCGGCGATGAAGGCGGCGTCCTTGGCCAGCGCCTTCAGCTTGGCGTGCATGGGGCCGAGGATGCCGTCGACCATGGAGGTGACCTGCGCCACGACCCTGGTCTCGGCGTCGGCCACGAAGCTCTCGATCTCCTTGATCTTCTTTTCAAGCTCCTCGATCGGCGTGCCTTGCACCAGCTTCTTCAGGGTGTCCGTCACGCCCTTGGCGATGCAGTCGGTGATGGCCTTGACCGTGCGCTGGAGGATGATGCCGCCGACGATCTTGAGCACCTTGGCGCCCACCCTCATGGCCACGGCCTTCAGCCCGCTGGCTTTCTTGGCGCCATTGAATTCGAACTTCTAGAGCGCGGCGGCGACCTTGTCCTTGATGGCTCCGCCGAGTTCGACGACCTTGATGAACAGCCTGCCGAAGATCTGGCGCAGCCGGCCCAGCACCGCGCCGGCCGGGCTGATCCAGAAGTCGAAGCGGCGCAGCCGGGCGGCCTGGTCCTTGATGCGCTGCTCGCCCTTCACGCGGCGCGACACGCCCCTGTAGTTGGCCTCCATCAGCTTGACGGAATCCATGACGTCCTTCTGGAACTCGGCGACGTCGCGGTCGGCGGCCGGGATCCTGTCGTGGTAGAAGCCACGGAAGCCGCTCAGGTCCTTATCGCTGGAGCCCATGCGGCTCTTGTTCCAGGCGGCGAAGTCGAAGTTGTCCTTCACCTTGGGTTTCGCCGTCGCCTTGGGCGGCGCGCGGCGCACCTTGCGGGCCGAGACGCTGGCCGCCTGCCTGCGGCGCGGCTGGGGCTGCGGCTTGGGCTTGGCCAGCAGCTTGTCGATGACCCGCTCCTTCAGCTTGCGCTGGACCTCCTCGAACCGCCTGGTGGTGCCGGGATCGGCCAGGGCGGCGTCGAGGCTGGCCTGCTCGGGCAGCAGGAGATAGTTCCAGATGCCCTGATGGACGTTGTCCTCGGCGATGACCCAGTTGCCGATGACGCCGGTGGTCGGGTCCTTCTTCGCCTTCTTGGCGGCGGTGTGGAACACCGGCTTGCCGTTCTTGTGCAGCCGGAGCTTCATGCCCTTTTTCTTCACGCCCGCGACGTTGGGCTCCCAGCCCGCGGGGGGTGTGAGACCGCCACGCTCCATGACCTTGACGTCGCAGGTCCAGCCCGCGCCACCGGGCAGCTTGGTGTTGGCGGCCTTGACCACGCCGTTGATGCCCGCGACGTAGTTGTTCATCTGGCCGACACCCTGGGCGCGGGCGCTCGTGTTGTGACCCGGCTTCACGTCGGCGATGCGGATGCGGGTCGCGGCCTTGTCCATGTCGACGAGGTCGCCCTTGGCGTTCAGTTTCGGCGCGCGGCTGCTCTTGTGATCGTAGGCGTTCAGGGCCTTGCCGATGGTCGCCTTCTTGCGCTGCCTGGGGTTGAAGTGGCGCACCGGATTGGCGTTGGAGCCGGGCGCCTGCGCCGCCTTGGTCTCCTGGATGCCGATGGTGTTGCCCTTGTCGCTCTGGTAGAGGTCGGCGAAGCCCGTCTTGCCCACGGCGGCGGCCCCGGCGTTGCCGCCGGGGCCCGGCGCTTCGCGGATGAGATTCTTCGAGCCGTTCTCCTTGGCGATGGCGTCGGCGGCCCTGTCGTGGATCGTGCTGTGCTGCGCCAGGGCGCTCTTCTTCATCCCCTCCGGAACCCAGAAGGTGCGCAGCTCGCCCAGCCGCTGGACCGTGGGGCCGGCGGGGCTGGCGGTGGGTCCCGCGTGGTTCAGCACCGAGGGCTGGGTCTGCTGCAGCACATGCGCCAGCTCGTGCGCCATGGTGAAGCCGGTGTCGGCGCGCTCGCCACGGCCCAGCCAGATGTGGCTGCCGTAGGTGAAGGCGCGCGCCGAGATCGAGCCGTTGAGCCGTTCGGATTCGCCGCCGTCGTGGACGCGCACGCCGCCGAGGTCGCGGCCCATGCGGGTCTCGAAGAAATCGCGCGTGCCGTCGCTCAGCGGCCGTCCGCCTGAGGTCAGTTTCTCGCCGGAGGCGGCGATGCGGGTGGCGTCGTCTTTCCTGCGTCTGGGCTGGACGGCTTCCTTTTCCTCCTCCGCCTCGCAGGCCGCGCATTTGCGGCGCAGCGTGAAGGCCGTATCCGGCGTGGCCCGCCGGGCGCGGACGGTCTCATCCTCGCAGGCGGCGCAGCGGCGCTGCACGCCCGCCGGGCCGGGGCTGGCCGTCGCGGGTATAGCCGGCAAAGCAAGGGTCTCAGCGGCTATCGCGTCGGCCTCGCGCTCGAAATGGTCGCCGGCGGGACCGACCTCCAGGCTCGGCTGGACCTCGGACCGCTGCTTCTCCTCTTCCTCGCAATGCGCGCACTTGCGCTGCACCCGCGGCTGGGCCGGCAGGGCCGCCAGCGACGCGCCGAAGCGCGGCAGCGCCGGGCCGTGTTCGGCGTGGGACAGGCTTTCCACCCGGCGCCGGACGTCGTGGTGGCTGGCGGTTGCCTCGCGGCGTTGCGCGATCTTCGGGGCGGGCGCGGCGCGGCTCATGTCCGGCCTCCCGGCTTGGGCGTCAGCGCCGCCGAGATAGCCTTGCCGATGACGGCGTCGAGCGCGCCCGGCCGGGTGTGGCCGCCCGTGGCGACCACATCGCGCACCGCCTGCGCCACGGTGGCGCCGATCTCCCGGCGGCGGTGCGGCGGCACGCCGGTCAGTGACAGCTTGTCGATACGGATGCGGGGCGCATCACTCATGACGCGCCTCCCAGCACCCAGCCGCGCAGCTCGCCGTCGGTCAGCGTCTTGCCCAGCTTGTCGTATTCGGCGCGCGCCGCCGCGCGGACATGCGCCATGCCGATGGGCGCGCCGCAGTCGGCGGCGATGAAGGCGGCGTTGAGCGCGATGTTGCGGATGCTGCCGCCGGGCACGTTGAGCTGGGCGAGGCGGGCCTCGTCGATGCCGTTCCTCGGCGCGTCCTTGGGAAAGGCGAGTTGCCAGATGGCGCGGCGCTCGACCTCCGCCGGGAAGGGGAAGTCGACCATGAAGCGGATGCGGCGCAGGAAGGCGGTGTCGAGGTGCGAGCGCAGGTTGGTCGTCAGGATCGCGAGGCCGCGATAGGTCTCCATGCGCTGGAGCAGGTAGCTGACCTCGATGTTGGCGTAGCGGTCGTGGCTCTCGCGCACTTCCGAGCGCTTGCCGAACAGCGCGTCGGCCTCGTCGAACAGGAGGATGGCGGAGGTGTCCTCGGCGGCGTCGAACACGCGGCGCAGGTTCTTCTCGGTCTCGCCGATCCACTTGGAGACGACGGCGGACAGGTCGATGCGGTAGACGTCGAGCCCGAGCGCCGCGCCGATCACCTCGGCCGCCAGCGTCTTGCCGGTGCCGCTCGGTCCCGCGAACAGCGCGCTGATGCCGAGGCCGCGACCGCCATGGCCGCCGAAGCCCCATTGCTCGTAGACCCGGGCGCGCTGGCGCACCTGCGCGGCGACGGCCCTCAGCGTGTCCTTCTGGCGGGCGGGGAGGATCAGGTCGTCCCAGCCCGCGGCGATGTCGAGGCGGCTCGCCAGTTCATCGAGGCGCGGGCGCGTGCGGGCACGGGTTTCGGTCCACAGAAGCGCGCCGAGATCGAGCGGCGGTTCCGGGTCCTTCTTTTTGGTCTTCCTCGCGGCACGGGCTTTTTCCGCGTTCTTTTCCGCCGCTTCCTTCGCCAGCGCGGCGACGGTGTCGATCACCTCCGGCGAGGCGGTGAAATGGCTGGCGAGCCGTGCGGGTGCGCCGTCGCTCTTCCTGGCCAGCGGGCCGAGGGCCCTGGTCCAGAGAGCGGCCTGTTCCTTGGCCGTGGAACGCGGGGCTTCGTGTTTTTCGGTCGCGCGGTGGGCCACCGGCGTCGGCTCGGACGCGAGGATCACCACCGGTCCGGCGATCGCCTCGGCCAGGCGCGCGGCGGCGCGCAGCTCCGCCGGCGTCGAGGCGTCGTGGGCGTCGATTACGGGAAGCGCGCCGGACAGCCGGGCTTCCCGCGACCAGAGCCGCGCGATCCGCGCGCGCTCGGCGGGGGACGAGGGCAGGCTTTCGCTGTCGAGCAGATGGGTTGTGCGGCCGGCCGCCGCGCCCACCGCCGCCGCGAGGCCGATGCTCAGCGCGCGGTCGGAGCCCAGGATCTGAATGATCGGCGCATCCGTTCTTGCGGGTCCGAGGCGCGCGGCGATCTCTTTCGCGAACTCGGCGTGGGTCTTCGCCAGCGCGGTGCGCGGGGCAAGCGGACGGGCGCTCGCGAACAGGGCCGCGTCGATGCCGTCGAGCCCGACGAGGTGGTGCAGCACGCGCTCCGGCAGGATAAGTCCGCGCGCGCTGGCGACGGGTTCGTCGGTCAGCTCGATCAGGCCGCCGCCGCGCAGGGGGCCATCGGAGGCGAAGGCGCTCCAGTGTCCAGCCTCCAGCACCGAGAGCGCGAAGGCGACGGTGGGCAGCCGCAGGCGCGCCTCGCCCTGGGCCTTGGCGATCAGCGCACCGGCTCCGGGTTCCAGCGCGGGCAGGGCGGCCAGAAGGATGACGTCGCGCTCGAAGGGCGACAGGCTGGCGGCGAGGGTTTCGAGCCGCGCGGATGATCTTGCCGGGGTCTTCGCGGTTTTCGGGGCAGGCTGGCCCGCCGCCGCCGCGACGCGGGCCTGCACGGCGGCGAGCGCGGCCTGGAGCGCGGCCATGTCCCCCGCCGCGCTCATGGGATGGCCACCGTCGGTCCGGTGATCTCGCGGAATGTCGGGCTCTGCGGATCGAGGTCGATCTCCGGCGCGCTGGTCACGCCGTCGACCACGGCCTGGAGGTGGTAGCTGTCCTGCCGGACGCCGGTGAAGGGGAAAGTCAGTTCGGCGGCGGGATAGTCCGCGTCCGCGACCGGCGCGTGCGCGAGCTGGTAGCTGCCGACGACGGCGAGGGCCTGTCCGTCCAGCATCAGGCGGACCTGCTGGCCCTTGCGGATGGCGGGGCTGAAGCCGATCGTGAGGCTGCCGTCCACGAGGCCGTTCGGTCCGGCGGGCGGGGTCGTCGTCACGGCGTTGGCGGCGAGGCGCGGCCGCAGCAGGAAGGTCGCGCGGCCCGTCACCCGCGCCATATGCGCGCCCATTCCCGGAGGCGGCGGCAGCACGGCTTCGACCAGCACGGGGCCGGCCTTCAACTCGTCCGCGCCGAAGATGGCGGCGGTCAGCGGCAGCTCGATGCGCGTGGCGGTGATGGCGGCGGCCGTCAGGTCGGCGTCGAGGCCGCCGATGCGCAGCGCGAGGCCGGAGCGGTCGAGGCCGCGCCCCTTGATCGTGATGCCGCCGCCCCAGGTGATCGGCGCTGCGACGC
>JBEBSP010000098.1:0-9802 GCA_040394255.1 Agaricicola taiwanensis | reverse complement strand
CGACCGCCTCCAGCGTTTCCGCCGCCATCATGCAGATTTCCGCATCCGCCGAGACCGAGGCCGCCCCCACGATGTCCGCGTCGAACTGGAGGAACTGGCGGAAGCGGCCGGGGCCGGGCTTCTCGTTGCGGAACACCGGACCGGCGCGATAGCTGCGGTAGGGTTTCGGCAGGGCGTCGAAATTCTGCGCCACGAAGCGGGCGAGGGGGGCCGTCAGGTCATAGCGCAGCGACAGCCACTGCTCGTCGTCGTCGCGGAAGGAGAACACGCCCGCGTTGGGCCGGTCCTGGTCGGGCAGGAACTTGCCCAGCACGTCGGTGTATTCGATGAACGGCGTCTCGATCTCGTCGAAGCCCCACAACTCATAGACCTTGCGGATCGCCTCCATCATGGCGCGGGTCGCGGCCAGTTCGGCGGCGGTGCGGTCGGCGAAACCGCGTGGGGATCGGGCCTTGAGGCGTTCGGTCTCGGACATGGGCTCTGCTGTTCGTCTTGGCTGAAAGTCGCTGGCCGGTTGGTAACGCGGGGCGGGGACCGCCGCAAGGCTATCGGTAACGGCGCAGCGTAAGCCGGCCTTGGGGGACGCCGTGGCTTCATGGCGGCGAGGCGGTTTCAGCATCGCCTGGAGGTCGAGGCCATGTGGTGTAGCGCGCAGCAGGGTTCCGCTTCACCCTCTCCGGTCGAAGGGGAGGGTTGGTCCGTAGCGTCAGCGCAGGACCGGGATGGGGTGACCGCGCCCGCCGGAATATGCCGTCTCACCCCAGCCTGCCGGCCTTTGGCTGTCGCCCCGCCCTTGCAAGGGGAGGGTGATCGCGGGTTCCGCTTCGCCCAGGACGGCGTCTCGGCGGTGGAATTCGCGCTGGTCGCCCCCGCCTTCGTGATGATGCTGACCGGGTTGATCGCCTATGGCATCTATTTCGGAGCGTCCCATTCCGTGCAGCAGCTCGCCGCCGACGCCGCCCGCGCCTCCGTGCAGGGCATGAGCACCGCCGAGCGCCGCAGCATCGCCGAGTCACAGGTCACGGCCAGCGCCATGAGCTATCCCCTGTTGCACCCCGAACGGTTGAGCGTCACCGCCGCCCCCGCCGACGACCCCAACCTGTTCGAGGTGCGCGTCACCTACGATGCCTCCCATCTCGCCATCTGGGCCTTCGAGGGGCTCTTGCCGCTGCCTTCGCAGAGGATCGAGCGCGCGGCCGTCATCCGGCGCGGCGGCTATTGAGATGGAGCCGGTCCGCCGCTTCCGCCGCGACGCCCGCGCCGCCGTCGCCATCATCAGCGCCGTCGCCATGACCGGCGCCATCGCCGCGCTGGCCGTGGCGGTCGACACCGGCAGCGTCTATGTCGCCCGCCGCGAGGCGCAGGGCGCGGTCGATCTCGCCGCCATCGCCGCCGCGCGCGACCTCGTCAACGCCCAGTCCGCCGCCGAGGCGACGCTGGCCGCCAACGGCATCGCTGATATTGAGACCGTGGCGGTGACCCTCGGCCGCTACGAGGCGGACCTGGACATCGCCCCCGAGGCACGTTTCACCGCCGGTGCGACGCCGGCCAACGCCGCCCGCGTCGAGCTGCGCAGCCGCGCGGCGCTCTATTTCGGGCGCTACATCATCCCCGAGGCGAGCGTGCCCATGGAGACCCGCGCCACCGCCTCGAACACGGCGCTGGCGAGTTTCTCCATCGGCTCGCGGCTGGCGAGCCTCGACGGCGGCATCGCCAACGTTCTCCTGTCGGGCCTGCTCGGGGGCAACCTGTCGCTGAGCGCCATGGATTACACCGCGCTGGTGGACCTCGACGTCGGCTTGCTGGACTTCACCAACGCACTGGCGACCGTGCTGGACATCCGGGCCGGAACCTACGCCGATGTGCTGGCCGCGCAGGCCGATGTCGGCGACATCATCGCGGCGCTGGCGCTGGTGTCCCAGGGCGGAGCGGGCGGGGCCGACGCAACGGCCGCGCTCGGCAGGATGGCTTCGCAGAGCCATGCGGACAGCCTCGCCCTCGTGCCGCAGGCGCTGCTCGATCTCGGACCCTACGCCCATCTCGGGCTGGGCGAGACGGTCGCGGGCGCGGCGGTCAAGGTCTCGGCCTACGACCTCTTGCGCGCCGCTGCCGAGATCGCCAACAGCCAGCGGCAGATCGACCTCAACCTCGGCGCCGCCGTGCCGGGTCTGCTCGGCCTGACAGCCCGCCTGGCGGTGGGCGAGCGCCCTCAGGGCACGAGCTGGGTCGCCGTGGGGGCCGAGGGCGCCAGCGTCTACACCGCGCAGACGCGGCTGCGCCTCGTCGCCGAGATCGGCGGCTCGGGCCTGCTGCTGGGCGCGCGCATCCGCGTGCCGGTCCATGCCGACATCGCCGCCGCCCGTGCCACCCTGTCGTCCGTCAGCTGCGGCCGGGAACCGGCCATCGAGGCGCGGGTCGCCATCGCCGCGCGGCCGGGCGTGGCGCATCTGTGGATCGGGGAGCCGCGCTCGCCATCCGGCTTCTGGGGGTTCTCCGGTGCTGTGGTGATGGACCCCGCGACGCTGGTCGAGGTGCCGCTGCTGGCGCGGGTCAAGGGGCTGGCCCACGCGGAAATGACCAACATCGCCGACGACACGCTCGTCTTCGACGTCGGGGACATCGCCGACGAGGCGGTGAAAGCGGTCAAGACCCGAGACTTCACGCAGACCTTGCTGCCGAGCCTGATCGGAAGCCTGCACCCGGATGTGACGTTGCTGGGTCTGCCGCTGGGCGGGTTGCTCAGCACCGTGACCAACCTCGTCACGGCACTGGTCTCTCCGCTGGGCGCGCTGCTCGATCCGGTGCTGAACGCGCTCCTCGACCTTTTGGGCGTCAGCCTCGGCGAGGCCGATGTGCGCGTGCATGGCGTGCGCTGCGACGGCGGCGCGTTGGTGGGGTGACTATTCGGCCGCCGATGTGCCGCTCGCCCAGGCCTGGCGCTTGCGGTAGATGGTCGAGGCGCTGATGCCCAGCGCGGCGGCGGCGCGCGCGGTGTTGCCGCCGCAGGCCGCCACGGCCTCCTCGATGATGCGCTGCTCCTGCACCCAAAGCGGCTCGATGGCCGAGCGCCGCCGCTCGATCCGTCCCGGCGCCGGGTCCATCACCGGCATGTGGCGGGCCGCCTCCCGCGAGCGGGTCATCTCGTCGGGCAGCATCTCGACCGTCACGAAACGGGCGTCGTTGAGCACGATGATCCGGCGCAGCACGTTCTGCAGCTCGCGCACGTTGCCTGGCCAGTCGTGGAGCGCCAGCCGCAGTTCCACCTCCGGCGCGAAGCCCTCGAAGGCCCGGCCTTCCTCGGCGGAAAAGCGGGCAAGGAACGCCCGCGCGAGCCGGATGACGTCACCCGCCCGCTGCCGCAGCGGCGGCAGGGCGATCGGCAGGACATGGAGGCGGTAATAAAGATCCTGCCGGAAACGGCCTGCCGCGATCTCGGCCTGCGGGTCGCGGTTGGTCGCGCAGACGAAGCGCACGTCGACGGGCCGCACATGGCTGTCGCCCACGCGCCGGAGTTCGCCGGTCTGGATCAGGCGCAGCAGCTTTGCCTGGAGCCCCATGTCCATCTCGCACAGCTCGTCCAGGAACAGCGTCCCGCCGCTGGCGAGTTCGGCCGCGCCGGGGCGGTCGTCGGTCGCGCCGGTGAAGGCGCCGCGAACATGGCCGAAGATCTCGCTTTCCATGAGATCGCGCGGGATGGCGGCGCAGTTGATGGCGATGAAGGGGCCTTTAGCGCGCCGCGAGCGGGCATGGACCGCCTCCGCGGCGACCTCCTTGCCCGTGCCGCTCTCACCGCTGACGAACACCGGCGCGCGCGAGGTCGCGACCCGTTCGATCTGGGCGTAGACCGCCTTCATCACGTCGGACCGGCCGACAAAGCCCTCGAAATCGGCGCTTGCCGCCGCCTTCGGCATGGCATCGCCACGTTCGCGCGGCGCGGGATCGTTCAGCCGGGCGAGCAGGCGGCGGGCGAGCATCTCGGGCGCGACCGGCTTCACGAGAAAATCGCTGGCGCCGCGCCGCATGGCCTCGACCGCCAGCGACACCGACCCGGCGCTGGACAGGACGATCAGCGGCGCGGGCGAGAGCGTGCGCAGGCGCTCCACCAGGCTGAGGCTTTCGGTGTCGAGCTCGAAGCGCATCAGGATGAGGTCGACATCACCGGCCCTCAGCGCCGCTTCGGCCTGCGCCGGGTCCGATGCCGTAATCATGTCGATGCCCACCGACATATGCGCGAAGGCCGCCGACAGCCGGCGCACCAGCGCGGCATCGTCGTCCGCCACGAGCAGCCGCGTGCGATCGGACCCTGGCTGCGAAGGGGAGCGTCCCATACGTTCGGAACCTGCTGGGCGTCACCGGAGGGACGCGACTGGACATCACGGGTTCGACGGTGGGGCAACAAGGTAAATGAAGGGTATCTTTTCGCGAGTGTTTGCTCTGCCCGAAGCCCTGCTGATAGCCTCCTGCATCACCATGCTCAGGAGACGCATCCATGACCCTCGCGGCGGACCTCGACCGGGCCGGACGGCCCAACGACCTCGAAGCCTTCTGGATGCCCTTCACCGCCAGCCGGGCCTTCCGCCAGCGCCCGCGCATGGTCTCGACCGCGCGCGGCATGCACTACGGCACGCCCGATGGCCGCCAGATTCTCGATGCCGTGTCGGGCCTGTGGTGCTGCAACGCCGGGCACAATCGCGCGCCCATCGTGGAGGCGATCCGCGCCCAGGCCGGCGAGATGGACTACGCGCCGTCCTTCCAGTACGGCCATCCGAAGGCCTTCGCGCTGGCCTCGCGGCTGGCGGCGCTGGCGCCGGGCGATCTCGACCATGTCTTCTTCACCAATTCCGGCTCCGAGGCGGTCGACACCGCGCTCAAGATCGCGCTGGCCTATCACCATGCCAAGGGGCAGGGCGGGCGCACCCGCCTGATCGGCCGCGAACGCGGCTACCACGGTGTCGGCTTCGGCGGCATATCGGTCGGCGGCATCGTGCCCAACCGCCGTCATTTCGGCACGCTCCTGACCGGCGTCGATCATCTTCCCGCCACCTACAGCCGCGAACATCAGGCCTTCACGCGCGGCGAGCCGGAGTGGGGCGCGCATCTGGCCGATGAACTGGAGCGCATCGTCGGCCTGCACGACGCCTCCACCATCGCGGCCGTGATCGTCGAGCCCATGGCGGGCTCCACCGGCGTGCTGCCGGCGCCCAAGGGCTATCTCAAGGCGCTGCGGGCGATCTGCGACAAATACGGCATTCTCCTGATCTTCGACGAGGTCATCACCGGTTTCGGCCGTCTCGGCCATGCCTTCGCCGCCGAACGCTACGGCGTCCAGCCGGACATGATCGTCTTCGCCAAGGCCGTGACGTCGGGCACGGTGCCCATGGGGGGCGTGCTGGTGCGTGGGGCCGTCCACGACGCCTTCATGACCGGGCCGGACCACGTCATCGAGCTGTTCCATGGCTACACCTATTCCGCCCATCCGCTGGCGGTGGCCGCCGGTCTGGCCACGCTCGATCTCTATCGCGACGAAGGGTTGTTCGAGCGGGCCAGGGCGCTTGAGCCCATCTTCGCCGATGCGGCGATGGCCTTGAAGGATGAAGCCGGCGTGCTGGACATCCGCACCGTCGGCCTCGTCGCCGGCATCGATCTCGAAGGCCGTCCCGGCCTGCCCGGCAAGCGCGGCTTCGACGCCCTGGAGCGGGGCTTCCACGATGAAGGCGTCATGCTGCGCGTCACCGGCGACACCATCGCGCTGGCCCCGGCGCCGGTGATCTCGGAGGATCAGATCGCCGAGATGTTCGACAAGCTGCGCCGCGTCATCCGCGCCACGGCCTGACTGTTCCCTTCAGGACACAGTTGGCGATCATGTTGTGGACATAATTTGCTTTCGTGGCCGATCAGGGGCGAATCACACATAGTGAACAGAGAGTTAACGCCCGTCAGGTCTGCTTCATGGGAAAATCCGCTACGATCTTCGTGGCGCTCTGCATGGTTACCGTCGCGGTCTCGCTCGCGATCATATCCATGTCGGGCTTCGGATTGGCTTTGGGCGATGCCATGTTTGTCGGCCTGGGGTCACTGGCCATCTTCGGTCTGATCCAGGCCATTTTTACCCGCAATGGTCTTGAGCAGCCCGAGCCGGTCGAGATCGGCCGTTCCAACCGCGACCTGTGGGACCGTATCCAGCTCATCGAGGAGCGCCTCGCCCACCACGAAGCCATGATGCGCGACAGCGCCAGGGTCGTGGTCGAACCGGTCTCCGAGGAGATCGCCGAGCTGGGTGGGTTGATCTCGCAGCTCGCCGAGCAGATCGAGAGCCATGAGCAGGCCATCGGCACGCTGCAGAACGCCGTCGACAGGCCCGAGCCGCCGCGCAAGGCGCCCGAGGTTCAGGCCGCGCCTCCCATGGACTTCGCCGTCGACACGCGGCTTGCGGCATGGACGCCTTCGATGCTCAACGGCGCTCACGTCGATCCGCTGCCGGCCGCCTTCTCGGAAATCCGCGCCGAGCTGAAGCGTACGCCGGAAACTGCCCGCCCGGCGGCGCCCACGCCTGCCGTGGCCGCACCGGCGGTCGCCCAGCAGGCTCCCCGTCGCACGGAGGTTCCGGTCCGTCCGGCGGCCGTCGCCGAGACCGGCTCGTCGCTGGAGATCGAGGCCGTGCGGCGCGCCCTGGCCGAGGACCGCATCGAAATCCATCTGCAGCCGATCGTCGCCCTGCCGCAGCGCCGCGTCCTGTTCTACGAGGCGGGGCCGCGCCTGCGCGATCCGGACGGTCGCACCCGCATGCCCATGGAATTCCTGCCCGCCGCGCGGGCCGGCGGTCTGGTCCCGGCGATCGACCGCTTCGTGATCGAGCGCGGCCTCATGATCGCCGAGCGGCTGCGCGCTCGGGGGCGTGACCTGGGCCTGTTCGTCAGCGTTTCGCCGGCGATGGTCTCCGACGACGCGGCCTTCTCGGGCCTCGCCGCCATGCTGGAGGGCTGGCGAGACCAGGCCGGACGCATCGTGATGATGCTGCGCCAGGAATCGCTGAAAAATCTGGGCGCGCTGGAACACGAGACGTTGACCGGCCTTGCCGAGCGGGGCTTCCGCTTCGGCATCGACCACGTCACGGATCTGGCCTTCGATTCCCGCGCGCTGCACGGTCTCGGCATCCGCTATGCCAAGGTGCCGGCTGATGTGCTGTTGAACCCCGCCGCCGCGGTGGCCTCGGAAATCCACGTGGCCGACATCCCAGGCCTCCTGAAGCGTCATGGCATCGCGCTGATCGCCACGCGGGTTGAAACCGAAGCCACCGTCGCCGACCTGCTCGACCTCGACATCTCGCACGCGCAAGGGCTGCTGTTCGGCCCGCCGCGCCCCGTGCGCTCCGAGATCTTCAGCGAAACGGCCAAGCCGGCGCCGGCGCCCGTCGCACAGCCGCTCCAGCGCGGCATGGCCAGCGCCGCGGTGCGCCAAGCTCCAACTCGTCCCGCAGCCCAGCCTCAGCGCTTCGAGCAGCAGGGCTTTGCCCGCCGCGTCTAGGCGGTAGACTGTGAACGGAGCTGCATCGGGGAGTTCTTGCGCGTCGACGAGGCATGGTTTTTCGCTGTGCGCTCATGGCCGCCAGCCTTATGCCATCGCACCAATGGGTTTGTAACAGGTTGTATCGGCTCATGCCGCCCCGGAATCAGAAGCCTGCATGATCTGGAGGCCCCGGTGAGTGCGATTGTGGTCAGGTAACGATTGAGATGCCGTCGCCCATGACAGCTGCGGGAAGGGTCGCCCAATGACGAGCGCTGCGGGAAGGGAAGCGATTTTCGACAGGGCGGACGATGCCATTGATGCCCTTGAACGGGACTGGCCGACGCTCCCTTATCTGCCTTCGTTTCGCAAGCAGGTCGCTTATTTGCGTGCGGTCGAGCGGGGCGAAGAGCAGGATCGTTCGCGCCTGTCTCAAATCAACATCGACATGATCGCCGCGAAAGACATCGAGGATCGGAACGCCGAGGCGGCGGAGACGTTCTACGAACTGGCTGGCGTTGTTCGCGATATGCTCTACGAGCGGGTTGGGGGTGCTCGCGACATGGCGGCAAAACAGCGGCCAGGACACTGATTATCCCATTCCGGCCACTCTCGATTTATCAGCTCACGCCGCGCCCGCCATGGTGGGCCTGCGCCCAAAAGCCCGCTTGACCGCGCCTGTCGCCCCGGGCCATCACCCCGCCCATGATAACCCTTCCCGAACACTTGGGCCTTGAGGCCATCGCCGACCGCTACGACGTCATCCTCTGCGATGTCTGGGGCGTCATCCACAACGGTGTCGCGGCATGGCCCGATGCGGCCGATGCCCTGTCGCGTTTCCGCGCGCGGGGCGGCACCGTGGTTCTGGTCTCCAACGCGCCGCGCCCCAGCGAGAGCATCGCGCCCCAGCTCGATGCCTTCGGCGTGCCGCGTGCCGCCTGGGACGGCTTCGTCTCCTCCGGAGACCTGACCCGGGCCACGATCCTGAAGGATCAGGACCGCAGCCTGCACCACATCGGCCCGGAGCGCGACAACAGCCTGTTCGAGCATCTCGGGGTCGCCCGGGTCGGACCGGACAAGGCCGACGTGGCGGTCATCACAGGCCTTGCCGACGACGAGACCGAGACGCCCGAGACTTACCGGGAGACCCTGGAACAGCTCAGACGCCGTCAGGTGCCGGTGATCTGCGCCAACCCCGACCGTGTGGTCGAACGCGGCGACACCATCGTCTGGTGCGCGGGCGCTGTCGCCGATCTCTATGAGGAGATGGGCGGTGAGGTCGTCTGGCTCGGCAAGCCATATCCGGCGATCTACCAGGCGGCGCTCGGCATTGCCGCGTCCATTCGGGGCAAGCCCGCCGATCTGACGCGCGTGCTGGCCATCGGCGACGCCGTGCGCACCGATCTTGCGGGCGCGAACCGGCTGGGCGTCGACTGCCTGTTCATGACCGGGGGCATCCATTCCGCCGATCTGGGGAATCCGCCCGCACCGGCGGTTTTCACTGAATTGCTGGCGCAGGCCGAACGCCCGCCGGTCGGCTGGGCGCAGCGGCTGGTCTGGGCGCTTTAAAGCCCGCCATCTCCAAACAGGTCGTCCTGAGCGGCTTTCGACCGTGCGCGCGGCGCGGATTTGGCGGGTGCGCCGCCGTCCGCGGTTGCCGCGACCTTGCCGTCCTTGAAGGCCAGCGTGAGTCGCGCACCGGCGTCGATCTGGGACGCCCCGCGCAGCACATGCCCGTCCGCGTCCAGTACGAGCGCAAACCCGCGTTCGAGAACACCTTCATGGGAATAGGCCCCCGCCAGCTTCCAGACCTGGTCGAGCCTCTGGCGGCGCTGGTCGATGCCGCGTCGGACCAGTTCCGCCGTCAGCCGCGCGGCAACCGGGGCAAGCCGGTCGACACTGCGTTGCACGCGGATTAACAATGCGCGATGCATTCGTTCGGTCGTGCCGTCGAGCCTGTCGCGCAACCGCGCCGTCTGGGACTTCAACGCTCCCGTGTTCAGCTTGCCGCCCACGGTCGCAAGCCGGATGCGCCGCTGATGCACCGCCGCGTTCAAGGCCGGCTTCAGCCGCGTGGCGGCGAGATCGAGCCGCTGGCGCGGCACGGCGACCAGCCGTTCCGGCGTCGGCAGGGCGCGCGCGGCGGCGCGCAGTTCCGAACGGCGCCGGTCGACGAGGCGCGCCAACCCGCCCACCAGGCGGGCGCCCAGATCGGCGGTCCCCGCGACAAGCTCGCCACGCACGGGCACGACCATCTCGGAGGCTCCCGTGGGTGTCGGCGCGCGCCGGTCGGCGGCGA
>JBEBSP010000097.1:0-9808 GCA_040394255.1 Agaricicola taiwanensis | reverse complement strand
CCCGCCGCCGATCTCGAAGTGAAAATGACCAACAAGACCAGCCGGCTGCTGGAGAGCTTCGCCTATTCGAAAGCCGGCATAAGCGAATTCAATGGCGATACGTTTGACTCCGGCACACTTGTGCCAGGCGCCAGCTGGACGTTCACTATCCCCAACGGCCGCAATATCTGCGCCTTCGATATGGCAGTGAACTTCGTGGAGGAAGAATGCTGCAGTGATCCGCTGCCAGTCGGCACACAGAATCTGTGCGAAAACAGCGAGTTCATTGTCCATGACCATTGATTACCGGCTCGCGGGCACCGGGCTCTGCTTCCTCGTCATAGCGGGCCTGTGGGCATTGCCGGCCAAAGCCGAAAGCGTACCGGCCAGCTTCGATTGCGCCAAGGCGCAAAGCGTTGTGGAAAAATTGATCTGCTCGCAGGCGATGTTGCGCTGGAACGACCTAGCCCTGTCGCGTGCCTATGCGGCGGCCAAGGCAAATGCGGTTGGCTCGGCCCGCGATGATCTGGTGCTTGGCCAGCGCGATTGGGTGCGCGAACGCGACCGGCGCTGCATCGCCGACCGCACGTTCAAGGAGTTGTCCGACCCTTTAACGGAACCGCGGAACCAGGTTTATGATTGCCTGAACATCGTCTATCTCGACCGCCGCCGCGATCTGCAGGATCTTGGTTCGCTGCCGGTGACACCGACGACTATCGAGGAGATCGATCTCAAGCCGATTGCAGTTGCTCGCCCCGAAATCGTGGAAGGAGCAACACCGCGCATTTCCCGGATCGAGGCATCGCCCGACGGCTCGGCGCTGGCGATCCTGCTGCCCAACCTCGAAATCGATTTTCCCGACCAGATATGGCTCTACCGGGTTGAAGATCGCAAGCTGGTCGCGGCGACGCCGAAACCGGACCAGCAGCAGCCCCATCCTGACGGCTCGCCAGCCGCGATCAAGGCGCTGGCCTGGCAGGACGACACGCTTTATGCGCGCGTCGCGGTGTGGAGCCTGGAGGGCGAAGGCGAGGAAGGTACCACCGCCATCTATGCTGCGACCGTGGACGGCTACCACCTGCTGGATGAGGTTTCCACCGATATCTACACATTGCTCGACGAGGCGGGTCAGCCCGGCGTGGTCGGACAGGACGAGGTGCCGGAAAGCGACTGGGACATCCTCGACACCATGCGGGGCAATCGCGATTTCCTCGCATGGGCCTACGATCTCGGCCACGGCACCATCGAATTGAGGACGCGCACGCGGGTTGTCGATTCGCCCGCCTATCTGGTTGCGTGGGGTTCGTGGGGCCTGTGGCAGTATCTTTTCGACACCGAGCGCTCGCAACTCGTTTATGCGGCCGATACTGGCATCACCATCTTCGACATGGCGACGCACGGCCAGCAGCGCATCGCCAGCACATCGGGCGGCGACCGGCCCTACGCGATCTCAGCCGATCAAAGCCTGTTCGTATGGTCGACACGCAACGCATGCGGCGACGAATTTTTGGCGGAGCAGGACGAGAGCGAGCCGGAGCATTTTTGTCTCGCGCGCCTGCCAAAACCGCAGGGGAGCAACTGATGCGTATTCTGCTTGCCGCACTTTTCTGCGCGATCGCCCTGACGGCAATCCCGGCGCTTGCACAGGGCGAAGGGCGCGGCATCGGTTATGTCGCCACCGGGCCGATTTTCGACCTGCCTGCCGGCATGAGCGTGGAGCGGCTGGAGGTGCATGTCTCGATCCGCTCTGTCCGACTGGCCTATGTCTTCAAATCCGCCAGGCATCAGACGGTGCATTTCAGCTTTGCTCTGCCCGAGATGCCGGTCGACGCCAGCCCCGATGCCGTTGGAATAGAAGCGGGGGACGAGGCCATGGGGCTCGCCGCCGACACCCGGCCAGTCAACTATCTGAATCTTTCGGCTCACGTGAACGGCCAGAAGCTGGCCCTTGGCGGCCATGGCCGCGCGCTCTACGAAGGTAAGGACGTGACCCGGCAATTGCTCGATGCCGGTGTGCCTTTGCTCTACGACCTCATCGATGAAGCGCCATGGTCAAATCTTCCGCCGGATGTGCAGGAAAAACTGAAAGCGGGCGGTCTGCTCGGCGAGGGCGCCGCCTATTGGAGCTATCAAGCGGAATTCGCGTGGGACCAATCCTTCGCGCCGGGAGAAACGCGCATCGAGGTCCGTTACACCCCGGTTTCCAATTATTGGAGCGACATCAATCTCGACGATTTCCCCGAGATAGCGACCGACGGCCCGGCGACACGGACCTACTGCATCGACGATGCCGTGCGCCGGGCGTTTCTTTCGGGTGAACCCTATTACGAACTTTACACTGTCACGCATCTTGCCGCACCGGCGGGAGGGTGGCGCGGGCCGGTCGGCCGTTATCGGCTGGTGGTCGACAAGGGCACGCCGGCCAATTTCGTCGCATTCTGCCCGCAGGCTGCAAAGAAAATCTCGCCCGCGTCGTTCGAATGGACGGCTACGAATTTCACGTTCGACCACGACATCGGCGTCCTGTTCTTCGTGGATCCGGATGCCGCTTCTGCCGTCGAGCAGAAATGACGAGGACAAGCATGATCCGATATCTCGTCACGGCGGCGCTGCTTTTCGCATCGGCCCCACTGGCGCCGGCGCTCGCCTCAGGCCCCAGCTTCGAATGCGCCAAGGCCACGCGCCAGATCGACAGGGCAATCTGCGCCTGGGACACGGTTGGGGCGCTGGATGGCGAGATGGCGGCGGCTTATGGCGCCGCCTTGGCCGTGCAGCCCGATGAAGACGGCCGAACGCTGGTCGTGCAGGACCAGAAGCGCTGGCTGGCCGCGCGCGATCAGCAATGCGCCCTCGATGCGGTCAAGCCGGATCCGGGGAGCGAAGAAGGTCTCAACCCGAAGGAGTTCGGCCAGCTTCTGTGCCTGCAGGACATGTACGGCTCGCACATTGCCCATCTCAAAGACATGGTGCCGCCACTGGTGCCCGTTTCGGTGGCCACGCTGCCCAACGAGCCGTTTCGCGCGGCCTATCCCGACGACGCACCGGCCGGCTATCAGGCCGTGTTTTCGCCGGACAAGGCGCTGCTGGCCGTGGGCGTCGAAGACGGAGCCGGCTATGTCACGCAACTCTGGCTCTTTGAGCCGGCGAGCGGGCGGCTGGTCATCGCCTCGCCGCGCACGCACGGCGGCAAGATCGAAAAGCCCGAAGATATTTCCGCGCTCCAGCCCTGGATATGGGGCAGTGACGGTCGTTTCTACGCTCGCGCCTATCGCCCGCTTGGCAAGCACAGCATATTCGGCGCCGATATGGACGGATACACCGAGGCGCGGCACCCGCCATCCGATGTGGTTGAAAAAATCGCCGCCTATGACGAAGCCGGCCGGACGGCGCGCCACAACACCGAGACACCCGAGGAGAAACGACCACCCGGCTTCGACGACGACAGTTCCAACGAGCAGCAGGGTGGAAGCTTCACGGTTTGGGCCCAGAACAAGGGGCATGGCTCCTTCGCCCTGATGGCTGCACGCGAGGGCGACGAGGAACCGCGCATCATTGCCTCCGGCGGATGGGAACTGGCGGGCTTCCTGTTCGACCCGAGCGGAACGCGGCTGTTCTATAATGGCGGGGGCGGGCTCGTCGTCACCGACCCGGCCAGCTTGATCACGCGCCGGATCAAGGGCACGCACGGCAGCTCGCCGGAAAACAAGCCGATCAACATGTCGGCCGACGGCGAAATCCTCATTT
Organism: Agaricicola taiwanensis; assembly: GCA_040394255.1. Classification (GTDB taxonomy): domain Bacteria; phylum Pseudomonadota; class Alphaproteobacteria; order Rhizobiales; family Methylopilaceae; genus Agaricicola; species Agaricicola taiwanensis_A. The sequence goes on along the minus strand of JBEBSP010000097.1, from coordinate 6,085 downwards.
ATGCCGCCAGCGGCTCCTGCACGCGCGATGCAGGCGAGGAAATCGATCAGGACATGTCTGATGACCCTGAGGATGACGGCACTGGACGCGTCTGCCTGGCAACTCTGCCGCCTGTCGGCGAGCCAGCGCCCAAAGCCGTTGCCGACGCGGTTTCGACAAAGCCGGACGCGGCCCTCGCCGCCGATTCATGGCTGGGCGAATGGAAAAGCAGTGGCGAGGGCGATTTGTCGGCCACGATAAGGCGCGGCACGGCCAAGCCGGACTATCTGGTGATCGACCTCGTGACCGGGGTGCCAGGCTGTTCGGGCGCCGTCACGCTCTACGGCAAGCCCAAGGGCAATGCCGTTCTCGGTGAAAGCTACGATCCGGAGTTCCGCGGCGCGCCGGTCTGCCGCGTGGAACTGTCGCTCGACAAGGGTGCGCTGAAGACGGAGACAGCCGGGCCTTGCACCTATTATCATGGCGGGAGCTGCGGCTTCGACGGCAGCCTGACACAGGGCGAGTAATGCGCATCGCCTCCCCACAGGCGCGGACGGGGTGACGGCGGCCTGACACCTTCCCCTTCCGAATCGCCATTCAACGCAAGACCGCAGTTCCAAGAAGCTGTCTTAGATCAAATATCAGCTGAGCGCTCCAAGTGCCGTTTGATCGCAGGATCAGGCGGGCGCACGTATTGATTTCATGAAATCCAGAACATGCTCGGAGCATTCCAGCGGGCGCACCACGGCGATGTGATAAGCCTTGCCCGGCAGAACCAGCAGGCGTGAGTCCGGGATCTTGCTCTGGTAAGCGCGCGCGGTTTCCACCGTCTGCAGACCGCTCTCCTCGGTGGTGATGACGAGTGTGGGTGCCGCAATGGCCGTGAGTTCCGTGTCCAGCGCCGTCATGGTAGCCCGCGAGGAGGAGGCGCCGATGCAGGGCCGGGGGTCCGACCGTCCCATCAGTTCATGCGTCCACCATTCCACCTGCTCGTCCGAGGCCTCGGGCCCGAGGCGTGAGCGCTGGGTTTCTCCAGCCCAACCGGCGACGCCGATCTCACCGATGCGCTTGGGAAAGGCGCCAATTCCGTCACCCTTGTGAGGCGCGCCCAGGAGCGACAGCGAGAGCAGGCGTGAGCCGATCCTGGAGGCAAGCACCATGGATACGGTTCCACCATATTTCGCCCCGATCAGATGGAAGCGGTCGACCTTGATCCGGTCCATGAAGGCGATCAGGTCGTCGGCCAGCTGTTGGGCCGACCAATTATAGTCCACCGGCACCGGCGAGCGGCCAAAGCCGGGAAGATCCGGGCGGATCACACGATACTTCGCTGAAAAGGGTGGAACCCACTCGGTCCAGGCCAGGCTGGATTCCGCGATGCCGTGGACCATGAGGACCGTCTCGCGCTCCTGCCAGGGCGCCACGAAGCTATGGTCCTCATAATGCATGGTGACGCCGGGGCGGATGTCGATGTCTGGCATGTCCTGTTCCTTCACTCGGACTCGCTGATGGCGGTGTCCTTCTGGCGGCGGATGGCCGGGATGATCATGGCGATGATGACAAGCACCGAGACGAGCAGAAAGCTGCCGCTGATGGGATTGGTGATGAAGGTGACAGCATCACCCCGCGACAGCAGCATGGCCCGGCGGAAGTTTTCTTCCATCATGGGGCCGAGGATGAAACCCAGGATGAAGGGGGCGGGCTCGCAGTCGAGCTTTATGAAGACATAGCCCAGCACGCAGAAGAGAGCCGCGAGGAAAACATCGGTGGTGCTGTTGTTGATGGAGAACACGCCGATGCAGGAAAGGACGAGGATGCCGGGATAGAGCCAGCGGTAGGGTATCCTCAGCATGCGCGTCCACAGTCCGATCAGGGGCAGGTTCAGGATCACCAGCATCGCATTGCCGATCCACATGCTGGCGATCAGGCCCCAGAACAGCGTGGGGCGCTCCGTCATGATCTGCGGGCCCGGGGATATCCCCTGTATCATGAGGGCTCCCAGCATCAGCGCCATGGTGGCGCTACCCGGAATGCCCAGCGTGAGGGTCGGGATGAAGGCGGTCTGCGCCGCCGCGTTGTTCGCCGATTCCGGCGCCGCCACACCCTCGATGGCGCCATGCCCGAAGCGCTCCGGATGCCGGCTGATCTTTTTCTCCATCATGTAGGCTGCGAAGGAGGCGATCGTCTGGCCCGCGCCGGGCAGTATCCCGAAGAACGAACCGACGCCCGTGCCACGCAGGATGGCGCCCCAGGATTGCTTGATGTCCTGTCGCGTCGGCATCAGGCTGGACACCTGGTTCACGAAGATCTCGCGCTTGCGGTCGTGCTCCAGATTGGTGATGACCTCCGCGAAGGCGAAGAAACCCATGGCCACGATGGCGAAATCGATACCGTCGGCGAGTCCGGTGACGTTGAAGGTGAACCGCTGGGCTCCGGAATTCACGTCCATGCCGATCAGCCCGAACAGGACGCCCAGGAGGGACATGCCGACACCCTGAAGGACCGAGCCGCGGACCAGCGAGGCCGTAAGGACGAGCGCCATCAGCATCAGCGAGAAATACTCGGGCGCGCCGAACTGGAGCGCCAGCTTGGTGATGGGCGGACCGAACAGCGCGATGAGGATCGTGCCGATGCACCCGGCGACGAAGGAGCCGATGGCGGCGATGGCCAGCGCGGCTCCGGCCCGTCCCTGGCGCGCCATCTGATAGCCGTCGATGCAGGTCACGACGGCCGAGCTTTCACCTGGCAGATTGACGAGGATGGCGGTCGTCGACCCGCCGTAGGCGGCGCCATAGTAGATGCCGGCCAGCATGATCATCGCGCCTTCGGGAGGAAGGCTGAAGGTCAGCGGCAGGAGCAGGGCGATGGTAACCAGGGGACCGACGCCGGGCAGCACGCCGATGAAGGTTCCGAGCGTCACTCCGGTGAAGCAGTAGAGCAGGTTGTCCCAGCTGAAGGCGACGCCGAAGCCCAGTGCGAGATTGCTGAAGAGGTCCATCAGTTCGCCCAGATATCGAGGGGAAGTTTCAAGCCATAGATGAAAATGGCTATGGGCAGCGCCGTCAGCACGATCAGCATCATGACGAATTCCAGGGCGCTGCCCTCACGTCCGGCCAGGCGTCCGAATATCAGAAGCGCGACGATGGCGGGTGCGAGACCGAGCGAGCGGACGAGCAGCCCGAACGACAGCAGGCCTGCGAAGATCAGCAGCAGCGGCCGCATGTGCAGCCGCTCCACGGGGGGCGATCCATCGGGGAACAGCCAGGACCGTACGGCAAGCACCAGTCCGATACCCGCCACCGCCAGACCCAGCATGACCGGGAAATAGCCCGGTCCCATCTCCGTGCTCGTGCCCATGCGGTAGCTGAAGGCGATGATGGTCGCGGTGCCCCCGATCGCCACGAACAGCAGACCTGCGAGGAAACCCTTCGTCAGTTGCATCACGGTGTCCTCATCGCTGGAATGTGCCGGCGGGAAGGCCCGCCGGCCACGATCTGGCCATATGTCCCAAACACTTATTTCTGGGCGAGGTTGAGGGATTTGATGAGAGCGCCGTATTTCTCATAGTCGTCGCCAAGCCGTGCCGCGAACTCCGCCGGCGTGCCGCCGATGACGGTCTGTCCGCCCTGTTCGATCGCTCCGGCCACTTGCGGCTCCTTCAACGTCTGGAGTACCGCGTCGTGCAGGACCTCGATGACAGCGTCGGGCGTACCAGCCGGCGCCAGCAGGCCGACCCAGGAACTCATCGCGTATCCGGGAACGCCGGACTCAGCCACGGTCGGCACGTCGGGGAGGGTTTTTATGCGTTCCGCAGACGTCACCGCTAATGCCTTGAGAGTCTTGGACTGGATGTGCGGCGTCAGCGCCGGGATCGCTCCGGCGAGCAGGCCCACCTCGTTGGAAATGACGGCGGGGACCGCCGCGCCGGTGCCCTGGTAGGGGATGGCCGCGATGTTGATCCCGGCCATTTGCTTCAGCAGTTCCATGGCGAGGTGGTTGGGGCCTCCGATGCCGGAATGGCCGTAGCTGAACTTGCCGGGGTTGGCCTTGGCCAGCGTGATGTATTCCGCAAGCGTATTGGCCTCCACCGCGGCATTGGCCACGATCACCGGGGCGAAGTCGACGATCTGCGTGATGGGCGCGAAATCCTTGCGGGAATCGTAGGGTAACGCCTCACCCATATGGGGCGTGATGACCAGCGCGCCCTCGGTGGACATAAGGATCGTATGTCCGTCGGGCTTGGCCTTGGCGACGGAGTCGGCTCCGACACGCCCCTGCGCTCCCGGCCTGTTCTCGACGATCACGGGCTGGCCGAGGATGGTCTGCAGCCGTGGCGCGAGCTGGCGTGCGAGCAGGTCGGCGGCACCGCTCGGCGGGAAGCCGACGATGATCCGGACGGGCTGGGTGGGAAAGGTCTGCGCCATCGCGCCGGAGACGGCGGTCACGCCCACGGCGAAGCCGAGAACAGCGCGGCGGAAATACCGGGCGAGAGCCGCCCCGAAGCAGGTGGTCTGCATGTGTAATCCTCCCTTGGTCACCAGCACGAGTCTGGTTTTGCGCGGCCTCTTCCAGGCGTGGATCGTCCCTCGCCTGCCCGGATCGCTTGGAGGCAATGTGCCGTATCAAGCTTGCGTCAAGCTTTCGCCGCGCAAGTCGTTCCTGGCCGGCACTGGGGCTTTCGGCAGTTTCACGGTGACGATCAGGCCCATTCCCTGCTCGGGCGCCGACAAGGTCAGCCGTCCGGCGTGCGCCTCGGTGATCTGCTTGGCGATGGCAAGGCCGAGGCCGCCGTCTGTGCCTCCATTGCCGTGCAGGGTGGTGAAGCGCCGCAGGACCATCTCGTGGTGCTCTGGCGCAATGCCCGGACCATTGTCGATCACCGTCAGCACCGCCCAGTCATCGCAGGCCGTGGAGCACACCGTGACATGGCTTCCCTTCCCGCCGTACTTCACGGCGTTGTCGATAAGGTTTCCGATCAGCTCGGCGATCAGAACCCGGTCGGCCGTCAGCCTGACCGGCCGGGCGTCGACCTCGACGCCAAGGTCGACTTCATGGCTCAGCGCCAGTGGAACGCGCTCGGCCGTGACCCTGGACACGACATCCGTCAGGTCGATCACTTCCCTGGGCATGTTGGCACGGGCATCGATGCTGAGCAGGGACAGCAGTTGATGGGTCAGGCGGGCCGTCTGGTCGATGGTGGACCGGATGCGGACGAGGATGGTCCGGGTGTCCTCAAGCGTCGGCTGGCGCATGGCGAGATCGGTGTTCGCCTTGAGGATCGCCAAGGGTGTCTTCAACTGATGGGAGGCGTCCGCGATGAACTGGTCCTGGATTTCGACCTCGCGCGCCACCCGCGACAGAAGTTCGTTGATGGCCTGGATGAGCGGGTGGACCTCGCTGGGTATATGCTCCTCGCTGATCGGAGTCGGGTCGCGCTCGGCGCGAACGGCGATCTGGCGGCCCGTTTCCACCAATGGCTGGAGGGTGCGGTGAACACCCAGCCACATGACGCATCCGGCCAGCACGGCGAGGGGCAGTTGCTGGAGCAGGGTCGTCAGGACGATCCGGCGTGACAATATCCGCCTATCGGTCTTCGGCTCACCGACCTGGATGAGCGCCAGTCCCCTTTCATCGGACGTGGCGACGGGCACATAGACCGCCACCCAGCGCAGATCGACGCCACGGTATGGCGCATCGAAGAAGGCGGGCCTTCGCGACACGCGGGCGGGCGGCTCGGGCGCGTCGGAGAAGCCTGCCAGAATGCGTCCCTGAGGCGCGCGGACCCGGTGGAAAATCGCCCGCCCGCGGGTGTAGCCGAGCATCTCGAGGGCAACCACCGGCACGACGACCTCCAGCGTGTCGTTCCGTGTGGTCAGACCATTCGCCATGGCATTGGCGGAGCCCAGCAAAGCGGTGTCATAAGCGGTGTCGGCGAAGTGGATAGCGCTCCAGACACTGACCGCGAGGTTGATCGACAGGGCGAGCCCGGTCACGAGCAGCAACCAGGTCAGCAGCCGGCTCTTGAGGCTGGTCAGCCTGCCCTTCAATGGGCGGTCTCGTCGATGATGTAGCCGAGGCCTCTTATGGTCCGGATGTGTATGCCGGC
>JBEBSP010000096.1:0-9876 GCA_040394255.1 Agaricicola taiwanensis | reverse complement strand
AAGCCCATGGCCTTGCCGGCCCCGCCCTGCATCTGGCGCGACAGGAACACCCAGACCGCGATCAGCGCCAGGAAGGGCAGCCATGAGATCAGCAGGCTGACGAACCACGGCACGTTGTCCTGCGGCGCGCGGGCCGTGACGGTCACGCCCTTGCCGTAGAGCCGCTGGACCATGGACGGGTCGTTCGGCGCATAGCTGCGGAACTGGCTGCCGTTGGTGTAGGTGCCCGTGAGGTTCGGCCCCTCGATAATCACATCGCGCACGCGGCCGTTGTCGACATCCTTGAGGAATTCGGAGAATGCGACGTCGTTCGTCCCCGCGCGTTGTCCAGGGCTCTGGAAGAGCGTGAACAGCGCCAGCAGGAGCAGGACGATGATGACCCAGAGGGCGAAATTCCGGAAATTCGGATTCATGAACGTTTCCCGACCTGACGACGGAGTGATGGGAAGTGTCCGCCGTGTCTATGGCGAATGTAGGGGCGCGGCCCCGCCTTGCCAAGGGAAGGAAGGATATATGCAAAAGACTTCACGAGCGTGAATCGGACCGTCGAAACGGCGCTTGTGCGATCCGCACGCCCTTGTGATCGGCGGACAGGCGCATTCCCGCCAAGGTTCTCACCGATTTACGCCCTTCCCGGCCTGCCGCGATGATATCCTGGGCCAAGGCTTCCAGCCGTTCGAGCCGGATCGCCCCGCCATCCATGGTCTCGATGCTCCGGCGCAAAAGCCGCAGGATCAGTTCATCGGGCAGGGCGAAAGCTCCGGCCCCGATCACCACAAGCCCCCCGTCAACCGCGGCGTGGCGACGCCATGCGTCCTCCGCCATGGCGTCGAGCGCATCTTCGGCTCGGGCCATGCGCTGGGCGAACACCGCGAGACGCGACGGCGTCAGCCCCTCACGCGCAAGAATGCCCGCCGACGCGCGCAACCGGGACCGCGCGAAGGCCGGGTCCGCGTTCATGGCGTCCTCATCCCAGCCGATGCTCGCAGTCGTCAAGGTTGCGATCAGGCGCGACTTCGGAACGCCAAGCAGCGGCCGCGCATGAACCAGACCGCCGCTGCGCAGCGCAAAGGGCCGCATGGCGGCAAGCCCGGTGGGTCCCGAGCCCGCTGCCAGGCGCATCAGGACGGTTTCCGCCTGATCGTCCAGCGTATGCGCGGTGACGAGATGGCTTGCCCCGACCTCTTCGGCGCAGCCTTCAAGCAAGCTGTAGCGCGCGGCGCGGGCGGCCGCCTCGATGCCGGTCGCCGGCTTGGCGCCGCTCCACACCAGCGTCCGATGCGGCACGCCGAGCGAGGAGGCAAAACCGGCAACCCGTTTGGCCTCATCGCCCCCTTCGGGTCTAAGCCCGTGATCGATCGTGGCCGTGACCAGTTGCCCCGCGCCGTTCCAGCGGGCCAGAAGCCAGAGCAGGGCCATGGAATCGGCGCCGCCGGAGACGGCGACGAGCATGGCGCGACCCGTCAACGGCGCAAAAAGCGCGTCCGCTTCGGACGGGCCGATGGGGGCATGAATCGGCGGCGCGGCCAAGCCGTCAGCAGCCGAGACGCTGCCGCTCGCGCGCGCCCTGCGACTTGGCATTGGTCGCGCGAGGATACTTCTTGTCGATTTCGGCGAAGGTCGCGCAGGCGTTCTCCTTCTCGCCGATCCCGGCAAGCGACTGCCCGAGCCGCAGCAGGCTGTCGGGTGCCTTCGACGAACTTGCGTGCTTGGTCACGACCGTCAGGAAGGGTTCGATCGCGTCGCGGTGACGGCCGCGCTGGTAGAAGCTTTCGCCAAGACCATAGAGCGCGTCGGCAACGCGCCGATCCTGCGGGTGGCTTTCGGTGAACTGTCGGAAGGACACTTCGGCCAGATCGTAATCCTTGCGCTGCAGGAAGCCGGAGGCGAGCGCGTATTCATCGTCGGGGCTGTCGCTCGGAGCCGCGATGGACGGCGTTCCGGCCGGGGAAGCACCCGCTCCGCCTGCCGATCCGATACCGGGAGGCGCCAGGACGAGCGGCCCACCACCGCCCCCGGACGACGCCGTCCCCGGAAGAGTGCCCAGGACCTGCGGCGGAGCGCCAGGACCCGTACCCGTCGCGGTCTGCGGCATGGTCGCCGATGGAGATGAAGGGGCCGCGCCGGAGCGCTGGGGCTGCGATGACGGGCGGTTCGCACCCCCCTGCCCTCCAAGGCGAAACTCGACGTCTTCCTGGAAACGCTTGAGCTGTTCCTGAAGCTGACGGTTCTGGAATTCGAGCTGCTCGACCCGGCCGTTCATCCGCCGGTTCTGCTCCTCGAGCTGGTTGAGGCGCAGACTGAGATCGGCCGCCGAGCCCTGGGCCTGTTGCACAGGCTGGTTCTGGTCCTGCCCGAACCAGGGCTGCGCATGTGCCGGAACCAAGGCGCCGGCGAAGAGCAGGACCGCGAGAACGGGACGCGACAGACGGGCAGCGGGCGTCATCAGAACCTCTGAACCTTTTCACACGGCGCAACGCCGCCGGAGAGTACCGGAAACGACGGATTTTCCAGGCAGGGTCACGCGCTGATGCGAAAGGCATAGGGCATGATCCCAGAAGGAACATGCCCTATGCGTTGACTGGGGCTGAATTTGGGCCGCTGGCAGCCTCAGCTGCCGGCGCCGCCGCCGAGCACCGTGACGCCGCGCCGGTTCTGCGACCAGCAGGAAATGTCGTCGCAGACGGCGACCGGACGTTCCTTGCCGTAGGAGATCGTGCGCAGACGGCCCGGATTGACGCCGCGCGCCGCGAGGTAATCGCGGACGACCTGGCCACGGCGGGCGCTGAGCGCGAGGTTGTACTCGCGGGTGCCGCGCTCGTCGGCATGGCCTTCCACCGTCACCGGGTAGTTGGGATAGCGGGCCAGCCATTGCGCCTGCTTGTCCAGGGTGGCGCGGGCCTGCGGCGTCAGATTGGTCGAATCGGTCTCGAAGAAGACGCGATCGCCGACGTTGACGACGAAATCCTGCTGGCTGCCGGGCGTACCCGCGCCGCCACCGAACCCGCCGGCCCCAGGGCCGCCGGCTTGATTGTTCTTGGCGCAGGCAACGGCAAGCAATGCCAGGCCAAAGGCGGCGGCAAGCTTGCCGCGACGCATAACCGAGGTACGCGACATCTTGTAAAACTCCTCGTGTCCCCAAACGGACGCGCGAACCATAACGGTTCATGGTTAAGTGAGAGTTGCCAGATTCGGAGGGAATCGCGGCAATTTCGAGTCAACTTGTAAAATTCCGTACTTTTCCCGCCTGATGCCGCGATTCAGCTCAAGGGCGGCGACCAGGCCGGGTCCGAGCCGAACGATGGCGTCGGCACCTTCTGCTCGTTGTGGCCGGTGACGTCGATGGAATAGAGCTGGGGTCCGCCCGCCGCGCCGCCGCCGGTGTCACGGAAGAACATCAGCACACGGCCGTTGGGCGCCCAGGTCGGCCCCTCGTTATGGTAGCCCGAGGTCAGGATGCGCTCGCCCGAGCCGTCGGGACGCATGACGCCGATGGCGAACTGTCCGCCCGACTGCTTGGTGAAGGCGATCATGTCGCCGCGCGGCGACCAGACCGGCGTGGAGTAGGACCCGTCGCCGAAGGAGATGCGCTGCTGGTTCGAGCCGTCCGCGCCCATGACGTAGAGTTGCTGCCTGCCGCCCCGGTCGGATTCGAACACCACACGGCCGCCGTCCGGAGAAAAGGATGGCGCGGTGTCGATGGCTGGCGTGTCGGTCAGGCGCGTGGTGGCGCGCGACCGCAGGTCCATCATGAAGATGTTGGAATTGCCGCCCTGCTGCAGGCTGAGGATGACGCGCTGGCCGTCGGGCGAGAAGCGCGGCGAGAAGGTCATGCCGGGGAAATTGCCGACGAGTTCGCGCTGGCCCGTCTCGATGTTGAGCAGATAGACGCGCGGCTGCCCGCCCGCGAAGGACATGTAGGTGATTTCCTGGCTGGTCGGGCTGAAGCGCGGCGTCAGGACGAGGTCCTCGCCGCGCGTGAGGTAGCGCACGCCCGCCCCGTCCTGGTCCATGATGGCCAGCCGCTTGACACGCTTGTCCTTGGGACCGGACTCGTCGACGAACACGACGCGGGTGTCGAAGTAGCCCTTCTCGCCCGTGATGCGCTCGTAGATCTCGTCCGCGATCATATGGCCGATGCGGCGGAAATTCTCCGGCGACGTGAAATACTGCTGTCCGGTGATCTGCGTGCCGCCGAACACGTCCCAGAGCCGGAACTCGGCGCGCAACCGTCCGTCGCCCTCACGCGTCACGCGGCCCGTCACCAGCGACTGCGCGTTGATGATGCGCCAGTCGCCGAACCGCGGCGGCTGGTCGATGTTGGCGATCTTCTCGACGAAGGCGGCCTTGTCGATCGGCGCGAACAGGCCCGAGCGCCTGAGGTCGGCCTCGACCACAGCGGAAATCTGACGCGCGACCTCACCCTCGCTCGAACCACCGGCCAGGAAATCCGTGATGGCGATGGGCAGCGGCTGGACCGAGCCCTGCGTCACGTCGATCTGGACCACGGCACCGGCCGGCTGGGCCACGAGACCGGCGGCGGCCAGCACGGCCACGGCGAAGGCGCTGCGAAACACATGCGACAGCGAAGGCATCATCATCTCCACGTCAGTATCCTTGGTAGCCGGTCAATCACTCAACCGCCGAGCATTTCGCGCGGATCGAAGGCGACCTCGATCTCTTTCCAGTAGTCGTAGGCCTGCTGCGGCAGGTTGAGCGGCGAGCAGCGGTAGACCGCCCGAAGCGCGCTGTCGGCCGCCGCCTGGAAGAAGGGATTGGCGGTGCGGTTGGTGACGGCCGGCGAACCGGAAAGCGTGCCGTCGGGGTTGAGCGCGAAGCGCACGGTCACGCGCAGGTCGTCGGCCCCGGCGGCTCCGATCGGCGGGTTCCAGCAGGCCTGCACCTGCTCGCGGATCGCGGCGTCGATCATGCGCTGCTGCGACAGGGCGAGGCGCGGCGCGGCGCCGGTCGAGGCGCCCACAGAGGCCGTGGACGACACCTCGTCGCCGGACCGTTCGGTGCGCGACGGCGCGCGCTTGTCGATCAGCGCGGCGATCCGGTCGGGGCTGAAGGTCGTCTCCGGCTTCTTCGGCTTCTCGGCGGCCTTCGGTTCGACCTTGGCCGTCTCCTTCGGCGGCTCGGGCCGCTTGGGCGGCGTCGGCACCCTGGGCGCTTCGGCGGTCTTCGGCTTGTCCGGCGCGGGTGCGGGATCGGGCGCGGCTTTCGGCTCTGCGGTCCTGGGCGGCTCGGGCTTGGGCGCGGGCGGCGTGGGCTCGGCTTTCGCGGGCGCCGGCTCGGGCTTGGGTTCCGGCTTCGGTGCTTCGGCCTGCTTGGGCGGCTCGGCGGCGGCGGGCTTGATGTCCTGCTTGGCGATCTTGGCCTCGGCCTTGGGCTCCTGCTTGATCGGCTCGACCTTCTCGGCCTTCTGCTTGGGCTTGGAGACTTCCTTCGCCTTGGTGTCGCCCTTCGCGATCTGGTCGAATTCTTCCGGGGTAATCAGTTCGACCGGCAATGCGGGCACGGGCGGAGCGTTGTTCGGCACGGCGTTGCCGAAGCTGATCAGCCCCCAGGTCAGAACGACCGTGTGGACCGCGACGGACACCATCATCCCGGGACGCACCGGCGGCATGGATCAGCTCCCCTGCTGCACTTCCGTGACGAGCGCGACACGGCGGAAGCCCGCGCCGGATATCGCGCCCATCACCTGCATGACCTGTCCGTAATTCACGCTGCGATCGCCTCTAACGTAGATGCGCTCCTCGTAGCCTGACTTCGTGATCGCAATGAGGCGGGGAACCACCTCCTCGACGGTGACCTTGGTGTCCTGAAGGAAGATCTCGCCCTGGCCGTTGACCGAAATCGTCAGCGGCTCCTTCTCCTGGTTGAGCGCCTCGGCCCTCGACTCCGGCAGGTCGATCGGCACGCCGACCGTCAGCATGGGCGCCGCCACCATGAAGATGATGAGCAACACCAGCATCACGTCCACGAAGGGCGTGACGTTGATCTCGGACATGACGGCGGCCTTGCGGCGCGAGCGCCTCCGCTTGCCGCCGCCTCCACCGCCGCCGGGACCGCTCATGCCCATGGCTCAGGCCCGATCGTCGATCTGGCGCGACAGGATCGCCGAGAATTCGTCGGCGAAGCCTTCGAGGCGGCTGCCCTGCTTGGACACCTCGCTCGCGAACTTGTTATAGAAAATCACCGCCGGAATGGCCGCCAGCAGGCCGAGCGCGGTGGCGAACAGCGCTTCCGCGATGCCGGGCGCGACCACCGCGAGACTGGTGTTCTTCGATGCGGCGATGGACTGGAAGCTCGACATGATGCCCCAGACCGTGCCGAACAGTCCGATGAACGGACCGGCCGATCCCACCGTCGCCAGCACCAGCAGGCGCGTTTCCAGCCGCTCCATCTCGCGCTGGATGGTGACGTCGAGCACCTTGTCGATCCGCTGCGGCAGCGTGCCGATGGCCTTGCCGCCGCCCTCGAACGAGCGTTTCCACTCGCGCATGGCCGCCACGAACACCGCCGCCATGGAGGTGTTGGGCCGGTTGGCCAGCGAGCGGTACAGCTCCTCCAGGCTCTGGCCGGACCAGAACACCTTCTCGAAACGGTCCATCTGACGGCGCGTGCGGCCATAGAGCATGGTCTTGTCGAAGATGATCGCCCAGCACCAGACCGAGGCGACGATCAGGCCCATCATGACGAACTTGACGACGAAATGCGCTTGGAGGAACAAGCCCCACAGGGACATGTCCGCACTCGCTGCGCCGATCGCGGTTTGTGCGACCGCTGCGGGCTCCATCTATCCGATCTCCGCTTGTCCAAATAACTTCGCGTGGGCGTTCCGCACGCCTTTAGCCGCCATCGCCGCCCATGACTTCACGCGGGCGCTGAAAAACATGTATGACGGCAGCGAGCGCTAGGTCGCTTCCCAATGTGTTGAAACTGCGGCGTTCGGCAGCAGGCGCAACATCTCTTCATCGCGCGTCAAGGTTAAGGTCGCCTTAACCCTTTAACGACTGGTTTGCCGCATGCTGCGTTTTTTCTGTACGCTCCTTGCCTTCTGTCTTGCCGGCTTCGGCGCCGCTCATGCTCTCGAAGGCGGATACGCGGCCAGGCCCGACCATGCCCTGCGGCGATCCGCCGTCGCCATCCAGTCAGTCAAGCCGCTGGCGGACGGCAAGGCCCGCATCTCCGACTGCACCGGCACGCTGATCGGGCCCGACCTGGTCCTGACCGCCGGCCATTGCCTGGAGGTCGCCGAACGCCCCGAACACATCATGGTCGTGGGATTCGGCCCGGACGGGCGTCCCGGCGCACCGGTTCAGGCCGTCGGCGTCGCCTTCCACCCCAGCCATGTCGCCGGCTGGTGGCGCACGCCCGGCAGTCCCGAAACCCGCCAGCGCGAGATCGCGGCGGACATCGCCCTGATCCGTCTGGCAAGACCGCTCGGCGGCGACAGCGCGCCCGCGGCCATCGCCTCCGACATTCGGGGCCGCGCGCAAGCGGGTCCCTCCTTCATCGCGGGCGCGGGCATCGGCCCGGCGCGAGGCCCCTTTGCCCTGCGCATCGCACCCGTGGGCGCGGTCGCGCTGCTCCAGCGCGGCGCCACCATCGCGCTCGGATCGGCCGGCGGCGCGAAAGCCTGCCAGGGCGACAGTGGCGGCCCGGTCGCGGCGCTGGTCGATGGACGCATCGAGCTGTGGGGCGTCACCGGTGCGGTGCTGCGCCAGAACGCCGGATGCAGTTCGCGCGTCGCCATCGCCTTCATCGACCCGGCGGCCCTCGCCTCCATGCGCGCCCGCCTGGGACGTTAGGGCGTCCGGGCCGGCACGTTCCGCGCCTTGAACAGCCGCCCATTCTCGGCGAACAGCACCATCACCAGCGCGCCGATCCCGAACACCGAGAGCCACAGCGTGAACGGCACCACCGTGCCGTCGAAATGCTGGCCGATGTAAAGCCCCAGCACCGCGCCGCCGAAGGTGGTGACGAAGCCCTGCACCGAGGATGCCGTTCCGGCGACATGGCCCAGCGGCTCCATGGCCATGGAATTGAAGTTTGGCGTCATCAGGCCGAAGCAGAACATCAGGCCTGATTGCATGGCCCAGAAGGTCCAGAGGCTTTCATGCCCGCTGGCCGAAATGGCGTAATGCACCACGCCGAAGAAGATGTAGCCGAGCAGCGCCGCATGCGACACCAGCCGTGTGCCGAGCCGCCCGACGATGCGCGCGTTGAGAAACGACGACACCGCCATGAAGGCGGCGATCGCGGCGAAGATGACGGTGAACAGTTCGCCCGCGCCGAGCGCATCGAAGAAGATCTGCTGCGCCGAATTGACGAAGCCGAACAGCCCGCCCATGACCAGCGTCACCGCCAGCATGTAGCCGACCGCCATGCGGTTCGACAGCGTAACGGCGAAGGCATGGCTGATGCCGGCGAAGGACAGCGGCATCCGGTCTTCCGGATGGAGCGTTTCCGGCAGCTTCCAGACCGTCCAGAGCATCAGTGCCGCGCCGGCAAGCGTCAGCAGGCCGAAGATCCAGCGCCAGGGCGCGACCAGCATGATGATCTGGCCGATGGACGGCGCGAGGATCGGCACCGCCAGGAAGACGATGAAGGCCAGCGACATGACCCGCGCCATCTGCCGCCCGGAATAACAGTCGCGCACGATGGAGACCACCAGCACCCGCGTCGCCGCCGTGCCGATGCCCTGCACCACGCGCGCCGCGATCATGCTCTCGAAGGTCGTGGCGAAGATGGCGGCCACACTGGCGACGGTGAAGATGGCGAGCCCCACGAGCATGACGGGCTTGCGCCCGTAGCGGTCCGACAGCGGCCCGTAGATGATCTGCGCGCCGCCGAAGCCGAGCAGATAGGCCGTCACGATCCACTGCCGATGATTGTCGGTGTCGATGGCGAGCGCCCGGCCGATTTCCGGCAGCGCCGGCAGCATGGCGTCGATGGAGAGTGCGTTGGTGGCCATCAGCGCCGCCATCAGGGCGACGAACTGGCGAAATCCCATCCCCGGATGAGGATTGGCGGCAGGAAGTGTCATAGTGAATACCTTGATGCGGCAGTCGGAAAACTGCCCGCGTTTTCAAATAGGTCTATTTTCTGGAAGAATTAGAGCCGCGAAGCAAAAAGATCGCGGATCCGCTGCGGAATGCGTTTGGCTTTGCCGTCCCCGACGCAGACGATTACGACCTCGGCGGCGGCCAGCACAATGCCGTCCCGCATCACATTCTGGTGCAGCGTCAGGGATGCGCCGCCGAGCGCGGCCACGCTCGTTTCCACCTGGAGAACATCGTCCAGCACCGCCGAACCCTCGTAAGTCAGGTTAAGCCGTTTCACGACGAAGATGACGCCGTCCTCGCCGCGCAGCCTCGACTGGTCGACGCCGAGATCGCGCAGCATCTCGGTGCGTCCGCGCTCCATGAAGTTGAGGTAGTTGGCGTGGTAGACGATGCCGCCCGCGTCCGTGTCCTCCCAGTAGACACGGATCGTCAGCCGATGCGGATGGAACGCGGGCTCAGTCATCGCCGGCCTGGTCGAACAACGGCATCTGCGTGCCATAGCTGGCGGGCGTCGCCAGCCCCAGATGCTTGAAGGCATGCACGGTCAGCATGCGCCCGCGCGGGGTCCGCTGGATGAAGCCCTGCTGGATCAGGAACGGCTCGATGATCTCCTCCAGCGCGTCGCGCGGCTCCGACAGCGCCGCCGCGATGGTTTCCACGCCCACCGGCCCGCCGCCGTAGTTGTGCGCGATCACCGACATGTAGCGCCGGTCCAGCGCATCGAGCCCGGCATCGTCGACTTCCAGCTGGCGCAGCGCCTTGTCGGCGACCGCGCGGTCGACCACCTCGGCCCCCGCCACGG
>JBEBSP010000095.1:0-9925 GCA_040394255.1 Agaricicola taiwanensis | reverse complement strand
ATTTCGACGTGGTGCTGCTGCGTCAGGACCCACCGTTCGATCTCGCCTACATCACGACGACGCATCTTCTGGAGCGCATCCATCCCACGGTGCTGGTCGCCAACGATCCGGCCCATGTGCGCAACGCGCCGGAGAAGATTTTCGTCACTGAATTCCCCGAGCTGATGCCGCCCACGCTCATCACCCGCGACCGCGCCGAGATCGAAGTCTTCCGCCGCGCGCATGGCGAGGTCGTCATGAAGCCGCTTTATGGCAGCGGCGGCGCGGCGGTGTTCAAGGTCGGCGTGAAGGACCCCAACTTCGGCTCGCTCTACGACCTGTTCGCCGCCACCTTCCGCGAGCCCTGGGTGGTGCAGGCCTTCCTGCCCGCCGTGGCGCAGGGCGACAAGCGCATCATCCTGATCGACGGCGTGTTCGCGGGGGCGGTCAACCGTGTGCCGGCGGAGGACGATATCCGCTCCAACATGGTGCGCGGCGGCGCGGCCAAGGCCACCGACCTCACCCCGCGCGAACGGGAGATCTGCGAGCGGATCGGCCCGCACCTGCGGAAGATGGGCCTGATCTTCACCGGCATCGACGTGATCGGCGGCAACCTCACCGAGATCAACGTGACCTCGCCGACGGGCATCCGGGCGGTCAAGAAGCTCGGCGGGCCGGACATCGCGGCGCTGTTCTGGGACGCGGTCGAAGCGAAGCGCGGGTAAGCTTGATCCTTCGTTTCGTTCCCTTAATGTTCTTGCAACGTGAGGCTGAACAGGTCTAAGCTCCCGCACATCCTATCCGGGCGGGGGCTCCATGGTCATCTTCGTATCCACCGTCGCCTTCGAGGGCATCGAGGCCAAGCCCGTCGACGTGCAGGTGCAGGTCGTCAACGGCAC
This sequence comes from Agaricicola taiwanensis, assembly GCA_040394255.1. Classification (GTDB taxonomy): domain Bacteria; phylum Pseudomonadota; class Alphaproteobacteria; order Rhizobiales; family Methylopilaceae; genus Agaricicola; species Agaricicola taiwanensis_A. The sequence continues at coordinate 9,047 of JBEBSP010000095.1, read as the reverse complement.
CGTCGGCTTCACGGTGGTGGGCCTGCCGGACAAGGCGGTGACGGAGGCGCGCGAGCGGGTGCGCTCGGCGCTGACCGCCTCGGGCCTCGCGCTGCCGCCCAAGCGCATCACGATCAACCTCGCTCCGGCGGACCTGCCCAAGGAGGGCAGCCACTACGACCTTCCCATCGCGCTCGGGCTGATGGCGGCCATCGGCGCGATCCCGGCCGACAGCCTCAATGGCTACACCGTGCTGGGCGAACTGGCGCTCGACGGCACCATCACCTCGGTCACCGGCGTCCTGCCCGCCGCCATCGCCGCCAATGCGCGCGGCCACGGTCTGGTCTGCCCCCACGACGACGGGCCGGAGGCGGCCTGGGCGGGCGGCGACATCGACATCCTCGCGCCGGTGTCGCTGATCCAGTTCGTCAACCACGTGCGCGGCCAGCAGACCATGGCCCGGCCCGTGCCGGGCCTCGCGGCGAAGGGCGGCGACCTTCTCGACCTCAGGGAGGTCAAGGGCCAGGAAAGCGCCAAGCGGGCGCTGGAGATCGCGGCGGCGGGCGGGCACAACCTGCTGTTCGTCGGGCCTCCCGGTTCCGGCAAGTCCATGCTGGCGGCGCGGCTGCCCGGCCTCTTGCCGCCGCTGGCGCCAGCCGAGATGCTGGAGGTGGCGATGATCCGCTCCATGGCGGGTGATCTGGCGGGCGGGGCCATGTCCGACCGGCGGCCGTTCCGCTCGCCGCATCATTCGGCCTCCATGCCCGCCCTCGTCGGCGGCGGGTCGCGGCCCCGGCCCGGCGAGATCGCATTGGCGCACAACGGCGTGCTGTTCCTCGACGAGCTTCCCGAATTCCAGCCGCAGGTGCTGGACGCACTGCGCCAGCCGCTGGAAACCGGCGAGGTCTCGGTGGCGCGCGCCAACCACCGCATCACCTATCCGGCGCGGGTCCAGCTGATCGCGGCCATGAACCCCTGCAAATGCGGCCTTGCGGGCGAGATGGGCCATGTCTGCGCCCGGGGGGGGCGCTGTGCCTCCGATTACCAGGCGCGGCTGTCCGGCCCCTTCGTCGACCGCATCGACCTGCATCTGGAAGTGCCCGCCGTGACCGCCTCCGACCTGCTGCTGCCTGCACCGAAGGAAGGCACCCGCGAGGTCGCGGCCCGTGTCGCCGCCGCGCGCGCGGCCCAGACGGCGCGCTTCACCGCCCTCGGCCAGGACGGCGTGCGCACCAACGCCGCCGCCGGACCGGCGCTGATCGAGGAGATCGCCGCGCCGGACGCCGCCGGGACGCAGCTCCTGCGCGACGCGGCGGAGGCCATGAGGCTGTCGGCGCGGGGCTATCACCGGGTGCTGAAGGTGGCGCGCACCATCGCCGATCTCGACGGTGACGAGAGGGTGGGCCGCATCCATCTGGCCGAGGCGCTGTCCTACCGGGCGCTGGCCGACCGCCGGGCGCGGGCAGCCTGAGTGGCTCCGGCAGAGTATGCGGCCCATCCTTCGAGACAGCCGCTGCGCGGCTTCCTCAGGATGAGGTCCTTGGGCTTGGCATGCTCTTTCCAGCTCTTCCCCACCTTCCGCCTCAGCCCGAGGAGCCTTGCAAGGCAAGGCGTCTCGAAGGATGGGCCGCGCGCTCCGGCTCCGGACGCCCTGGCCGTCGCCTCGGTTAACGGCTTCCTTAAACCTCTTCGCCTATGAATCGCCCATGGGAGAAGACCTCATGCTGATGATTCTCGGGCTTGGCGTGCTGGCTTTCGGTGCGGGATGGCTGGTCGCGCGGCTGATGGGCCGCGACAGCGCCGTGGAGGGGTCTGCGGTCTCCAACGCCACGCCGGTCGCGACCGTGACCCATGAGCTGCGCACGCCGATCACCGGCGTCGTCGGCATGACCGATCTTCTGCTGACCACCGATCTCACGCCGGAACAGACCACCTACATCCGCGCCATCCGCGGGTCGGCGGAAACCATGCACGCCATCGTCGGCGACCTGCTCGACGTCGCGGCCATCGAGGCCGGGCAGTTCAAGCCCGCCAGCGAGAGCTTCTCGCCCGAACGGCTGGTGGAGGAGATCGTCGAGCTTCTCGCGCCGCACGCCCAGGCCAAGGGTCTCGAACTCGCCGGCCATGTGGCTCCGGACATTCCGCCCGAGCTGGTGGGCGACGCCGCGCGCTTGCGGCAGATCCTGGTCAACCTGGTCGGCAACGCGGTCAAATACACCTCGCATGGCGGGGTCGGCCTGCGCGCCGACGCCACGCTCGACGGCGTGGTCTTCGCGGTCCATGACACCGGCCCCGGCATCGCGGAGGACGACCTCGACCGTCTGTTCGGACGGTTCGAGCGCGCCGCCGACGCCACCGCCTCGGGCACCGGCCTCGGCCTGTCCATCGCGCGCCATCTCGCCGAGCGGCTGGGCGGGCGGCTCGACCTGCATTCCGTGGTCGGCCGCGGCTCGACCTTCACGGTGACGCTGCCGTTCGACATCGGCGAAGCTACCGGCGACACGGCGCGGTGGCTTGCCGACACGCCCATCCTGATCGCCGCGCGGTCTCCGTTCGAGGCGCCGTGGCTCGGCGAGCGCCTGGGGCATGCAGGAGCCACCGTCGCCTTGGCCTCGACCGCCACCGGTGCAAGGAAGAGCATCCGCGAGGCGGACTGGCCGATCATTTTCGTCGACATCGACGTGTTGCGCGAGGCGACCGATGTGCTCGCCGCCGCCGCCATGGGCGGGGCTCGCATCATCCATCTCATCACGCCCGCCGAGCGCCGCTCCGTGGGAACCCTTGGCGACTATCTGATGCGGCCCGTGCGCGCGCAGTCCTTGCGGGAACTTCTGTCCCGTCCCGCCACGCGGCAGGGCGATGCGGAAGCTGTCACGCCCAGTCATGCCGCCGAGGCCACGCCCCAGCGCCCCCGCGCCCTGCTCGCGGAGGACGATGGCGTCAACGCGCTTCTGGCCCGTACCCGGCTGGAGAAGGCCGGATGGCGCGTCACGGCGGTGGCCGACGGCATCGAGGCGGAGACGGCCTTCGCCGAGGCCTGCGCCGCCGATCCGTTCGAGCTGGTGGTGCTCGATCTGGAGATGCCGGGCCAGTCCGGCTTCGAGGCGACGGGCGCGATCCGCCGAATCGAGGCGCGCCATGGCCGCGCGCACGCGCCGGTGATCGTCGTGACCGCCGCGGACACCCAGCCGTTGCAGACCGAGGCCCATGCCCACGGTGTCGACGCCGTGCTGTCCAAACCGCTGGACCCCGAGGTCCTGGCGCGCATACTGGCGGACAATCTCCTCCAGCGCGTCAGTTGATCGCGGCCGCTCGATCACATTGTCATAATTCTTGAGCCTGAGTATGGTCCCGTCCATGGGCTGGGGCATGCCTCCAGTCTTTCAAGAGGTGTGCGGGTGACACAGCAGATACGGCTCACTCCGATGTCCCTGGTCGAGCGGCTGCGGCCGATCCTTCCTTCCAGCGCGTTTTCGAGCGTCGGCAAGGTCCGGTGGCTGCCCGGTTTCGGCCTGCCCGCCGCGGGCTTCCGGCGGCCGGCGGCCGCTTCGCTGCCCGACACGCTGGGCCGCATCGGCGATCTGGAGCTGCGGCTTGCGCGCACGCCGCGCGAGATCAAGCAGGCGCAGCGGCTGCGGTACAAAGTGTTCTATGGCGAGATGTCCGCCGTGCCGTCGGCGGCCAATGCCATCGCCCGCCGTGACATCGACGAGTTCGACGCCATCTGCGACCACCTGCTGGTGCTCGACCACAAGCCACGCGGCGGCATCGGCCGCGCCGGCCCGCGCGTGGTCGGCACCTACCGCCTGCTGCGGCAGGAGGTGGCCGAGATCAACTGGGGCTTCTACTCGGCCGGGGAATTCGACATCGCCCCGCTGATGGAACGCTGGCCGGACCTGTCCTTCCTGGAGCTGGGCCGGTCCTGCGTGCTGAAGTCCTACCGCGACAAGCGCACCGTGGAACTGCTCTGGCAGGGCATCTGGGCCTATGTGCGGGCGCATGGCATCGACGTGATGATCGGCTGCGCCAGCCTCGACGGCACCGATCCCGAACGGCTGGCACTGCCCCTGTCCTACCTGCACCATTTCCACAAGGCGCCGGACACCTGGGGCACGAACGCCGCGCCGGGGCGCGGCATCGCCATGGACCTGCTGCCGCAGTCGGAGGTCGATCCGAAAATGGCGCTGCGCTCGCTGCCGCCCCTGCTCAAGGCCTATCTGCGGGTCGGGGCCATGGTCGGAGGACAGGCGGTGATCGACAAGCCGTTCGGCACGACGGACGTCCTCGTCGTGCTGCCGGTATCGAAGATCAGCGCGCGCTACATCGATTATTACACCACTCCGCAGAGGGCCGCCTGACCCGGAGCCTCCTTGGCGAAACACGTCCGCCAAGGAGGCTCGTCGGTGCGGGGCGCGGAACCGGAACGCCTTTGCCGGAAAGGCCTGAGGATCAGGCTCCCACGTTGTAGGCGGCCAGCGCCGCGATGTTCACCAGATCGGTGTCCTGGGCGCCCAGCGGCACGATCTGAACCGGCTTGTCGAGGCCGACCAGCAGGGGACCGATCACGGTGGAGCCCGCCAGTTCCTCCAGCATGCTGGCGGCGACCGAGGCGGTGGCCAGGGTCGGCATGACCAGCACGTTGGCTGGTCCCGACAGGCGGCAGAAGGGATAGGCCGCCAGCAGGTCGCGGTTGAGCGCGACATCGGCCGTCATCTCGCCGTCGACCTCGAAGTCGACACGGCGCTTCTCCAAGAGGCGCACAGCCTCGCGCACACGCTCGGCGCGCTCCGACGGCGGGTTGCCGAAGGTGGATGAGGCGAGCAGCGCGACGCGCGGCTCGTGACCCATGCGGCGCGCCACATTCGCCGCCGCCACGGCGATGTCGGCCAGTTGCTGGGGATCGGGAACCTCTATGACGGCGGTGTCGGCGATCACGACCGTGCGGCCGCGCGCCAGCGCGATGCTGACGCCCATCACACGATGGCCCGGCTTGGGGTCGATCACCCGCAGCACATCCTCCAGCACCGTGGCGTAGGAACGCGTCACGCCGGAGACCATGGCGTCGGCGTCGCCGAGCGCCAGCATGCAGGCCGCGAAGTGGTTGCGGTCCTGGTTGATGAGGCGCTGGACGTCACGCTGGAGATAGCCCCGGCGCTGCAGACGGTCGTAGAGGTAGTCGTTGTAGTAGGCGTTGCGGGTGGACAGGCGGGCGTTGATGACCTCGATGCCGTCCTTCAGCTCGACGCCGACCGTCTGCGCGGTCTCGGCGATGCGGTCCTCGCGCCCCACCAGGATGGCGGTGCCGAGCCCCTGGTTGACGAAGGAGACCGCCGCGCGGATGACCTGCTCTTCCTCGCCCTCGGCGAAAACCACGCGCCTGGGCTCGCGGCGCAGCTTGTCGAAGACGCGCTGGAGCGTGCCCGCCGCCGGGTCGCGGCGCGAGCGCAGCTCATGGCCGTAGGCCTTGAGGTCGACGATCGGCTTCTGGGCGACGCCGGTCTCCATGGCGGCCTTCGCGACCGCCGTGGGGATGGTCTCGATCAGGCGCGGGTCGAAGGGCACGGGGATGATGTACTCGCGGCCGAAGCGCGGACGCGCGCCATAGGCGGTGGCGACCTCGTCGGGCACGTCCTCGCGCGCCAGCGCCGCAAGGGCCTCCACGGCGGCGATCTTCATCTCCATGTTGATGGTGGTGGCGCGCACGTCGAGCGCGCCCCGGAAGATATAGGGGAAACCAAGGACGTTGTTGACCTGGTTGGGATAGTCCGACCGGCCGGTGGCGACGATGGCGTCGTCGCGCACCTCGCGCACCTCTTCCGGCGTGATCTCCGGATCCGGGTTGGCCATGGCGAAGATGATCGGGTTGGGCGCCATGGAGGCGATCATCTCCGGCGTCAGCGCGCCCTTGGCGGAGAGGCCGAACACGACGTCCGCGCCCTTCATGGCGTCGGCCAGCGTGCGGGCCTTGGTGTCGGCGGCATGGGCCGACTTCCACTGGTTCATGCCCTCCTCGCGCCCCTTCCAGATCGCACCCTTGGTGTCGCAGAGGATGACGTTGTCGGACTTGAAGCCCATGGCCTTGATGAGTTCGAGGCAGGCGATGCCGGCCGAACCCGCGCCGTTGCAGACCAGCTTGGTCTTCTTGACGTCGCGGCCGGTGAGATGCAGCGCATTGATGAGGCCGGCGGCGGCGATGATCGCCGTGCCGTGCTGGTCGTCGTGGAACACCGGGATGTCCATCAGCTCGCGCAGGCGGCTTTCGATGATGAAGCAGTCCGGGGCCTTGATGTCCTCCAGGTTGATGCCGCCGAAGGAGGGGCCGAGGTAGCGCACCGCGGCGATGAACTCGTCGACGTTCTCGGTGTCGATCTCGAGGTCAATGCTGTCGACATCGGCGAAGCGCTTGAACAGGACGGCCTTGCCTTCCATCACCGGCTTGGCGGCCAGCGCGCCGAGGTTGCCCATGCCGAGAATCGCCGTGCCGTTGGTGATCACGGCGACCATGTTGCCGCGCGCCGTGTAGTCGTAGCTGCGGGACGGGTCCTCGGCGATGGCGTTGACCGGCACCGCGACGCCCGGCGAATAGGCCAGCGACAGGTCGCGCTGCGTCGCCATGGGCTTGGTGGGCACGATCTCCAGCTTGCCGGGTCGTCCGGACTGGTGAAACTGAAGGGCTTCCTGATCGGTGAAGGTCGGGCGTGGCTTGCGGCCGGTTGGCGCGTTCATGTCGTTGTCGTTCCGAAGGGCGTTTCCAGGTGACCCGGCCGGGCGGCGCGGAGATGCAACCTATCCGCCGTTTCCTCCCGGCTCAACAGCTTCATGCGACGAAAGGCGGATAAAGCCTGTGCAAAGGCGTCGCGCATGCCGCGCGCGCGATGACGGAGGGTTTGAAAATGGCTAGTGTCCGGCCCGCATGGCCACCCTGACACGCTCCCCTTCTCCGGTTTCCACCGCCGCGCCCGAGGCGCCGGCGACGCCCATGATGGTTCAGTATCTGGAGCTGAAGGAAGCCAATCCCGACTGCCTCCTGTTCTACCGCATGGGCGATTTCTACGAGCTGTTCTTCGCGGACGCCGAGATCGCCAGCCGGACCCTGGGAATCACCCTGACCAAGCGCGGCAAGCACCGGGGCGAGGACATCCCCATGTGCGGCGTGCCGGTGGAGCGCTCCGAGGACTACCTCCAGCGCCTGATCGCCGCCGGCAACCGGGTCGCGGTCTGCGAGCAGATGGAGGACCCCGCCGAGGCGAAGAAGCGCGGCGGCAAGGCGCTGGTCCGGCGCGACGTCATCCGCCTCGTCACGCCCGGCACGCTGACCGAGGACGCGCTCTTGGAGCCCAAGCGCGCCAACCATCTCGTCACGCTGTCGCGCAGTTTCGCGGGCGAGCACGACGCCCGTCTCGGCCTCGCCTGGATCGACGTGTCGACCGGCGGCTTCGGCGTGATGGAGACCGATGCCGGCTCGCTGGGCGCGGAACTGGCCCGGCTCGATCCGGTCGAGATCGTCGCGCCCGAGGCGCTGGCCGCGGACGAGGCGGTGCGGGCCGCCACGCTCGCCGCACGCATCGCGGTGACGCCGGTCGGGCGCGACATCGCCGATGGTTCCTCCGCCGAGCGCCGCCTGTCGGAGCATTTCGGCGTCGCCTCCATGGCCGGCTTCGGCAGCTTCTCCCGTGCGGAAGTCGCGGCGGCGGCGCTGGCGGTCGCCTATGTGGAGCGCATGTGGCGCGGCAAGCGCCCGCCGCTGACCCCGCCGCAGCGGGCGGCGCGCGGAGCGACGGTGGAGATCGACGCCGCCACCCGCGCCAACCTGGAGCTGACGCGCACCCTGTCGGGCGAACGCAGGGGCAGCCTGATCGCCACCATCGACCGCACGGTGACGGCGGCGGGCGGGCGGCTGCTGGCGGAGCGGCTCGCGGGGCCGCTGACCGATCCGGCCGCCATCACCGACCGGCTCGACGCGGTGGAGCGGCTGGTCGAGGACATGCTGACGCGCCGCCGCCTGCGCGACGCGCTCGCCGCCGCGCCGGATCTGACCCGCGCGCTGACGCGCATCGCGGTGGGACGGGCGGGGCCGCGCGATCTCGCCGCCATCCGCGACAGCCTCGCCGCCACGCGCGCCGTGGCGGGTTTCACAGGGGCCGAGGAGCCGCAAGAGATCGCCCGGGCCGCCGTGGCATTGCAGGCGGTCGATCCCGCCGTGGAGCATGCCCTCGCCACCGCATTGGCCGACGAATTGCCGCTGAAGCTCAGCGACGGCGGATTCATCCGCTCAGGCTTCGACGCCGGGCTCGACGAGCAGCGCTCCTTGCGCGACGAAAGCCGCCGCGTGATCGCCGACATGCAGGCCCGCTACGCCGAGATGACGGGCGCGCGCACGCTGCGCATCAAGCACACCAACTTCCTCGGTTATTTCGTCGAGGTGCCGGCCGAGAAGGGCGAGGAACTGCGCCTTCCCCCGCTCAACGCCACCTTCATCCACCGCCAGACCCTGCAGGGGGCCATGCGGTTTTCCACGTCCGAGCTGTCGGACCTGGAAACGCGCATCGCCTCGGCGGGAGACCGGGCGCTGGCCATCGAGCAGGCCGCCTTCGCCACGCTGGCCGCGCTCGTCGGCGAACATGCACCGTCGATTCGCGCCGCCGCCGATGCCCTGGCCGTGCTGGACGTCACCGCCGCCCTGGCCGAACTGGCGGCCGAGCGGCGCTGGGTGCGGCCGGAGATCGACGGCAGCCTCGCCTTCGAGATCGAGGCCGGGCGGCATCCGGTGGTGGAGGCGGCCGTCGCGGCGGCGGGCGAGGCCTTCGTCGCCAACGATGCCGACCTGACGCCGCCCAAGGGCGCGGAGAGCGGGCGCATCTGGCTGGTCACCGGCCCGAACATGGCGGGCAAGTCGACCTTCCTGCGCCAGAACGCGCTGATCGCCATCCTCGCGCAGATGGGGGCCTATGTGCCCGCCACACGCGCCCACATCGGGGTGGTCGACCGGCTGTTCTCCCGCGTCGGCGCGGCGGACGACCTGGCGCGCGGGCGCTCGACCTTCATGGTCGAGATGGTCGAGACGGCGG
>JBEBSP010000094.1:0-10004 GCA_040394255.1 Agaricicola taiwanensis | reverse complement strand
CCCTTGTCCAGGATCTCGCGGATCACCGGCACCGCATAGACGCCGGTCGCGGCCGGGTCGCCCGGACCGTTGGACAGGAAGACGCCGTCGGGATCGAGCGCGAGGATGTCCTCGGCGCTGGTGGTGGCCGGCACCACCGTGACCTCCGAGCCGCTGGTGGCCAGCAGCCGCAGGATGTTGCGCTTCAGCCCGTAGTCGATGGCGACGATCCGGCGCGTGGGCGCGTCCTGGCGGCCGTAGCCGGTGGGCCAGGTCCACAGGGTCTCGTCCCAGCCGTGCCGTTGCCCGGCGGTGACCATGGGCACGAGGTCCATGCCCTCCATGCTCGGCAGCGCGGCCGCCTGGCGCTTGAGCGCCTCCACGTCGAACACGCCTGAAGGATCATGGGCGATGACCGCGTTCGGCATGCCCCTGTCGCGGATGAGGCTCGTCAGCGCCCGCGTGTCGACATTGCCGATCGCCAGGATGCCCCGGCTCTTCAGCCACTGGTCGAGGTGACGCGTGGCGCGCCAGCTCGACGGGCTCGTGATGGCCGCGCCGAACACCGCGCCGCGCACGCCGGAACTGGCCGCGAGGTTCACCGTCTCGGTGTCCTCATCGTTGGTGCCGACGTTGCCGATGTGCGGAAAGGTGAAGGTGACGATCTGTCCGGCATAGGACGGATCGGTCAGGATCTCCTGATAGCCGGTCATGGCGGTGTTGAAGCAGACCTCGCCGGTGGCCGCGCCTTTGGCGCCGAGGCCCTGGCCCTCCAGCACGGTTCCGTCGGCCAGAACCAGCAGGGCCGTGGCGCGCGGCTCGGCCCAGCCACTGTCGTTCCCGGGGGTTTGAGATGTCGTCATGGCGCGTTACTTTCGGATCGCTTGTGTGACCGTCGCGGTTGGGCCATATACGCGGCCCACAAGGCTCCGAACCGGAGTCGCCGCCGACGATCGGGGCTTTGACGGGTTGCTAGCCCCAACCGCCACGCGGGTCAACGGCAGCATGGTCGCGATATGGCGACGCATTTGAACATCAGGGGCACCATGACCACCATCCGCGAGACGATCAACGACGCCCTGAAGACGGCGATGAAGAGCCAGGACCGCGTCCGCACCGGCACGCTGCGCCTCATCAATGCCGCCATCAAGGACCGCGACATCGAAGCGCGCGGCGCCGGACGCACGGGCGGCATCGGCGACGACGAACTGCTTCAGCTTCTTCAGAAGATGGTCAAGCAGCGGCAGGAGTCGGCCGGCATCTACGACCAGGCCGGCCGCACCGAACTCGCCGCCCAGGAGCGCGAGGAAATCGACATCATCCAGGGCTTCCTGCCCCGGCAGCTCGACGAGGCCGAAACCCGCGCGGCCATCAGGGACGCCGTGGCGCGGAGCGGCGCGGAAAGCATCCGCGACATGGGCAAGGTGATCGCCATCCTCAAGGAAAACTATGCCGGGCGGATGGACTTCGCCAAGGCCAGCGGCTGGGTCAAGGAAGCCCTGAGCTGACGGATAAAGAATAAGGCCGGAGAGCGTGGCGCTCCCCGGCCTGAAAGATCGTCCTTGATTTGCGGTTTCGCCGGGCGACGCCGCACGCCCCCCGACGGTGGAAGCCTCAGAAAGCTCCGATCACCACCGCGCCGATAAACGCGAAAGCGACACAGGCAAAAAGCACATTCAGCTTCTGGGTCAGTACCATCGTTCGGTGCTCCGCTCGTTGGACTAAGGTTGAATCTAGCGAAGTCTGAACGCATGGCTAGAGAAATCTTGTGCTGCACCGCGGCAGCTTCTGTGTCGACAGTTTAGGCATCGACTCCCAAGAGTCTGAACCGTCTTCGTTTTCCCTGTTCAATCGAATTAAGAATTTTTTTGCACAACGCCCCCGCTTCGCCGCAAAGCGTTGACGCAGCCTTAACCGTGAGCCGCGCATTTTACCCACCATGAGACGGTGTGTTGCGTATGGTCTCATTGCTGGCCTCGTCGCGGTCGCGCTGACCGGCTGCGGTTTCTTCGACACGGAGGAACGCGAGCCCTGGCGCGCGCAGGAGGAAGCACGCTGCCTCGCCTCCGGCGCGGTCGTCCCCTCCGCTTACATCCGCAAGGACAAGGAACTGAAGGGCCCGCGCATCTGCGGCCTGGAGTACCCCTACAAGGTCAGTGCGCTCATCAGCGGCACGGTCCCGCTGTCGAAGGGGCTGACGCTGTCCTGTTCCATGATCCCCGCCATGGAGAACTGGATACGCGAGAAGATCCAGCCGGCCGCCTACATGCACTTCGGCATGCCCATCACCGAACTGAAGGTCATGGGCTCCTACGGCTGCCGCACCATGAACCACAAGAAGGGCGCGAACTGGTCGGAACACGCCTTCGCCAACGCCGTGGACGTCTCCGGCTTCACCCTGCTCGACGGCCGCGTGATCGACGTCAAGAAACACTGGAAGAGCGGCGCTCCGAACGAGCGCGCCTTCCTGCGCGACGTTCACGGCGGGGCCTGCGATCATTTCAGGACCGTGCTCGGCCCCGGTTCGGACGCCTACCACTACGATCATTTCCACGTCGACCTGCGGATGCACGATCCGCGCGGCAACCGCCGCATCTGCAAGCCCGTGCCGCAGGTAACGCCATCGCCCTATCGGAACACCGAACAGCCCACGGCGCGCGCACCGCAGCCGCAGGCCTATCCGCGGACCGCGGTGGCGCAAGCGCCCGCCCCCTACCCCGCGCCTTCACTGCCGCCGGCGAGCTACCCGCACGGAACCGTGTATCCGCAGCAGCCCTATCCGGCAGACCCCTATGCCCAGACGCTGGCCGCCGCGCCCCCGGTCCGGCAAGGCCCGATGTCCGTGGCGGACGACCCCATCGGCATGTGGATCCAGCAGAGCGATCCCTATGCGGTGACGCCAACGACAGTGCCGCAGACGGTGTTCCCCCAGGCCGGAACGACGGGGCTTTACTGAACGTCCCTTCTTCCCAAGGGGTGCATAGGGCTTTGGCCGGATATGCGGCCCATCCTTCGGGACAGCCGCTGCGCGGCTTGCTCAGGATGAGGCGGAACAGACTGAATCTCCTGAAAATCGCCACACCCGAAAACCTCATCCTGAGGCCGCCGAAGGCGGCGTCCCGAAGGATGGGCCCCGAACGCCGATGCTTGCGCATCAGTCAGCGAGCGCCATACCCGCCTCCGGTCGGCGTCTCGATCACCACGGCCTCGCCCGCCTCCAGCACCGTCTGCCCGCAGCCGCCCAGATCCTCGATCCGCCCGTCCAGCCGCCGGATGCTGTTGCGACCGGCCTCGCCCGGCTCGCCCCCCTTGAGCCCGAACGGCCGCACCCGGCGGTGATCCGAGAGGATCGCGCAGTCCATGGCCTCGCGGAACCGGATCACGCGGCGCGTGCCGTCGCCGGCGTTCCACCGGCCCCGGCCGCCCGACCCGCGCCGGATCGAGAACTCCTCCAGCACCACCGGGAAACGCAGTTCCAGCACCTCCGGATCGGTCAACCGCGAGTTGGTCATATGGGTGTGGACCGCGTCCGCGCCGTCGAAACCGGGACCGGCGGGCGCACCTGAACAGATGGTCTCGTAATATTGGTGACGCGCGTTGCCGAAGGTCAGGTTGTTCATGGTGCCCTGCGCCGAGGCGAGCACTCCCAGCGCGCCGAACAGGCAGTCGGTCACCGCCTGGCTGACCTCGACATTGCCCGCCACCACCGCCGCCGGATAGACCGGCGACAGCATGGAACCCTCGGGAATGACGATCTTGATCGGTCTCAGGCAGCCCGCGTTCATGGGGATGTCGTCCTCCACCAGGCTGCGGAACACGTAGAGCACCGCCGCCCGCGTCACCGGCTCCGGCGCGTTGAAGTTGCTCGGCTGCTGCGGGCTGGTGCCGGTGAAATCCACCGTGGCCTCACGCGCCGCGCGATCCACCCGGATTTTCATCCGGATCACCGTCCCGGCGTCCATCTCGCAGGAAAATTCCGCGTCCGGCAGCCGATCCAGCACCCGCCGCACGCTTTCCGCCGCATTGTCCTGCACATGGCCCATGTAGGCCGTCACCACGTCGAGCCCGAATTCGGCGATCATCCGCTTGAGGTCCGCCATGCCCTTGGTGTTGGCGGCGACCTGCGCCTTGAGGTCGGCCAGGTTCTGCGCCGGATTGCGGGCCGGCCAGCGCGCGCCCGTCAGCAGCGCCAGCAGTTCGTCCTCGCGGAAGCGCCCCGCCTCGACCAGCTTGAAGTTGTCGATATAGACGCCTTCCTCCTCGATGCGCGTGGCGCGCGGGCTCATGGAGCCGGGCGCGATGCCGCCGATGTCGGCATGGTGGCCCCGGCTCGCCACGAAGAACAGGATCTCCGCGCCCGCCTCGTCGAACACCGGCGTCACCACGGTGATGTCGGGCAGATGGGTGCCGCCGTTGTAGGGCGCGTTGAGCGCGAAGACGTCGCCGGGCCGGATCGTGCCTTCGTTGAGCCGCAGCACGGTCTCCACCGAGCGGTCCATGGAGCCCAGATGCACCGGCATGTGCGGCGCGTTGGCCACGAGCCGGCCTTGAGCGTCGAACACCGCGCAGGAGAAATCCAGCCGTTCCTTGATGTTGACGGAGCTTGCGGTGTTCTGGAGCACGAGCCCCATCTGCTCGGCGATCGACATGAAGAGGTTGTTGAACACCTCCAGCATGACCGGATCGGCCTCGGTCCCCACCGCCTGCCGCCTCGGGCGCGCCACGGCGCGGGTCAGCACCAGATGGTCGAACGCGGAAACCTCCGCCCGCCAGCCGTCCTCGATCACCACCGTCTGGTTCGGCTCGATGATGAGCGCTGGACCGTTCACCGCATGCCCCGGCGCGATCCGGTCCCGCGTGAACACCGGAGCCTCGTGCCAGAGCCCGCCCGAGAAAAAGCGCGTCACCCGGCGCGGTTCCGGCAAGGCCTGCGATGTCAACGGCCGCTTTTCCTCGGTGAAGCGCGCCCCGCCGCCGATGCTCTCCACCGTCAGCGCCTCCACGACCAGCCCCTTGGAGCCGTCGAGAAAACCGAACCGCGCCCTGTGCTGCGCCTCGAACGCCATTCGCAAGGCCTCCACATCCGCAAGCGCTCCGGGAGAGCCCGCCTCGATCTCCAGCGGTGTGTCGGTGCCGGCGTAACGGACGTGGGCGCGCACGCGGGTCTCGATGGCCCCGGCGGCAACGCCCTGACCTCGCACCTCGCTTTCGGTTTCCGCGCCAAGCGATTCCGCCGACTCCGCAATCGCCGCCGGCGCGCCGCCATCCAGCGGGCGCTCGATGGCCCCCTGCCGCACGGCGCGGATGTCCGCGAGGCCCATGCCATAGGCCGACAGCAGCCCGGAAAACGGATGGATCAGCACCGTCGTCATGCCGAGCGTGTCGGCCACGAGGCAGGCGTGCTGCCCGCCCGCGCCGCCGAAGCAGGAAAGCGCATGGCGCGTCACGTCATGGCCGCGCGCGACCGAGATCTTCTTGACGGCATTGGCCATATTCTCCACCGCGATGCGGATGAAGCCGTCGGCCAGTTCCTCCGCGCTCTTTCCTGTCCCCGCCGCCATGGCCGCGAAGCCCTCACGCACCGCCGCGCCATCCAGCGGCTGGTCCTGTCCCGGCCCGAAGATCGCCGGGAAGAACTCCGGCATGAGCTTGCCGGTCATGACGTTGGCGTCGGTCACGGTCAGCGGGCCGCCGCGCCGGTAGGAGGCCGGCCCCGGATCGGCCCCCGCCGAATCCGGCCCCACCCGGAAACGCCCGCCGTCGGCATGCAGCACCGAGCCGCCTCCCGCCGCCACCGTGTGGATCATCATCATCGGCGCGCGCATCCTGACGCCCGCCACCTCGGTCTCGAAGGCGCGCTCATAGTCGCCGTCGAAATGGGCGACGTCGGTGGAGGTGCCGCCCATGTCGAAGCCGATGATGCGCGAAAAGCCCGCCTGCTTGGCGGTTTCCGCCGCCCCGACGATGCCGCCCGCCGGCCCCGACAGGATGGCGTCCCGGCCCTTGAACAGGTCGGCCGCCGTCAGCCCGCCGGATGACATCATGAAGCTGAGGCGCGCGCCGGATGATGCAACGTTCAGTTCTTCCTCCACGCCAGCCACATAGCGCGAGAGGATGGGCGTCAGATAGGCGTCGACCACCGTGGTGTCGCCGCGCCCCACGAGCTTTATCAACGGCGACACTTCATGGCTGACGGACACCTGGGGAAAGCCCATGCCGCGCGCCAGCGCCGCGACCGCCTGCTCGTGCGCGGGCCAGCGCCAGGCGTGCATGAACACGATGGCCAGCGCCCGGTAGCCTTCGGCGCGCAGTATTTCGAGGTCGCGCCATACCGCCGCGAGATCGGGGAAACGCTCCACCATGCCGTCGGCCAGCACGCGCTCGTCCACTTCCACCACGCGGTCGTAAAGCTGCTCGGGCTTCTCGATGCGCAGCGCGAAGATCCTCGGCCGCGCCTGGTAGCCGATGCGCAGCTGGTCGCCGAGCCCGCGCGTGATGATGAGCGCCGTGCGTTCGCCCTTGCGCTCCAGCAGCGCGTTGGTCGCCACCGTCGTGCCCATCTTCACATGGCCGATCAGCCCCGGGGGAATGGCCTCGCCGGGCCTCAGCCTCAGGAAGCGCCGGATGCCCGCCACGGCGGCGTCGCGATAGGCCCCCGGATTGTCCGACAGGAGCTTCAGCGCGCTCAAGCGCCCATCGGGCCGGCGGGCGACGATGTCGGTGAAGGTGCCGCCCCGGTCGATCCAGAAATCCCACGTCTTCCCGGCCATTGAACCCGCTCTTCCACACAGACTATCGGATTGGTGACGTCGGCTTTATACACGCCCCACATCTATCATCAGGTCGCCGATCCATGCTCGACAACTCTTTTGCTCCCGACTGTCAGCTTGTCACCCTTCTTGCGCCGGCACTCAACCACGATGCCCGGCCAGAAGACCGGGACATCGACATCCTGCTGCTGCATTACACCGGCATGCCCACCGCCGAGGCCGCGCTGGAGCGCCTGACCTCGCGGGACGGCAAGGTCTCCTGCCATTATCTGGTGCATGAGGACGGGCGGATCGTGCAGATGGTGCCGGAGGACCGCCGCGCCTGGCACGCCGGGCTCGGCGCCTGGGAGGGCGAGACGGACATCAACGGCCGCTCGATCGGCATCGAGATCGTCAATCCCGGCCACGAGCATGGCTATCGCCCTTTTCCCGATGCACAGGTCGACGCGGTCATCGCGCTCGCCCGCGACATCTGCGCGCGGCGCGGCATCGCGCCGGACCATGTTCTGGCCCATTCTGACACAGCCCCGCGCCGCAAGACCGACCCGGGAGAGCTGTTTCCATGGAATAAACTCGCGGAGGCGGGCGTCGGCCTGTGGACGGAGCCGGCCCCCATCACGGGCGGGCGCTTCCTCTCGGAGGGCGATCGCGGAGAGCCGGTCGAGGCGTTGCAGGCGATGCTGGCGCTTTATGGTTACGCAATTGATATCAATGGAATTTTCGATTCAGCGACCGCCGCCGTGGTGGCCGCCTTCCAGCGCCATTTCCGCCCCGCCAAGGTCGACGGCGTGGCCGATGCCTCGACCGTCACGACGCTGCGCAACCTGTTGGCCAGCGTACAAGGATAGATCATTCCATCGGATCACCCAAGTATTCATATTGGGACACAAGAAGATCACAATGGGACACATGAATGATCCGAAACTGATTTCAAGCAAAACCACACAGCATTTATCTTGACAAATACTTCATTCATACGAATCATCATCTTCATTGTCTGTTAAGGGTGTTTATCTCATTTTTGCCACAAAATGACCTTCTCGACGCCACGCACGGGCCAAGTGCGAGACGCATTGCGAAGGCGATAAACCCCTCATCAAAAAAAGATGAGGTTTCTCGAAATGGTGTCTTCCCGTTTGATGGCGGCCGTCGCGCTCGCCGCCGTGACCGTGGTTGCGGCTCCGGCCTCCGCCGCGACGAAGTCCCCCTCACGCAACGCCGCCGTCTCGGCAAAGGTTTCCGAAAATTCCGCAAGCGCCCAGGATTTCATCCTTCAGGAAGCGCAGCGTCTTGAGAAGAAGACCCGCCCTTCCGTCAGGGCCCAGGCGAAACCGCCCCGCGCCGAACGCCGCAGCGCACGCCGCCAGGTGAGCGTGCCCGTCCAGGAAGGCCGCGCCGCGGCAATCGATATTCCGCAGGTCCGCGAAACCCGCAAGACCGCGTCACGCCCCACATCGTCACGCCCGGCCCCAGCCGCCGGAACCCCTGCCCTCCGCGACCTCGTCGCTCGCCATGCGGCGGCCCACGGCGTCCCGCTCGGCCTCGCCCATGGCGTGGTCATGGTGGAAAGCCGCTACAACGCCCGCGCCACCGGACCGGGCGGATACATCGGCCTGATGCAGCTCAGCTACCGCACCGCCAAGGGCATGGGCTACACCGGCTCGCGCGCGGGCCTCTACGATCCCGACACCAACCTGCGCTACGGCATGAAGTATCTCGGCGGAGCGCTCAAGCTGGCCGGCGGCAGCACCTGCGGCGCGGTCTCCAAGTATCAGGGTGGCCACGGCGTCAAGGGCGTCACCCGCGCCGGCGCGGTCTACTGCTCCAAGGTGCGGCGCCACATGGCGGCGATGCCTGCCGGCACCAAGACGCAGAGCAGCCAGATAGCCGCGAACACATCGCCCAAGTCCTGAATTAACAAGAATACGGCTCCGGCGGCCGCCACGCACCCAGCCTGCGGATATGGGGTCCGCGAGGGTTGGTGCGTGGCAAGCAGCGAGGCAGAGCGGCCATGGCCGCCTGCCCGCCGTCGGCATGCCCTATGATGGCCGCGCCTTGGCCCGGCCTCCAAACTCCCCACTAAGGATATGAAATGACCACGCATTTTTCCGTGCGCCCATGGCGCATGACGGCGCTTGCCTGCCTGTCCGCGGCCTTCGGCCTGACCCTGGCCGCCCTGCCGGCGAAGGCCGATGACGCCGGAGCCCATGATTTTCTCATACAGGAAGTCCAGCGGGTCGCGTCGAAGGCTCCCAAGGCTGCGACGACGGCGAAACCGTCCCACGGCGCGGCAACCACCACGAAGGGCAAGGCCGCACCGGCGCAAGCCCGGAGCGTGGCCGGCACGAAGGCGCGGCGGACCTCCAAAAATCCGCTGGCTGCCGCCCCGGACTCCCTGCGCGCCATCGTCCGGCGGGAAGCAGCCGCCAACGGCGTGCCGGTGACACTGGCCAAAGCCGTCGTCACCGTCGAAAGCCGCTGGAATCCGCGCATCACCGGCCGCGCCGGCGAGGTCGGACTGATGCAGATCAAATATCCGACCGCACGCATGATCGGCTACACCGGCACCCGCGCGGGGCTTTACGATCCCGCCACCAACATCAAGTGGGGCATGAAGTATCTGGCCGGCGCGCACAGGCTGGCCGGCGGCGATGTCTGCGGCACCGTCTCGCGCTATCAGGGCGGCCATGGCGTCCGGGGCGTGACGCGCATGGGCGCGGTCTATTGCGCCAAGGCCAAGGGCCACATCGCGGCCATGTCGGTAGAAGCGAGCCCCCGCATCGCCCTCAACGACCGGGTCGAACCGCGCGGCTGACACCGCGCGCTTGACCCCGACCATCTTTCCCTTCACATCCGGCGCGCCAGTCGGCTGGACGGCCGCTCCGCTCGCGCGGGGAGGAAAGTCCGGGCTCCATGGATAAACGGTGCCGGATAACGTCCGGCGGGGGCGACCCCAGGGAAAGTGCCACAGAAAGCAAACCGCCGGCGGGTCCGCCCGCCGGTAAGGGTGAAAGGGTGCGGTAAGAGCGCACCGCGCAACTGGCAACAGGGGCGGCAGGGCAAACCCCACCGGGAGCAAGACCGAATAGGGATGGCACATGGCCCGATCCAGGCCGCCGTCCGGGTTGGTTGCTTGAGGCGTCCGGCAACGGGCGTCCCAGAGGAATGGCCGTCACGTCGGAGCGGGAAACCGTTCCGGCCATACAGAACCCGGCTTACAGGCCGGCTGGCGCTTCACTTCACGCCCTGAATCCG
>JBEBSP010000093.1:0-10126 GCA_040394255.1 Agaricicola taiwanensis | reverse complement strand
ACCGCCGATAACGCCTCCAAGATGGCTGGGGCGGCTGACCCGCTCTTCACCTGGACCTTGACGGGCGGAAGCATCGCCAGCTTCGACACCCTGGGCGGTGTTGTCGGGGGAAGCCTGACGCGTGCTCCTGGAGAGATGGCCGGCGATTACAGCATTCTTCAGGGAACCTTGAGCGTGAGTTCGAACTACGCCCTGACGTTCACGTCTGGCATACTGTCGATCCTGGCACTCGATCCGCCCAAGGCAGAGGCCCAGCCAATCATTCTTCCACCAAGCCTGTCATTGGAAAAGGAAACCGTGGTTCGCATGCCAAATGCTGAACCTGAGCTCATGATTGTTTTCAGCGCTACTGAGCAGCCCAGCGGGAACTGCAGCGCAGATACTCCAAATTCAAGCTGCTCGAATGCACAGGCGCGAGCCTCACAGCAATCGCACCTGCGGTGAAGCGCTGAAATGTAATGGGGCCGCTTTGTTCAAACCAAAGCTGAGTATATACGCCTCAAATCCTTGGATCAGCAGCGCCCGCGGCCGCTGATCCAAGGGCGCACCATGTACTCCATCCAGTTTCGTATCTCGGTCAAGCGCCGCTTCGGTTCCAGAATGTCGGCGTCGATGCCCAGGCGCCAACCAATGTCTACGCGATCAGGCTGCCGATCAAGGGCGCGCAAATCGCTGACATAGCGATCAATATCGTCCCGGAAACGGAGGGGGCCCTGTTCGATCAGAACATCACCATAGCGTGCGATGATAGCCGCGATGTCAGAGAGGCCAAACTCAGGGTGATACTGCACGCCCCAAAACACACCATTGGCATGGCGAATCTCAGCAGCCTGGACCTTGGAGAAGGTATTGGAGGCGGTCACGATCATCCCGGAAGGTTGGCTCTCGACTTCATCGGTATGAACGGCGGGTGCATCGAAGGCCAAACCTTTGCCGAGATGCATGGGATGACTGCGGCCTGCCTCCGTCAGGGTGATTTTTCGAGCAAAACCGAGTTCGCGGCCCTTGTCGGATTTTCTGACGGTTCCACCAGCCGCAACAGTTGCGACCTGAAGGCCCCAGCACGATCCAAAGAAGGGCACACCAGCTTCAAAGACTTCCCGCGCCAGCTCGACTTGTCTCAGCGCTTCTGGTTCAGCCTTGTAGATGTTGAGCGCGGAGCCGGTGATGACCACGCCATCATATCCGGAAAGCCCTCCGGTATCTGGAATATTTGCGTCTGAATCCGTAGGATAGCAAATATCGACAACGACATCCGGCGCTATCGCCCGGAGAGTATCCGAATAACTTTCCCCGTAAGGTCTTTCGCCCCGGTCAGCTTGGCGACGTCGAGTTTCGGCTGTGTTGCCTTCGATAACAAGAAGGCGAGGTGCGTGCATGACGGTCAACCCGCGAGAGCCAGGTTACCCCGGATCGATGCACGGATGACCTGCTCGAAGTCGGCAATCGTCATGGGTCTTGGATTCCCGGATGTGGATGGGTCGCGCATGGCCTGAGCCGCCAGCTCGGCGACGCGGTCATCCTCAATGCCGAGTTCCGCCAAGGTATGCGCTATGCCCAGCGCTTTCCGGAAATCCAGCAACCATTCGAAAACGGCATCGAAACCGGAATGGGTCAGATTGGGCTGGAGATCGAGCACACGGGCAAGGATCGCCATCTTATGCTCGATTGCCGGGCGATTCCAAAGAAGTACGTATGGCATTACCACGCCGTTTGTCAGGCCATGATGGGTGTCGTAGATCGCACCCACCGGATGCGAGATCGAATGTATCGCACCTAGGCCTTTCTGGAACGCCGTCGCCCCCATAGAGGCCGCGGCCAGCATGCGTGAACGTGCTTCGAGGTCATCGCCCTTTTCAAAAGCGCGTGGCAGATAGCGGGCAATCAAGGCGATGCCTTGAAGCGCGATGCCGTCGGCCATCGGATGGAAGCCCGGCGCGCAATAGGCCTCTATGCAATGCGACAGCGCATCCAACCCCGTCGCCGCTGTCAGGAATGGGGGCAAGCCAATGGAAAGCTCCGGATCGGCGATCACGATCGTCGGCAGCATCTTGGGGTGGAAGATTATTTTCTTCTCGTGTGTTCGGCGGTTTGTGACGACCGCCGCACGGCCGACTTCCGACCCGGTGCCAGCGGTGGTTGGAATGGCCACGATCGGAGCGATGGTGTCGGTACGGGCACGCGTCCACCAATCGTCGACATCCTCGAAATCCCATATCGGCCGAGACTGGCCGGACATGAAGGCGATGCATTTTCCCACATCCAGGGCCGAACCGCCGCCAAGCGCCACGACGCCGTCGTGATCGCCCGCGCGATAGGCCTCCAGCCCCGCCTCGACGTTATCAAGCGTCGGATTGCCTTTGACCTCCGAGAAGACATCGGCGGAAAATCCCGCAGCCTTGAGAACCTTCACGGCTTTCGCGACAGCCGGTAGATCCGCCAGACCTTTGTCCGTCACGACCAGGGGGCGATTGATGCCTATGCTTCTGCAAGCGTCCGCAAGTTCCGCTATCCGCCCCGGACCCACAAGCACCCTGGTGGGAAAATCCCACGTCCCTGTCAAACTCTCGGTCATCGCAACATCCCTCAGCTCGTGACCCGCAGGTGATAGGATTTGGGGCGGGTCAGCATTGCATAGCCAAGCTCCGAAAGTGAGGCTCCACGACCGGTATCCTTGACCCCGGTCCATGCCAGGGCAGGATCGAGATAGTCGCAACGGTTCATATAGACGGTGCCTGTTTCGAGGCGGCCGCCGAGCGCTTCTGCGGCATCCACGTCCTGCGTCCAGATCGATGCCGTCAGTCCGTAAGGGCTGTCGTTCATCAGATGAAGCGCCTGCTCATCGTCTGATACTTTCATGATGCCAACCACCGGACCAAAGCTCTCCTCTTTCATGACTTGCATGGAATGATCGACATTGGTCAGGACCTGTGGCGCCAGATAGGCCGTGCCCTTCCTGCTTGCGGGAAATTCACCGGGATCGATATGTGCGGTGGCGCCCTGGCGGATCGCGCCCTCTATCTGCCCGCGCACGACATCGGCAAATCGGGTGTGCGCCATGGGGCCGAGCGTCGTCGCCTCATCCAGAGGATTGCCCAGAACATACATGCGGGCCAGGGCAACGAAGGCCTGCACGAAAGTATCGTAGAGACTTTCATGAACATAGATGCGCTCGATCCCGCAGCAGCATTGGCCGGAATTGTAGAATGCACCGTCGACAAGATTTTCAACGGTGTGCTCAAAATCCGCATCTGGGCGGACATAGGCTGGGTCCTTGCCCCCGAGCTCCAGGCCCAAGCCGGTGAATGTACCCGCCGCTGCGCGCTCTATGGACCTTCCGCCTGAGACGGATCCCGTGAAATTGACATGATCGACCGAGCCCGTCGCAAGGATGCGGGCCGTGTCGTCATGTGTCAGGACGAGGTTGCGAAAAAGCCCCTTTGGCAATCCGGCGCGATCCATCGCTGTCTGCATACGCTCCCCGACCAGAAGCGTTTGAGCCGCGTGCTTCAGGATCACCGCGTTCCCGGCAATCAAGGCGGGAGCGATCGTGTTGATCGCCGTGAGATAGGGGTAGTTCCAGGGCGCGATAACGAACACGATCCCGAGCGGATCGCGTTTTATCATGCGTCGAAAGCCTTGCCTTGGCTCCGGCACGATCGGCGACAGGGTGCTTTCCGCGATCGAAACCATATAGCGGATGCGCTCTTCAACAGGCCGGAACTCTCCTCCATACCTGACAGGGCGTCCCATTTGCTGAGCCAGCTCCGGCACGATCTCCTGGTTCATGGACAGCAACTCTTCCATGAAGCTCAGGACCACCCGGCATCGTTCCGCGACAGGGATGCCTCGCCATGCCTGCTGCGCCTTGCGCGCCGATGCCAGGGCGGCATCGATCTCGGCGGCGCTTGCCGCAGGCCGGCGCACGAGTTCGCGACCGTCAATGGGTGATGTGCAGATGATATCGGTCATGCCGGTGCTGTTCCTGCCGTTTGGCCGTGGCTATATAAACTCGAAATAGCGCTGAAATTCCCACTCGGTAGTCGCTTTGCGAAATTCGTCTTCTGTCCGCACTCGCATTATGGCGTGGTGATCGACAAGCCCGTCGCCGGAAAGCTCTAATGCTGCCTTGGATCATCCGGTCCAGTAGGCGCTTGTTGTATGGAAGACATCAATGTCAAAACGCCGAGGATCCATGAGAAATCAAATCATCCATATCGATGATCCGCAGGACCCTCGAATTGGCGACTACATACAGATACGCGAGCGCGACCTCATTGGCCGGGGCCGGCGCTTCATAGCGGAAGGCGAGGTTGTGCTCCGGGTTCTGCTGGGTCGCTCGAGATTCGATGTGGAGTCCATCTTTGTCGCGGAAAAGCGCCTCGCGGCTATGGGCGATCTTCTGAAGACGTTGCCAGACGGCGTTCCCATCTATGTTGCGTCTGGTCCGGTGATGGATCTGGTCGTCGGATTTCACATTCATCGCGGTATTCTGGCCATCGGCCATCGCAAGGATGACGTGTTACCCGGCACGCTTTTGGAAAGCTTGGGAAGCCGTGCTCTCGTAGTGGTGCTGATCGGCATTGCCAATCACGACAACATGGGCGGCATTTTCCGCAATGCCGCAGCTTTTGGCGCGGACGCCGTTCTGTTGGATGCCGCTTCCTGTGATCCACTTTACAGGAAGGCGATAAGGGTCTCGGTCGGAGGCACGCTGATCGTCCCCTTTGCAAGGGCAAACGATGACATGAGTCTGGTCGATATGATCGACGGGCATGGCTTCGTGCCCTTCGCACTCAGCCCCGCAGGCGCCGACGACATCAATTCCGTCACGCCTCCGGAGCGCGCCGCGCTTTTCTTTGGGGCTGAAGGGCCGGGTCTTCCAGAAGCGATCCTCGAACGGATGCGGACCCTGCGGGTCTCGATGGCGAATTCATTCGACTCTCTGAACGTTGCAACCTCAAGCGGGATCGTCCTTCACGCCTTCCAGCGTCCTGTAAGGGGATGATTTTTTTCGGAACTGCCTAGAGCTCCCACCTGTTGTCCCCGCAACGGCATCATGCCGGTCACAACAACCCGGGAGATCGATATGCACACTCAAGGTCACCTTTCTGATGGTCAGAATCGCCGCGAGACGCACCGTCTGATCGCAAGCGATAAAGTCGAAGGCACGTCCGTGCGCCGCCCTGATGGCGACAAGCTGGGGTCGATCGAGCGCATTATGATCGACAAACATTCCGGCAAGGTCGCCTACGCCGTCATGTCATTCGGCGGATTTCTGGGCATTGGTCATGATCACTACGCGCTGCCATGGTCGTTGCTGCGTTACAACGAACAGATCGACGGCTACGAGCTCAACGTAACCGAGGAGCAGCTCAAGGGTGCTCCTGCTCATTCGCGAGGCGATGATTTCGACTGGGCGGATCGCAATCGCGACGAGGAAATCTATCGCTACTATGGCGCTGCACCTTATTGGGGCGCCATCTGACGTCGCGACAAACATACGCTCCATCCTGCCAGGATGGAGCGTATTCACCCGAGGTGTCACGGGCGATTCTTATCTTCTTTCTCTATGACGACATATTCGCCATCAATGATATGGGTTGGGCCGGGTTTACTTCGTGAAGGCTGGCTTCCCAGTCTCGGGCCAAATATTCGATAAGCCGCGCCCGCGATCAAGACCAAGGGAAAGGCGATCAGAAAAACACCCGTAGCCACGACGGCCAATGCCAATCCCAGAGATAGAATAACTGTTGCCGCAAGCACGACTTGCCAAGTCGATATCTTGGTCACGCGGATGCCGGAGCGGCCAAAATTCTGATGATGACGTTCCATTCTCGATCCTCACCACTCCATATCGAGTAACGTTCCGGGCCGTATTGTGGCTATGGAATTACGATTTGGTAATGTTCGGTTTACGGAGCGCCGGCTTCATTTCACATGTATTCCGCACTCCACCTTCCCGCGACCACGCCAGCGGCCGGCGCGGGGATTTTCACCGGTTGAAACACGGCTCGTGCAGGGCATGCACCCGATCGACGGGAAACCCATCGATTCCATGGGATGACGCGGTAGTTTGTTCCGCTCGAAATATGCTTTGATTTCGTCCCGGCCCCACGAGGCCATGGGATTGAATTTCAAGCGGGCACCATCGACCTCGACCAATGGGAGCTTTTGCCGGGTCTCGGCCTGATACCGTTTCCTTCCGTTTATCCAGGCATCGAACCCACTCAGCGCACTGCCCAAGGGTTCGACCTTACGTAAGGTGCAGCACGCATCAGGGTCGGACTGCCATAGAAAGCCATCTTGATCTTTCGCACGCACCTCGTCCGGATCGGGCGCGAAAGTTCGCACATCCATGAGGCCAAGCCGATCGATAAGCATGTCCCGATAGTCGATCGTCTCCCGAAAGAGCTGTCCGGTGTCGAGGAAAAGAATCGGTATGGCGCGATCAAAATCAGCGACGAGGTCAAGCAAAACCGCAGATTCGGTGCCGAAGGATGAAACCACGGCGAGCCGACCTGGCATCTCTCTCAAGGCAGCTTCGATCACGGTCTTTGGATCGGCATCAGCCAATCTGGCATTGAGTCCGGCTGCCCGGGTGATAATGACCGGGTCGGCTGTATTCTCGACGGTGTCGAGCAGCATTATCCGGCCCTTCTGGCAGAAAGTCTCTGGCGAAGAACTGTTGTGCGACCGTCACCGGTCGGCTGATAGAATACCGTATACCGCTTCAGGGCATCGATGAAGGCGTCCACATCACCCTCTTTGGTGATCTCAAAGGCATCGAAACCGGCCCGGTCCATGAACAGGAATTGATCGCGCAGAACGTTTCCTGTGGCGCGCAATTCACCGGAATAACCATGTCTTTCGCGCAGATGGTGGGCCTGCGTGTAGGCGCGCCCATCTCTGAAAATGGGAAACACCAGCGCCACCAGCGAAAGAGCGGATAGATAGGGAGCCAACTCATCCACCGGACGGTTGTTGGGCCATACGACACCGACAGGATAAACGCGGGATGAGAGCGTGGACCAGTCGGCTTCCAGACGTGCGGCGGACACCAGAATGGCTCCATCATCTGGCAGGACAGCGTCATCTTCAATCAAGATGAAGCTGTCCTCGATGCGTTTTCCGCCTTTAACCAGCGACATAGGCTCTCTCCTTGAACGGGGCGATGCCAAGGCGCTTCACCGTTTCCACGAATACTTCGTCTTCGGACTCGCGCAGTTCAAGATAGGCATCGACAACGCGTTCGATGACATTGATGACATCATCGTAAGGTACCGCGGGGCCGAGCAACTGGCCGAGAGCGGCATGCTCGTCCGCTTTTCCGCCTAAGGTCAGCTGATAGAATTCCTTGCCGTTCTTGTCGACGCCAAGAATGCCTATATGCCCGATATGGTGATGTCCGCAGGCATTGATGCAGCCGGAGATATTGACATGCAGGCGCCCGACCTTCTTGGCGCGCTCAATATCAGCAAATCGCTCGGTTAGCTCTTGGGCCAGCGGGATGGAGCGCGCGTTGGCCAGCGAGCAATAGTCCAGTCCAGGGCACGAAATAATGTCTGTGATGAGGTTGATATTGGGCGTTGCGACACCGATGGCATCCAGAGCGCGCCAGAGCTCCGGCAAGTCTCTTTGCCGGACATGAGGGAGGCACAGATTCTGCTCGTGCCCGACACGAATTTCCCCGAAAGCAAATTTGTCAGCGAGATCCGCGATGGCTTCCATTTGCTCAGATGTGGCATCGCCGGGAGTACCGCCGACAGGCTTTAGCGAGATCGTGACGATCGCATGACCGGGTATCTTATGGCGGGCAACCGAATTCTCATGCCAGCGCGCAAAGGCTGGATTCATGAGGGCCGCGGCCAGTTCAAAAGGCGCGTCTTGCAACTGTTCGAAGGCGGGGTAGCGAAAGCGCGCCCGAATATCATCGACGGCCGTGTCGTCCAGTTTGAGATAACCATCCTTGATGGCCTGCCATTCCGTGTCGACCCGGCGGGCGAATTCCTCGGCGCCGATCTCATGAACCAGAATCTTGATGCGGGCCTTGTAGATGTTGTCGCGGCGTCCTTCGGCATTGTAGACGCGCACAATGGCTTCCAGATAGCTCAGGAGGTGCTCTGATGGCAGGTCCTCACGGATGATCTTGCCAATGAAGGGTGTGCGTCCGAGACCGCCACCGACCATGACGCGGAAGACCAGATGGCCAGCCTTGTCGCGGCTGAGCCGTAGTCCGATGTCATGGATCAGCACTGCGGCGCGATCTTCATCCGCAGCCGAGACCGCGATCTTGAATTTTCGCGGCAGGAAGGAAAACTCAGGATGCAGGGTCGACCATTGCCGGATGATCTCGGCCCAGACACGCGGGTCGTCGACCTCGCCTGGCACCGCACCAGCCCATTGGTCGGTTGTTACATTGCGGATGCAGTTGCCGGAAGTCTGGATGCCATGGATTCCGACGGTGGCGAGATCCGCCATGGCGTCGGGAATCTCCTCCAACTTGATCCAATGGTACTGGATATTCTGGCGGGTGGTGAAATGGCCGTAATTCCTGTCGTACCGGCGCGCCACATGGGCCAGCATGCGCAGTTGATCTGAGGACAGTGTGCCATAGGGAATGGCGATACGCAGCATATAGGCGTGAAGCTGCAAATAGACTCCATTCATGAGACGGAGAAGTTTGAACTCATCCTCTGTCAGCGCCCCCGCCAGGCGACGTTCCACCTGATCTCGGAACTCAGCCCCCCTCTGCAGAAGGAATGTCCGATCATACTCATCATAAATATACATAATCAGCCTTCGCCCGGCAGCATGATCGTCGGACCTTGGGTTCGAATGCGTTCGCGCAGATTGAGGGGCTGGGCCCTGCCGCCAGC
Source organism: Agaricicola taiwanensis (assembly GCA_040394255.1). GTDB lineage: Bacteria > Pseudomonadota > Alphaproteobacteria > Rhizobiales > Methylopilaceae > Agaricicola > Agaricicola taiwanensis_A. Next base: position 1,247 of record JBEBSP010000093.1, on the reverse strand, counting down.
GTCAAGATCCACATGGGCGACATAAGCGGCCACGGCGCGCACGCCATCAGCCTCCGCTTCATGCAGAAGCGCCAGTGCCGCGTCCGAAGTCGTGACGACCGCCGCATCGGACATCGCCTTGGACCAGTCGCCCGAAGATGTGCGCCAGACGACCGCACCATCGCCAAGGCGATTGCCGGTAATGGCGACAGGTCCGGCGATGCGAAGTTTCTGCTGTTGAGGTGCGACCATGATTAACCCACCCGTCGTGTTGGATGCGCGGAGGCCTTGCTGGCCGCATGCGGTGAAGCACGGCGCGCCTGCGCGGCGCCTGTCGACAGTTGGCTGAATGGGCCAGCTATCGCCGCAGTACCCTGCATTTTTGGGTTCGCACTCAGCATTACATACAACATAATTATGTATAATTCCATGATTGACGTTAGAAGCATTGTAATTTAACAGGACGCCATCCTGCAACTGTATTTTAGTGCGATGCAGAATGCGTGTCTCCTCATAAGGCGCCGCTTGGCATTTAAAGGAAACAAACCCCTTGGATCGTCTCGACGAACTGGAAGCTCAGAGCATTTTCATCCTGCGTGAAGCCTTCGCGCAGATGAAGAAGGTCGCGTTGCTGTGGTCACTCGGCAAGGATTCAAACGTCATGATCTGGCTGGCCCGTAAGGCCTTCTTCGGACGGTTGCCGTTCCCGGTCATGCATGTGGACACTGGTCGCAAGTTCCCGGAAATGTATGATTTCCGCAATCGCTATGCCGGTCAGTGGGGGTTGGATCTGATCGTGGAGGATTGCCCTCCGATCGAAGCGACTGATGCCAGCTTGCCGCCCGCCGCGAGGTCTGCGGCCCGCAAGACGGAAGGATTGAAACTGGCGCTTGCCAAGCACGGATTTGACGGTCTGATTGCCGGGATCCGCCGTGATGAGGAAGCGACCCGGGCCAAGGAACGTTTCTTCTCCCCCCGGGGGGTGGACGGCGCCTGGGATGTCAGGGACCAGCCGCCGGAATTCTGGGATCAGTATAACACAGTACGCGCACCAGGAACGCATGTTCGCGTGCATCCGATCCTGCACTGGACTGAAAGCGACATCTGGACCTACACGCGTCGCGAGGGCATCCCTGTTATCCCGCTTTATTTCTCCCACAACGGCGAGCGGTACCGTTCGCTGGGCGACAAGGACATCACGCGGCCTGTCCCCTCGCTGGCATCGACGCTGGATGAAATCATCGCCGAGCTGGCCGGCACGCGCACGT
>JBEBSP010000092.1:0-10171 GCA_040394255.1 Agaricicola taiwanensis | reverse complement strand
CCGTTCAAGAAGCAGGACTGCTTAATGCTACTTTGTAACTTCCCGGAAGCGGCAGGCAACGATTGAATTTTCCTTGAGAAACCATGTTGACATATCTATAGGACATATCGCTAAATCGAGCGCATGAAGATGCCGCTCCCGAAATATTTCGTCGTCCGATCGATCCTTGAGGCTCGACTTGAACGCGACTATACGATCGGCGACAAGCTTCCAACGGAACTGGAGCTTTGTAAAGAGTTCAGCGTCAGTCGCATTACAATACAGCAATCACTGTCATTACTTGAGGACGACGGACTTATCAGACGAGAACAGGGTCGCGGCACGTTCTATATAAAACCTTCGGCGCGGCGGCAGGATGCAAAACCGAACCAGTTGTTGCAGTCACTGCTGCGCAGCCAGCCGAATGGTTCGGCCCGCCTGATCTCGACGCGGATGCAGCCCGCTTCGGCACGGATCGCCGAGCGGCTCGATATCACGAAGGGGGCGCCCGTCGCGGTGATCGAGCGTATCGGCGCGATCGATGGCGAGGCGGTCATCTACATCACCGCCTATCTGCCGGAGGATGTCGGCTCCGTGCTTCTGAAGGATGAGGCCGCACTGACCCGATCAACGCTGGGCGCGCTGGTCCAGACCATATGCGGCATCAAGGTCGGCTCGGTGGTGCAGACCATCGCCGCCACCCTGGCCGATCCCGGCTTCGCCACGCATCTGGGGGTCGAGATCGGCGCGCCCGTGCTGGAAGGCGAGCGCACCTACCGCGATCAGGCCGGCCGCCCCGTCATTTTCAGCGACGCCTTCTACCGCGCGGATCGCCATCGCTTCGTGGTCGATCTGAACGGAGCCGTGCCCGACTCCCTATAAAGGATATCGCAGAGCAGTTGAAATCAATCCCATAGAACAGGCAGAGGACACCATGAAGAAAACACTGACTGCAGCGCTTGTCTCCCTGAGTTTTGTCTTCCCGGCGATGGCCCAGGCACCCAGCGGGCCGGTCTCCGTCATCAATCCCTTCACCGTCGGAGGGCTGACCGATCTGACGGCGCGCTTCATCGTCGACAAGATCAAGCCTCAGTTCCCCGCCGGCATCGCCGTGCTCAATCGTCCGGGCGCGGGCGGTTCCATCGGCGTCACGGAAATCGTGCAGGCCAAGCCCGACGGCACCGTCATCGGCCTGACGCCGACCGCCTCGCTGATCGACCAGCCGCAGATGAACAATCTGCCCTACAAGACGCCGGATGATTACGATCCGATCATCAACACCATCACCTATTACCAGTTCCTGGCGGTGCGCGGCGACGCTCCGTGGAAGGATATCAAGGAACTGCTCGCGGTTGTGAAGGACCAGCCGGGCAAACTCCGGTTCGGCAGTTCGGGCATCGGCACGGCCTCGCATCTCAACCTGGCCCAGCTGACCTCCAAGGCCGACCTCGACGTGGTGCATGTCCCCTTCTCCGGCTGGGCCGAAGGCAGCGCCGCCCTGCTCGGCGGGCATGTCGACACGCTGATCATCAATCCCGGCGAGGGGCGGCAACTGGCCGATGCCGGGCGCATCCGCATCCTGGCGGCCTTCCAGCCGGAGCGCAGCCCGTTCTATCCGGATGTCCCGACCTTCAAGGAACTCGGCCATGACGTGGCGGTCAGCCTCAGCTTCGTCATCACCGGCCCCAAGGGCATCCCGGAGGCGACCAAGACCCTGTTCCACGACAGCATCAAGGCGGTGCTGCAGGACCAGGCGTTCCTGGACTTCGCCAAGTCGCGCGAGGTGGAGGTCAACTATCTGAACAGCGCCGACGCCAAGGCGATGCTGATGAAGGAGTACAAGGAGCATACCGAACTCCTCACGACCCTCGGCCTGATCGCCAAGTAAGATGGCGATCCGGATCTTCGGCTGGAGCGTGGCCGCGCTGGGCGCAGTCTACCTGGCGCTCGCGCTCCAGCTGCCTTTCCGCACATTGAACGGCCCGGGCGCGGGATTCTTCCCGCTCATGGTGGCCGGTGGGCTCATCCTCACCGGCGCCGCCTGCGGCCTGTCATCCGCCGTGACGCAAGCCATACAGCCTGTCTCAAGGGATGCCGCGCGCAAGGTGATCGTCGTCTTCGCCAGCCTCGCGGGATTCTGTTTCCTGCTGCCGCGCATCGGATACATCGCCTCGGGGGCATTGGTCATGATCATGGTGCTGCGCCAGTTCGAGGCGTCCTGGCGGTTGACCCTGCCGCTCGCCGTGGCCAGCGCGGTCGTCACCTATGGCATCTTCGTCAAGCTGCTCGGCCTGCCGCTGCCCTACGGAAGCTGGCTGCCATGAGGAACCGGCCGAAACGGATGGGCTGCCTCCCGTCATCCAGAGGAGCCCCGCGCCATGGAAATCATTGACGGGCTGATGCACGGCTTCTCCGTGGCGCTGACTCCGGGCAACATCCTCGCCTGCTTCATCGGCGTGGCGCTGGGCTCGCTGGTCGGCGTGCTGCCGGGCATCGGTCCCAATGCCGGCATGGCGCTGCTGATTCCCCTCACCTTCAGCATGCCACCCGCCTCGGCGATCATCATGCTGGCAGGCATCTACTACGGCTCGATGTACGGCGGCTCGACCACGGCCATCCTCCTGAACGTGCCCGGCGAGGCCGGTTCGGTGATGACCGCGATCGACGGGTTCCAGATGGCCAAGAAAGGCCGGCCCGGCCCGGCCCTCGCCATATCCGCGATCGGCTCCTTCGTGGCCGGCACCCTCGGCATCATGGGCCTGATGCTGGTCGGCTCCTGGCTCGCCGAATTCGCGTTGCGCTTCGGCCCGCCGGAATATTTCGCGCTCTCGATCGCCGGGCTGATCTTCCTGTGCGGCCTGTCGAGCAATTCCTTCAAGGTGGCCATGGTCATGGTGGCCATCGGGCTGGCCATCAGCACCGTCGGCATCGATCCGGTGACGGGGACACAGCGCTTCACGCTCGGCTTCACGGGTCTCGCGCAGGGTCTCGACATGGTGCCGGTCATCATGGGCCTCTATGGCATCGCCGAAGTGCTCGCCATGACCGAGGAAGGCGTGCAGAAGGCACGCATCACCAAGGTGCGGCTGCGCGATCTCATGCCGTCCTGGGTCGAGGCGAAGATGTCCGCCCTGCCGATCCTGCGCGGCTCGGTGCTGGGCTTCCTGATCGGCCTCATTCCGGGACCGGCGACGGTGATGTCCTCCTTCCTGTCCTACCGGGTGGAGAAAAAGCTGTCGCGCACGCCGGAACGGTTCGGCCATGGCGCCATCGAGGGCGTCGCCGGGCCGGAGAGCGCCAACAATTCGGCCACCGCCGGGTCGATGGTGCCGATGTTCTCGCTCGGCATCGCCTTCTCGCCCGCCACCGCCATGCTGCTGGCGGCGCTGGTGATCCACGGCGTCCAGCCGGGGCCGATGTTCATGATCTCGTCGCCCGATATCTTCTGGGGCGTGATCGCCAGCATGTATCTCGGCAACCTGATGCTGCTGATCCTCAACCTCCCGCTGGTGCATATCTTCGTCTCGATCCTGAAGCTGCCGCAGCATGTGCTGGCCGCGCTCGTCGTGCTGTTCTGCCTCGTCGGGGCCTACACGCTGAACAACAGCCTGCTCGATGTCTGGGTCATGGTGGTCATGGGCGGCGTCGGCTACGCCTTCCGCAAGCTCCACATCGATCCCGCGCCGCTGGTCATCGCGCTGGTGCTCGGCCCGCTGATCGAGAAGGCGCTGCGGCAATCGCTGTTCATGGCCAATGGCGACTGGACCTACCTCGCCATGCGCCCCGTCAGCGGCGCGGTGGTGCTGGCGGTCGTCACGCTGTTCGCCGTCAATGCCCTCATCGGCATGCGCCGCCGGGCCAAACTCGCGAAATTCATCCGGGGAAAATCCCAACAGCCAACGAGCTGAAAAACAGGAGCTGAAAAGAAAATGGCTGAGATCAAGGGCCTGAAGGTCGTTTCCTACTTCGACTGCATCGGCGGCGGGCAAGTCTACGTGCAGGGGAACTATGCCTACATCGCGCATATGGACGCGCCGGCGGGCACGACCATCCTCGACATCTCCGACCCGCGCAATCCGGTGCAGGTGGCCCACATCGCCATCCCCGAGGGCGTTCACACCCACAAGGTGCGGGTCGAGAACGACCTGATGCTGGTCAACTGGGAATGCCCGCCGCCCTACATCCTGGACGAGAACTTCCAGGGCGGCCTTGCGATCTACGACGTCAAGGACCCGCGCAATCCCAAGCAGATCTGCTTCTGGAAGACCGCCGGGACGGGCGTCCACCGCTTCGATTTCGACGGGCGCTACGCCTACATCACGCCCGAGGTCGAGGGCTATCACCTGAACATCGCCATGATCCTCGACCTGAAGGACCCGACGCGTCCGCAGGAGGTGGGCCGCTGGTGGATGCCGGGGCAGTGGGTGGCCGGCGGCGAGACGCCGGACGAGGGCTACCGCATGACCTGGTGCCACCAGATCCTGCGGCGCGGCAACCGGCTCTATGTGGCCTACTGGCACGCCGGCATGGTGATCCTCGACATCGAGGACATGTCGAAGCCCAAGCTGGTTTCGCACCTGCGCTACAACCCGCCCTACACCCATCCCACGCACACCGCGCTGCCGATGCCGTTCAAGCTGGCGGGGCGCGACATCCTGCTGGTGGCGGACGAGGACGTGCGCAAGACCAAACCCTCTCCTCCCCCCTTCCTCTGGGTGGTCGACATCACCGAGGAAAAGCACCCGATCCCGATCTCGACCTACCAGATCGAGGGGCTGGAGAACGTCAACATGCCGGAGTTCACCGGCTGTCATCAGCCCGCCGAGCAGGTCTACGGCACCGAGATCCCGATCGCGTGGTTCGCCTATGGCCTGCGCGTCGTCGACGTGAAGAACCCGCATGCGCCGAAGGAGGTCGCCTATTTCGTGCCCGACGCGCCCAAGGGCTTCGAGCGGCCCGGCACCAACGACGTCTTCCTGACGAAGGAGGGCCTCATGTATGTGATCGACCGCCAGCGCGGCCTGCACATCCTGGAGCGCGTGTAGCGCGCTCCGGCGGTGTTGCCTGAACAGACTGACGACAGGAGCAGACCATGAACCCGCAAAAGCCCGCCGCAGCCGATGACGCCCGAGCCATCCTGGAGCGGCTCGGCGTCCCGGGCACGGCCCTCGGGACCTCCGGCCTTCCCGCCCGGTCGCCCATCGACGGCAAGATCGTCGGCCATGTGGCGGAAGCCAGCGCCGGGGACATGGGCGCCGCCATCGGCCGCGCCCATGGAGCTTTCCTCGCGTGGCGGCAGGTGCCCGCGCCACGGCGCGGGGAATTGGTGCGCCTGCTGGGCGACGAGTTGCGCGCGTCCAAGGAAGACCTCGGCCGGCTGGTGACGCTGGAGGCGGGCAAGATCCTGTCCGAAGGCCTCGGCGAGGTGCAGGAGATGATCGACATCTGCGACTTCGCGGTGGGGCTTTCCCGCCAGCTCTACGGCCTCACCATCGCCACCGAGCGTCCCGGCCACCGGATGATGGAGACCTGGCATCCGGCGGGTGTCTGCGGCATCGTCACGGCGTTCAACTTCCCCGTGGCGGTCTGGGCGTGGAACGCCGCGCTCGCTCTGGTCTGCGGCGACAGCGTGGTGTGGAAGCCGTCGGAGAAGGCTCCGCTGACCGCGCTGGCCGTCCAGGCGATCTTCGAGCGCGCGGCACGCAAGTTCGGCGATGCGCCCAAGGGCCTCGCCGAACTGGTGCAGGGCGGGCGGGCCGTGGGCGAGGCGCTGGTCGACGATCACCGCGTGGCGATCGTCTCGGCCACCGGCTCCACCCGCATGGGGCGCGAGGTCGGCCCACGCGTCGCGGCGCGCTTCGGCCGCTCGATCCTGGAGCTCGGCGGCAACAACGCCGCCATCGTCGCGCCCACCGCCGACCTCGATCTTGCCCTGCGCGGCATCGCCTTTTCCGCCATGGGCACGGCGGGGCAGCGCTGCACCTCGCTGCGCCGCCTGTTCATCCATGACAGCATCGCCGACGCCTTCATTCCGAAGCTCGCCAAGGTCTATGCCTCGGTCGCCATCGGCGATCCGCGCGACAAGGGCACGCTGATCGGCCCGCTGATCGACAAGGCGGCCTTCGACGGCATGGAGGCCGCGCTGGCGGAAGCGAAAAAGCTCGGCGGAACGGTCCATGGCGGCGGCCGGGTCGATACCGGCCTCGGCGGCGATGGCTTCTACGTCCGCCCGGCGCTGGTGGAGATGCCGGAGCAGGCCGGCCCCGTGCTGCGCGAGACCTTCGCGCCGATCCTCTATGTCATGCGCTATGCGAGCCTGGAGGACGTCATCGCGCTTCACAACGCGGTGCCGCAGGGCCTGGCCTCCTCCATCTTCACGCTCGATCTGCGCGAGGCGGAGACCTTCCTGTCGGCGGCGGGTTCCGACTGCGGCATCGCCAACGTCAACATCGGCCCCTCGGGCGCGGAGATCGGCGGGGCTTTCGGCGGAGAGAAGGAAACCGGCGGCGGGCGCGAATCCGGCTCCGATGCCTGGCGCGGCTACATGCGCCGCGCCACCAACACCATCAACTACTCCCGCGCCCTGCCACTGGCGCAGGGCGTGACCTTCGACGTCGGCTAAGGGGGCGCTATGGTTGAACAACCACGCCGCTTCGGAGTGCTGTTTCCACCGGGGAATGTCGCCATGGAGCGTGAACTGCCATGCGTCCTGCCGCCGGGTGTGGCCATGCATTGCAACCGCCTGTCGCGCCCGGACTCGTCCCTGTCCGCGGAATCGCTTCTCGCCATGGAAGCCTCCGTCGACCGGGCGGCGCGCGATCTTGCCCAGACCTATCCGGAGGTCATCGTCTACGGCTGCACCAGCGGCAGCTTCCTGGGCGGGATCGGCGACGAGGACGCCATCGCACGCAAGATCGAGTCGTTGACGGGCATTCCCGCCGTCACCACCGCCACGGCGGTGTGGCAGGCGCTCAAGGCGGTGGATGCGCGCCTCATCTATATGATCACGCCCTATCCGGACGAGATCAACCGGCATGAGGCCCTGTTCCTCGACCACCATGGTATCGAGGTCGCCGGCTGGGACAGCTTCCCCTGCCGGACGAGCGAGGAGATCCGGCGCATCACCTCCGATGAGGTCGCGGAGCTGACCTTGCGTCACCGCGACGACATCGCGCGTTGCGACGCCGTCTTCATCAGTTGCACGCAGTTGCTCTCGGTCGACCGGATCGCTTACCTTGAGAGCGAATTGGACAAACCCGTCGTGTCGTCCAATCAGGCGTCGCTCTGGGCGGCGCTGCGCCGCATGGGCATCGACAGCCCCGGTCTCGGCGCGGGCCGGCTGCTGGATCTTCCGGTGAAGGGGTAAGCGAGGATGTGCTGCTTCTACATGTACGAGGACGGCAACAAGTACCGTCCGTTCGTTCCCGCTTCAGGCGCCCTGCGCGCGCGGGCCCGGCAGGTGGAAGCGGGCATGGGGGGCGAGCCGGTTCCCGAGGATGCGTGGGAGCTGTTCTTCAGCCCGGCCTGCGGCGCGATCGAATGGCGTCATTTCGAACGCATGTTCCAGGCACGGAAGACGGCCGTGATCTACCTGTCCATGCAGGCCCCGTCGCGGCGCACCCGGCGGGCTTCGGCCTTCCGGGCGATCGAGATATCGGACACCGCCCTGCAAGAAGCCTGAGCCTCAGCCGGTGGAAGATGCCTTGCGCATCTCGGCTTCGTGCCGCTGGATCGCCGCCACGTAGTTCCAGCCGTTGCTGATGTGGCGGCGCATGGCCTGTTCGGCGCGGTCGGGATCGCGCGCGCCGAGCGCGTGGAGGATGGCTTCGTGCTCCTGCGCCGCGGCCATGAGGCGCGCCGGATGCGTCACGGTGCCGTGGCGCGCCAGACGAAGTTGGAAGTAGACGTCGTCGCAGACGAGATGGATCAGGCGGCGGTTGCGCGTGGCGCGGGCGATCTGGAAGTGGAAATCATCGTCCGCGCTGGAATGAAACTGGCCCTTGGCGGCCATCTTCTTGGCTTCCTCCACCGCGACGGCGAGGCTGTCCAGCTCCTCGTTGCTCATGGTCAGCGCCGCGACCCGGCAGGCCATGCCCTCGACCGCTTCGCGAACGACGAAGATCTCGCTGAAGTCGGCCGAGAAGAAATCGATCACCCGGAATCCGAGATTGGGCTCCCGCTGCAGGACATGCAGCCCCTCCAGGCGGCTGACGGCCTCGCGCAACGCGCCGCGCCCCACGCCGAACTGCCGCGCCAGCGGCGCTTCCTTCATGATGACGCCGCGCTCGATCCTGCCCGTGGCGATGGCTCCGAGCAGCATCTCGAAGGCCTGCCGCTGCTGGGACCCGGCGCCTGATTCCCCGGTGTCGTCTTCGCTGTCTGGCACAAGGGTCACGTCGGGCTCCCGGTTTGTCCAGGGCGTATTCGGCGAAAACAGGCCCGCCGAATATGCCCTATCTATTTATTCCTACTCGCTTTCCTGGCGCAAAACCGGAATCCGCCTTTGCCGGAAACGCTCCGGCGCGGAGTTTACCACCATTCCGGCGGCGAGGAATCCAGCGGCACGCTCGGCCGCGCCCAGAAGGCAGGCGTTTCCGACAGCCGCGCCGCATGGGCGACATGGGACATGCGCCCGAAGGAGGTGTCGACCTCCTCGCGCCAGCCGCCGGGGGCGTCGCGGGGCGGCAAGGGCTGTCCGCCGTCCGTGTTGCGGCCCATGGAGCGCAGCCACAGCGCCGTGCGGGCCAGGGATGCCCGCACCCGCCAGCTGCCGCCGACACGGGCGCGCAGCGTCAGGGCGGCCATGATGCCCGTGGCCAGGAGGTAGCCGGTGGCATGATCGAGCGCCTGCACGGGCAGCGGGCGCGGCTGCCCGGGCGACAGGGCCTCGCCTTCGGCCGCGTTCAGGCCCGTCGCCGCCTGGACCAGCGAATCGAAGCCGCGCTTGCCGCCCCAGGGGCCTTCCTCGCCATAGGCCGACAGCGAGGCGTGGATGATGCCAGGGCGCATGCGCACCATGTCCCGCCAGCCGAAACCGTGCCGGTCGAGACTGCCCGGACGATAGCTCTGCAGGAAGACGTCGGCCTCGCCCAGGAGACGGGCCAGCGCATCGCGCCCATGCCCGCCGGTCAGGTCGATGGAGGTGGACTTCTTGCCGCGCCCTGTGTCCATGTCGAGGGTGGGGATGGCGGGCAGGTGGCGCGCCGTCACGCGCAGCACATCCGCGCCATGGGCCGCGAGGGTCCGCCCGCAGACCGGCCCGGAGACGACGCGCGTCAGATCGAGCACCCGGATGCCCGACAATGGCCTCTCGCCGGCTTCGAAGCGCTTTGGCGGCGCATCGCCGACCCGTTCGACGGCGATCAGCGGCATGTCGCGGATGTGCCGCGCGTGCGGGTGTTGGTCCCAGTCCTCGAAGCTCCGCAAGGCGCTGGCGCAGAGACCGCGCCGCGTGGCTTCGTCCTCGAAGGCCAATGCCTTCCAGGACGCCAGCGCCGCCGCCACGGCGGCCGGGTCATGCCCGCAACCGAGCAGCTTGAGCAGACCGTCCCGATGGTGCGGAAAGTTGGCGTGCAGCCTGACCCAGCCATCGGAGGTGCGGAACAGCTCGGTGAGACTGTCGCGGGGCTCCCGGGCGGGCCTGCCGTCGAGCATCAAGTAGGCCTCGGACCAGAATTCGATCAGGGCGTGGGCGGCGTCGACGCTCACCTCCTGGCGCCGACCGCCGCGCGCGTGCCGGAATTCGGCGGCGGCCAGCCCGGCGGCGGCTATGGTCGCCTGCGCCATCTCCGCGACCCTGAACGAGGAGTCCGCCCTGAAGCCGCGGCCGTCCAGCCGGACCGAGTCCAGGGCCTCCGGGTCAAGCCGCGTCAGCCTCCACACCTCGGCCAGGGCCGTGGCGGCGATCCCGCTGGCGTGATCGTCGGCGCGGGGCGATGATGCGGCGTGGGTGTCGGCCATTGTCGCCTCACGGTGTCGGCAAAAATTACTTCAGAAACGAAAAGTGCGCCCAGTTTATTGACTTGTGCCACAAGGATTCATTTTCTGTCGACAGACAATCAAGAATTCCAAGGGAAATCACGTGAAAGCTGTCCGATGAAGGCCTCGCGGCGGTTGTTCGCGGACCTCGCCACCGCGGGCCACCGGCCGGGGCGGCTTCATGGGTCTGATCTCCATGCCGGTCTTGCCGTCG
>JBEBSP010000091.1:0-10284 GCA_040394255.1 Agaricicola taiwanensis | reverse complement strand
GTCGAGCGGCAGGCGGGCGCCGAGCACCTTTTGCGCCGCCGCCGTGACGGCGGGCGGCAGGGCCGGATCGGGCGCGTCCGTCACCGCCGCGAGATTGGCCATGAGCGGGGCGAGGCCCTGCTGGCGGCCGATGCCGCTCCGCAGCGCCGGAAGCAGGACCGCGCGCTGTGCCAGGGGCAGCGAGGGCTCGGCCAGCGCCGGACGACCGGCGGCGCGCGCCGCGAACCGGGCGGGATCCGCCTGGAGGCCGGGCGGGGGATCGGCTTCGCCCGCGCCCATGACGGTGGAGAGGCTGGTGGGCGGCGTGGGCGATGAGACGGCGGGCGGCGGCACCGCCGCGCCCGGCGGGGCGGAAGGCGCGGCCACGGGTGGCGGTGTTCCGGGCGGCGCGGCCGGAAGCTGGCCTGCCGGTGGCGCGGACTGCGGAGCCTGCGGAAGCGGGGATGGGGATGGCTGCGCGACCTGCGGGGCGGCGCCGGGCGCTTGAAGCGGGACCGGCATCCCCTGCGGCGCCGGTAGGGGCTGCGCCATCTGCGCGGAGATGACCGGCTGCGCGGGCATGACCGGCGTCCGGGACATGGCGGGCGTGGCCGGGGGCGAAGGAGTCACGGCGGGTGCAGGCGATGACGCCAAGGGTATCGGGGCCGAAGGCGGCGAGGCCGGGGATGCGGGCGACGGACCGGCGGACAGAACGGTGAGCATCGGCCCCGCCCCGGCGCGGGGCGGATCGATGCGGACCGGCACGCCGAGCGGAACCGGCGCGCGCGCGGCGACGACGACCTCGCCCTGCGGCGTCGCCACCCGGATGAGCCCTTCGGACCCGAGCGCGACGATGCGGCCCTCCACGGGGCGGCCCGCCGCGAGCGCGGGCGGTGGCGGGCTCGCCGGGGGATAGCTGACCGGGATCGGGCGCGGCAGGGCGGCGGCGGACGGCGGAACCGAGGCAGGCTGCCCCTGCGCGGCGGCCGGCGGATCGACCAGCCGCAGCACCAGTTCCGGCGGGGCCTTGACCACCTCCAGCCTGACGGCGGCTCCCGGCGCGAGCGGCACGGGCGGCGCGACGTCGACGGTGCCCTGCGGCAGGGCAAGGCGCACCAGGCCATCCTTCAGCAGCGCCTGGACCGTGGCGGCGACCACCTGCCCGGCGCGCAGCGGCGGCGCGGAACCGCTCGCCGCGAGGGCGGCGGAGGCAAGCGTCTGAAGGGTCGATGCCTCGCTCACGGCTGTCCGCCCGGCTGGTGACGATCCTCCTTGATAGCGCGCCGACCCTTAAGGTTTCCTGATGCGCGCCGCCTCGATCGCCTTGGCGGCGACCACGCCGTCGCCAAGGGCGGTGGGCACGGAAGGATGGGCGCGGCCCGACACATCGCCGATGGCGTAGAGGCCGGGCACGGAGCTTTCCGCCGTGGCGGGATCGGTCGCCACATATCCACCCCCGGCGAGGCGCGGCGCGAGGCCGGTCAGGCGCGGCAGCGACGGCACGAAGCCATACATCACGAGGATGCGGTCGTAGCGCCGGCCGTCGACCGTGCGGGCGGCGGCGTCGACCTCGGGCGTTGCCCGGACGACCGAGGACGGCGGCACCGCGGCGACCAGCCCAGCACGGGCACGGACGGTGCGCGCGAAGACCCGCACCTCGGATGCGCCCTTCACGGCCGCGAAGGCGGCATGCTCGAAGGCGTTGTCGCCGCCGCCGAGGATCGCCACGGACAGTCCGCGAAAATCATGATCGAAGACGGCCTGGCCCGGACCGAAGAACAGGCCCTCGGCCGGAGCGAGGCCGCCGGTGGCCGTCGCCAGCCCGGTCGCAAGCACGACGGCGCGCGCGGCGAGGTTTTCGCCCCCCGCCAGCGTCACGGCGAAGCCCTCCGCCGCCGGCGCGACATCCACCGCCTGTTCGCCCAGCCGCAGCGTCACGTCCTGCGCGGCCAGCGCCTCGGCCATGCCGGAGGCGATGGTGAGGCCGGTGGCGTCCGGTGGCAGCACGGCGACCCAGGGGTTGGCATAGGGGCTGTCGGCCAGCCGGCCGCCCACGGCGGGCCGCGCGTCGATCACGATCGGCTGAAGGCCGAGCAATTTCAACCAGAGGGCGCAGGAACTTCCGGCCGGTCCCGCGCCAAGGATCACAGCGTCCCGGACGCCGTCGGATGTTTGTGGGGTCATGCCTTCCTCGATTGCCCGCCGGACTTTGGTGCGCAATGACGGTTGCGGCAAGGCCCTCATCATCGTAACTCACCCTAAACCCGCCGCATTCAAAGTGCAGTGGAGAGCGGACGGGCGCCTGTGCCCACACGGTGGGTTCCGAGGATTTTTGGACCGATGTTTGGATGGGGCAAGCGCGGCGAACGCCGTGAGCCGGTGTTCGATTTCAAACCGGAGGCCGAGCTGGACCTCCGGCTGACCGAGCGCGACCGGCCAAGCGGCCACAGCGCCGCCCGCGACCGGGAACCGCCGCGCTCCAAACGCGGGGGAGAGGCGCGGCGCAATCCGGTCGAGCACCGCGACGACCATCGCCCCTTGCGTTTCACGCCCCTGCCCGACGCCCCCGATGGCGATGACTACGACGAGGATTACGACATGCCGCCATCACGGGGCCGCAAGCCAGCACGCGGCGGTGGCCGCTCCAGACCGGCGCGCCGTGGCGGTGGACGGCGCAGGCGCGGCCTGATCGGGCGGCTGATCCGCTTCGGCCTGACGGCGGCCGTCCTTGGCGGCGTCGCGATCGCCGGGCTGCTGGTCTACGAGATCGGCAAGCTGCCGCCGATCCATGAGCTGGCCGTGCCGAAACGGCCGCCGTCCATGACGCTGATCGCGCCCAACACCATGGTGATGGCGACGCGCGGCGACACCGCGGGCTTCGTCGGCATCAAGGAGATGCCGCCGGAACTGCCGAACGCCGTGATCGCCATCGAGGACCGCCGCTTCCGCTCGCATCTGGGCTTCGACCCCAAGGGCATCCTGCGCGCCTTCGTCGCGAACCTGCACGCCGGAGGCTTCGTGCAGGGCGGCTCGACGCTGACCCAGCAGCTCGCCAAGAACCTGTTCCTGACGCCCGACCGCAGCCTGGAGCGCAAGTTCCAGGAACTGATCCTCGCCGGCTGGCTGGAGATGAGCTTCACCAAGGACGAGATCCTGGAGATGTATCTCAACCGCGTCTATTTCGGCGCGGGCGCGCATGGCGTGGAGGCGGCGGCAAGGCGCTTCTTCGGCAAGTCGGCGCGCACCGTCACGCTGGCGGAATCGGCCATCCTCGCGGGCCTCGTGCAGGCGCCCTCGCGGCTCGCACCCACCAAAAATCCGGATGCCGCCGCCGCGCGGGCGAAGCTGGTGCTGGCCGCCATGGCGGATGCCGGCTTCATCACACGCCAGCAGTCGACCCAGGCCTTCAACGTGCAATCGGCCGTCGCCGAACCGCCGCCACAGGACAGCACCGGCTATGTGGCCGATTGGGTCGCCTCCGAGGTGGAACGCCTGATCGGTCCGTATGAGAACGACATCTTCGTCGACGTCACCGTCGATCCGACCATGCAGAAATTCGCCGAGACCGCCATGCGCGACGGGCTCGACAAACAGGGCAAGGACCTCGGCGTCAGCCAGGGCGCGCTGGTGTCGCTCGCACCCGACGGCGCGGTCCAGGCGCTGATCGGCGGCAGGAGCTACCAGGACAGCGCCTTCAACCGCGCGGTCCAGGCGCGGCGGCAGCCGGGCTCGGCCTTCAAGCCCATCGTCTATCT
Organism: Agaricicola taiwanensis; assembly: GCA_040394255.1. Taxonomy (GTDB): domain Bacteria; phylum Pseudomonadota; class Alphaproteobacteria; order Rhizobiales; family Methylopilaceae; genus Agaricicola; species Agaricicola taiwanensis_A. The sequence goes on along the minus strand of JBEBSP010000091.1, from coordinate 6,550 downwards.
GGCAGCGCTGGAATCCGGCCTGACGCCTTTCGACGTGCGCGCCGACGCGCCGGTGCGCTACGGCAACTGGGCGCCGGAGAACGCCAACAAGAAATACATGGGCAACGTCACGCTGACCCAGGCGCTGGCCTATTCCATCAACACGGTGGCGGTGCGCCTCGCCGTGGAGGTCGGGCCGCAGACGGTGGTCAATCTCGCCAGGGAACTGGGCATCCAGTCGCCGCTGAACGCCAACGCCTCGCTGGCGCTGGGCACGTCGGAGGTGACGCCGCTGGAGCTGGCCGGCGCCTTCGCGCCGCTGGCCAACGGCGGCATGCGGATCGAGCCCTATGTGGTCAAGCGCATCACCAACGCCGAGGGCGAGGTGATCTACCAGCGCCGCCCGATGGAACCGGCCGTCGTGATCGCCCCGGAGTACGTCGGCATGATGAACGGCATGCTGCGCGAGACGCTGCGCGTCGGCACCGCCTCCCGGGCCAACCTGCCCGGCTGGGACGCGGCGGGCAAGACCGGCACCAGCCAGGATTTCCGCGACGCCTGGTTCGTGGGCTACACCGCCGAGGCGGTCACCGTGGTCTGGTTCGGCAACGACGACAATTCACCGACCAAACGCGCCTCGGGCTCCAACCTTCCGGTGGCGGTGTGGAGCGCCTACATGCTGCGCGCCCATGAGGGCGTTCCGCTCGCGCAGCTTCCGGGCAACTGGAACCCGGCGGCCTATGCGCCCCGGCAGCCGCAACACACACCCGTGGCCGAAGCCCCCGCGATCATCCAGAAGCCGGTCAATTTCCTGAAGCGGCTGTTCGGGGGGTAAACAAGGCAGGTTCGGCATATTGCCGGATTGGAGTGTCTGCCATGCCTGTGGCGCTGATCGAGAGAATGGCCCGGAAGTTCGGCGGACAGGCCGTGCTCGGCGCGGCCGTGCATTCGCAAGCGGACCTTGCGCAAGCGGTGCGCAACCGCCTGCCACTGGAAGCGCTGCAAGGCCTCAATCGCAGCGGCATCACGGAGCGGGAGATCGATGCCTTCGTCATTCCGCAACGAACACGCCGCCACCGGGCCGAGAACCGGCAGCCCCTGACCGTGGAGGAATCCGACAGGGCTGCTGCCCGCCTCATGCGCATCCAGACCCTCGCCGAGGAGGTGTTCGGCGGTCAGGACAAGGCCCTCGTCTGGCTGCGCCGCCCGCTGATGGAGCTGGGCAGCGAAACGCCGCTGGCGGTGGCCCAGACCGAGGCCGGGGCTCGCGTCGTGGAAACGATCCTCGGCAAGATCGCCCGGGGCGCGGCGGCCTGATGCGGCTGTGGCGGCTGTCGGGACGGCAGCACACGGCATCCTTCGACGGCGGATATGGCCTCCATTTCGACAACCGCCGGAACGGCGCCGGGCACGCGGTGACCTATCGCGCCACATCGCCGTCGCTGTGCGTGCTTGAAAAGCTTGTCATGTCGAGGAGCCCGCCCTTCTGCCGGATCTCGTGATGGTGACCTATGACGTGGCCGACGACGCCAGCGCCGAGACGATCACGCTCGACGCCCTGCCGGCAGACTGGCGGCGGCGCGAGAGCTGGACGCAGCAGCGCGGGGATGCGTGGCACGAAACCGCGGGAGCGCTGCTGCTCCGCGTTCCGTCCGTGACCGTGCCCCTCGCCTATGCTCCCGACGTCAACGTCCTCATCAACCATCGTCACGGCGAAATCGGACGGATCCGGACACTGTCCGCCGAGCCGTTCAGCTTCGATCCGCGCCTGTTCTGATACGCTCTATGCCGCGCCGCCGTAGCAGTGCAGCTCCGGCCCGTGGGCCGTCAGCCAGGCCTCGGCCTCGTCGGTCTCGCGGAACAGATCGCGCAGCACCGCCCAGTAGCGGCGCGAATGGTTCATCTCGCGGCGGTGGGCGACCTCGTGGGCGGCGAGGTAGTCCAGCACGAAGGGCGGCGCCATGACGAGCCGCCAGGAAAACGAGAAATCGCCGCGCGACGAGCAGGAACCCCAGCGGCTGCGGGTGTCCTTGATGCTGATGCGCCCGACGCTGACGCCCAGCATCTCGGCGTGGCGGCGGACCGCCTCCTCAAGGTCGTTGCGCGCCTCGCGCTTCAGGAAATCCGCCAGCCGGCGCGGCAGCGATTCGATCGGGCCGGGCACTTCGATGGTGGGTTCGTCGCCGTCGCGCACGAAGACCGTGCCGCGCAGGACGTCACGGTGCACGATCCAGTGCGGCACGCCGCGCAGCGGCACGCTGGCCCCGTCCGCGAAGGGCACCACCTCCGGCAGTTGCGCGACGCGAGCGGCGACCCAGGGGCCATGGCGCTGGGCGAAGCTCTCGGCCATGGCGAGGCTGGCGCGCGGCGGCAAGGTCAGCACCACGTCGCGCTCGGCCCGGCGCACGCGCAGGCTCATGCGGCGGGCGCGCGGGCTCTGGCGCACCGTGATGGGAATCAGGCTGCCCTCGACGTCGATCTCGAAGGCGGCGGGAAGGGAGGGGCGGGCGAAACGGCGTAGCATCGGCGCGAATCATGGGTGAGTCGGCACGGCGACGCCATGGCGATCATGCGTGATGGGTAATAGTCTCCACAGCATCGATCAAACGCTCCAGGTCTTCCTCGCGCGACAGGCGATGATCGCCGTCCTTGATTAACGTCACGCTGACATCGTCCTCCGCGAGGTGTTCCACAAGGGTCATGGCGTGGCTCCACGGCACGTCGGGGTCCTGCATGCCCTGGAGGATGCGCACGGGCGCGCCGACACGGAAGGGCGCGCCGAGCATGAGGTGGTTGCGCCCGTCCTCGATCAGCGCGCGGGTGATGGGATAGGGGTCGGGCGAATACTCCGAGGCGCGCAGCCACTGGCCCTCGTCCATGATCTGGCGCTTCACACCTTCGGGAAACTCGCGCCACATCAGTTCCTCGGTGAAGTCCACCGCCGGGGCGATCAGCACCAGCCCGCCGACCGGACGGCCCTCCTCCGCCCGCCGCCTCGCCGCGAGCAAGGCGATCCAGCCGCCCATGGAGGAGCCGACCAGGATGGGCCTGTCCCCGGCACGGGCGTCGAGCACCGCGCCCGCCTCCCGCGCCCAGCGCCCGATGGTGCCGTCCTCGAAGCGCCCGCCGCTCTCGCCATGGCCGGAATAGTCGAAACGCACCACGGCGCGCCCCTTGTCCGCGCCCCATTGCGCCAGCCGGCTCGCCTTGGTCGCCAGCATGTCGGAGCGGAAGCCGCCGAGCCAGACCACGGACGGGCCCGCGCCGGGGGTTGCGCGCAGGGCGATGTCCACTCCGTCGACAGGGAGGAATTGCGGTTCGGTCTCGGTCACTTTAAGGCTCCAGCGAGAAAGATATCGCTTCCTTATAGCCATTGGATGGAACCGCGCGCCATGACCGATCCGGCCTCGATCCTCGCCGGCAAGACCGTGGTCCAGATCGTGCCGCAGCTCGACGCGGGCGGGGTGGAGCGCACCACCGTCGACATCGCCGAGGCGCTGGCCGTCGTGGGCGCACGGCCCGTGGTGCTGTCGGAGGGCGGGCGGCTGGTGGCGGAACTGGCGCTGAAGGGCGGCGTCTTCCGGACCTTTCCCGCCGCCACCAAGAACCCCGCGAAGATCCTCGCCAACGCCCAGAGCCTGATGGCGATCCTGCGCGAGGAGGGTGCTGACATCCTGCACGCCCGCTCGCGCGCGCCGGCCTGGAGCGCGCTGATGGCCGCGCGCGCCTTGAAGCTGCCGTTCGTGACGACCTGGGCCGGAGCCTATTCCGCCGGCAACCCGGCGAAGACGCTCTATAACTCCGTCATGGCGCGCGGCGATCTCGTCATCGCCAATTCCCAGTGGACCGAGCGGCGCATTCTCAAGGATCGCCCGCAGGTTGCCGGACGCATCAGGGTGATCCATCGCGGCACGGACTTTTCCCGCTTCGATCCCGCCGCCATCGACCCCACCGGCCGTGGCCGTCTGCGCGCCGCATGGGGGGTGCCGGACGGGGCGCGCGTGGTGCTGGTCGCCGCGCGGCTGACCGGCTGGAAGGGGCAGGGCGTGCTGATCGACGCGCTGGCGCGGCTGCCGGACGATGTGGTCGCGGTGCTCGCCGGCGACGCCCAGGGGCGGGACGGCTATGTGGATGGGCTGCGCGCCCAGGCGCGGCGTCTCGGGCTCGGCGGGAGGGTCGTGTTCCCCGGCCATGTCGACGACATCGCAGGGGCGATCGCGGCGGCGGACGCCGTGGCGGTGCCCTCGACCGAGCCGGAGGCCTTCGGGCGGGCCGCCGTGGAGGCCCAGGCCATGGGCGTGCCCGTGGTGGTCAGCGACCATGGCGCGACGCCGGAAACCGTGCTCGCCCCGCCGGATGCGCCGGCGAGCGAGCGCACCGGCTGGCGCGTGCCGCCCGGCGATCCTGTCGCACTGGCGGATGCGCTGGACGAGGCGCTGTCGCTCACGGATACGCAGCGCGCCGCTCTCGCCGAGAGGGCACGCATGCATGCGGCGCAGCGCTTTTCGCTGCGCGCCATGACCGACGCCACGCTCGCGCTTTACGCAAAGCTGATCGCGCCCAGTTGACTTCCGCACGGATTCTCACGATCTTCAGGGCACGGCGTCCGGCTCCCTGAGGAGCGCGGCAGATTTTCCGTTCCCGGATGCCGATCGTGTCAACGTCAAAGGAGACCACGGCCATTCGTCGTCCGCATCGTGCACCCCCGCCGGTAGCCAAAGAAGGCCCGCGCATCAACCGGGACATTCGCGTCCGCGAAGTTCAATTGATCGATTCCGAAGGCAACAACAAGGGTGTTGTGCCCATTCTGGAAGCGGTCGCCCTCGCCGAGGAAGCCGGCCTCGATCTGGTGGAGATCGCCCCGAATTCGGTTCCACCCGTCTGCAAGATCCTCGATTACGGCAAGTACAAGTTCGCGGCCCAGAAAAAGGCCGCCGAGGCGCGCAAGAACCAGAAGACCGTCGAGATCAAGGAGATCAAGATGCGTCCCAACATCGATTCCCACGATTACGATGTGAAGATGCGAGCGGTCCGCCGGTTCTTCGAGGAAGGCGACAAGGTCAAGCTGACGCTCCGCTTCCGCGGCCGCGAGATGGCCCACCAGGAACTGGGCCTCAAGGTGCTGCACAAGGTGCGCGACGAAGTGGCCGAGATCGCCAAGGTCGAACTCGATCCCTCGCTCGAAGGCCGCCAGATGATTATGGTGCTGGCGCCGCGCTAAACCGCGACGCCCTCTTGCCTTCCGGTCCCCCACGGACTAGAAAGCCCACGCTTTGAGATGCCCGCCCGGCTGTATGGGCTGCCGTGGCGGGCTTGTTTGCTGGTGGATCGCCTTCGGGCCGTCCCAACTCATTGGAGAGCCAAATGCCCAAGATGAAGACGAAGTCGAGCGCCAAAAAGCGCTTCCGCTTCACAGGTACCGGCAAGGTCATCGCGACCCAGGCCGGCAAACGCCACGGCATGATCAAGCGGACCAACAAGCAGATCCGCAACCAGCGCGGCACGACCATCCTGTCCGATCAGGACGCGGGAATCGTGAAGCAGTTCATGCCCTACGGCGGTCGCTGAGCCCCGATCCGACACCCTTTCCGAAACCCACGCCACGGAGACTGAACCATGGCCCGTGTGAAGCGCGGTGTAACCGCTCACGCAAAACACAAGAAGGTCCTGAAGGCCGCCAAAGGCTTTTATGGACGCCGCAAGAACACGATCCGCACCGCCAAGGCGGCTGTCGATCGCGCGATGCAATACGCCTACCGCGACCGCAAGAACAAGAAGCGCACCTTCCGCGCTCTCTGGATCCAGCGCATCAACGCGGCTGTGCGGGCCGAGGGCCTGACCTATTCGCGCTTTATCGACGGTCTCAGCAAGGCTGGGGTCGAGGTCGATCGCAAGATCCTCTCGGACATCGCGATCAACGAGCCGGCCGCTTTCGCCGCGCTGGTCGCCAAGTCCAGGGCCGCGCTCGCCTGAGCAAAGCCTGCCATGACGCATTTCCGGGCGAAGCGGGTTGCCGCTTCGCCGTCCGGAAATGCCCAGGGCCCGACCGCAACCCCGGTCTTGCCTGAGGCCTGATACCATTTCCGCGCGGCGAAGGCCGCGCGGCCGGTGCGGCCCGGTTCATCCAGATCACGCCGCACCGCCCTTTCCCTTTCGCGGACAGACGAGCGGCACGACCTGACATGAGCGATCTCGACAAGCTCCAATCCGACATCCTGGGCGCCATCGACGACGCCGCCGACGAGGCGGGGCTCGAAGCCGTGCGCGTCGCCGCGCTGGGCAAGAAGGGCTCCGTTTCCGAGCGGCTGAAGACGCTCGGCGGCATGACGCCGGAGGAGCGCAAGGTCCTCGGGCCCGCCATCAACGGGCTGAAGGAGCGCGTCACGGAAGCGCTGGCCGCCCGCAAGACGGCGCTGGCCGAAGCCGGTCTCGACGCCCGCCTCGCCTCCGAGGCCGTCGACGTCACGCTTCCGGTGCGCCCGACCGGCATCGACACCGGCCGCATCCATCCCATCAGCCAGGTGATCGACGAGATCACCGCGATCTTCGCCGACATGGGCTTTTCCATCGC
>JBEBSP010000090.1:0-10434 GCA_040394255.1 Agaricicola taiwanensis | reverse complement strand
CCTAGGATTTGAGGTCCATCATTCATATCCGTCATGATTTGGGCTGGAGGCGACACACACGTCCCAATAGAGCAAGGGGTTCGTGCTCTCGCGGCCTACTGGTCGAATATGTCGTTCATCCTTCGGAGCGCCGCCTTCATCCTGGTGAGGCCCGAAGGGCCGTCTCGAAGGATGGAGCCGCGAGCACCAACACCCCTCACACCACGATGGGCAGCCCGTCCCGCTTGCGCAGCGCCAGCAGGCACAGATAGGTCTGCGCCAGCATGGCCGCCGCCAGCGCCGTGATCCCGGCATGATCGTAGGGCGGCGAGACCTCCACAACGTCGAAACCCTTCAGGTCGAGCGGATCGAGCGCCGCAAGGCAGGCCTGTGCCTCGCGCGTGGTCAGCCCGCCGCAGACCGGCGTGCCCGTGCCCGGCGCGAAGGCCGGATCGAGTGCGTCGATGTCAAAGGTCACATAGGCGGGCGTATCCTGGACAAGGCCGAGGATCCGGCTCGCCACCGCCTGCGCGCCCAGCTCTGCGAACCGGAAGCCATCCACCCGCGCGATGCCGAAATCCTCCGGCGCATGGGTGCGGATGCCGATCTGGATCGACCGCTCGGGCAGGATCAGCCCTTCCCTCACCGCCCGGGTGACGAAGGTGCCATGGTCGATCCGGTCGCCCTCGTCGGCCCAGGTGTCCTGATGGGCGTCGAAGTGAATCAGCGCCACCGGCTCGCCGAGCCGGGCGACCAGCGCGCGCAGCAGCGGATAGGTGACGAAATGATCGCCGCCCAGCGTGACGAGCTGCGCGCCGGTCGCCAACCGGGAGCGTGCCTGCGCCTCGATGGCGGCGGGGATTTCCTCCGGGCGGCCATAGTCGAACACCGCGTCACCGCCATCGACCACGGCCATGTCCGCGAACGGATCGAATCCGAACGGATAGACCGGATCACCGTCGAGGATGGTGGAGGCCTCGCGAATCGCGCGCGGGCCGAATCGGGCGCCCGGCCTGTTCGACACCGCCAGGTCCAGCGGCACGCCCCAGACCGTGACGTCGGCGTCGCGCGCGCCCGGCGCATAGGGCCGGCGCAGGAAGGACGCCGCACCGGAGTAGTTCGGCTCGGTGGATTGGCCATAGCGGAAGCGGCTGTCGAGCGCGCGGTCGACCGGACGCGGATGGGCTGGATCGTCTGACATGGATCATTCTCCCGATCGGACGAGAATGGCCTCACCCCTTTCGGCCGGCAACAACGAAAAAGCGGGCCAGAAGGCCCGCTTTTCGTACGCGTGACAGGAACGGAGGATCAGCGCTTCGAGAACTGGAAGCTGCGGCGGGCCTTGGCCTTGCCGTACTTCTTGCGCTCGACCACGCGGCTGTCGCGGGTGAGGAAGCCTTCCTTCTTGAGCACGGAGCGAAGCTCGGGCTCGAAGTTGGTCAGGGCCTTGGAGATGCCGTGGCGCACGGCGCCCGCCTGGCCGGAGAGGCCGCCGCCGGCGACCGACACGACGACGTCGTACTGGCCCTTGCGGTTGGCGACCACCAGCGGCTGCTGGAGGATCATGCGCAGCACCGGACGGGCGAAATAGACCTCGATGGTGCGGTCGTTGACGGTGATGGTGCCCTTGCCCGGCTTGATCCAAACGCGGGCAATCGCGTTCTTGCGCTTGCCGGTGGCGTAGGCGCGGCCCTGGGCGTCGAGCTTCTGGACGTAGACCGGCGAGGTTTCGACGCTGGCCGTCTGGCCGAGCGCGCCGCCGAGCTCATCGAGCGACTGGATGTTATCGGCCATGGATCAGGCGCTCCGGAGGTTCTTGGAGTTCAGCGCGCCGACGTCGAGCGTCTCGGGCTGCTGAGCTTCATGGGGATGTTCGGCGCCGGGATAGACGCGGAGGTTGCCGAGCTGCTGACGGCCGAGCGGCCCGCGCGGAAGCATGCGCTCCACGGCCTTCTCGAGCACGCGGTTCGGGAAGCGGCCTTCAAGGATCTGGCCGGCGCGGCGCTCCTTGATGCCACCGGGATACCCGGTGTGCCAGTAGTATGGCTTGGCGGCGCGCTTGTTGCCGGTGAAGACGACCTTCTCGGCGTTGATGACGATGATGTTGTCACCGGTGTCGACGTGGGGTGTGAAGGTCGGCAGATGCTTGCCGCGCAACCGCAGTGCGATCACCGAGGCGAGACGCCCGACCACCAGGCCGGTCGCATCGATGAGCACCCACTTCTTCTCGACATCGGCGGGCTTTGCCACAAAGGACTTCATGAAACCCTGTCCGTAATCCTGAGGCACGATCCTTGAACCGTGCGGCTAACGAGGGGCGCCGCTGGCGCCGAACGAAAAAGCGCCGCGCAGAAAAACCACGCGGCAGCAAGTGGCCACTATGTACTGGAGAGAACGCACCACGTCAACGCGATCAAATCAGGAAAAATCCATATAAATCAATGATTTACAAAAATGGTATTAGAATACCCCCTTCAAGCGGCGTCATTTACCAACCTGCGCCGCCCTTGCCGGTTCCGGCGGTGGAATCGAATAGGTCGCCGTCACCTGCGCAACGGGATCGGGCGAAGCGGCGGCGCGGATACGCACTTCGCCCACGGCAAGGCGCTTGCCGATCCTGAGATAGCGGCAGTCCGCGATGAGATCGCCGGGATCCGGCTTCGACAGGAAATGGATCGTGAAGTCGGTGGTGACGGCCAGGGCGACCGGCCCGATGGCCGCAAGCAGGGCCGCATAGAGCGCGACATCGGCCAGGGCCATGATCGTCGGCCCGGAAACGGTTCCGCCCGGTCGCAGGTGCCGCTCGCCCACCGCAAGCCGCATGCGGCAGCTGCCCGCTCCAACGGCATCGAGACTGTAGACCCGCCCGCCATGGTGGATCTGCGGAAAAGCCTCGTCGAGAAAGGCCTCGACCTCGACGAGTGTCATGCGTTGCAAGAGCGCCATGGAGTTTGATCTGTCACGTCAAGTGAACAGCGCAACAAGCTGGTTCACAAATGAAAAAGGCGCGGTCCGAAGACCGCGCCCTTCCCTGTCCAGTCCAGCCGGATCAGAACTTGTAGGACACGCCGACCAGGAACTTGTGGCTGTCGACTTCGTTCTTGCCGACGACGACGCCGCCGAGGTTGAAGTCCACATCGTCGAAGTTGGTGTAGCGATACTCGGCGCGAACCGCGACGTTCTGGGTGACGGCAGCTTCGACGCCGGCGCCGATGGTCCAGCCAACAGCCGTATCGTTGCCGGTGCCGACGAGAGCGCCAGCCGCGTTGAAGGTGTCGACGTCGATGTCGGCGAAAGCGACACCGCCGGCCACGTACACGAGGACGCGGTCGAAGGCATAGCCGAGACGGGCGCGGATGGCGCCATCCCAGTTCAGCTCGGTGCGCTGCGAACCACCGCCGATGAAGGCGATCGAGCCGTTGGCGTCGTTGTAGTTGATGTCGGCTTCGAGGCCGATCACCACGCCGTTGACGAACTGATGGTTGTAGCCGCCGTAGATGCCGGCGTTCCAGCCATCGACGTCATAGCCGCCACCGATGATGACGTTGCTGTCAGCCTCGCCCCAGCCGTAGCCGGCCTGGGCGCCGAGGTAGAAGCCGGTCCAGTTGAAGCCGACGGGAGCAGCGGCAGCGTAGGGCTGCGCGTAAGGCAGATCGGCGGCCGAAGCGCTGGAAACAGCGAAGGCACCGAAAGCGGCGAGCGCGATGGCGCGGATGGAAGTGGAAATGGTCATTGCTGAAACCCCAGCCAAAGTGTTGAATTCATGAGCACCGGATACATCGCCCCATTCCCGCCGACAAATGAAATCTTGCAGTGCGGTAGCCCCTGAGAGCACATAGCGGAAGCACTGATGTGATTTTGCAACAGAGTTTTACACTTCATGAACCATGACAGCTACTCGGACAGCTACATCCGGGGAATTTTGAACACCGTTAAGTCGGTGGCAATAGTCGGCGCGAGCCCGAACGAGGTTCGCCCGTCCTTCTTCGTCGTCCGCTATCTGACCGAGAAGGGATACCGCGTGCATCCCATCAATCCGGGCCACGCCGGCAAGACCATATTCGGGCGCACCGTCCATGCCCGGCTCGCGGATGTGCCGGAGCCGATCGACATGGTCGACATCTTCCGGGCGGCTCAATACGCCCCGGGGATCGTGGACGAGGCGCTGGCCCTCCAGCCCCGCCCCGGCGTGATCTGGATGCAGCTCACGATCCGCAACGACGAAGCGGCCGCCAGGGCCGAAGCCGCCGGTCTCAAGGTGGTGATGAATCGCTGCCCCAAGATCGAATACGGCCGGCTGTCCAAGGAGATCAGCTGGGTCGGCGTCAATTCGCGCATGATTTCCGCCAAACGCCCACAGCGCCTTGCCGGCGGCGTCCAGCGCCTGTCGATCGGCGTCAACCGCGATGAAAGCTGAAACACCCTCATTGACCCTGCGGCGGGCCCAGCCCTAAGTAGGCCGCAGAAAAAATCGAACGCCTGCATGGGAGCAATTCATGTCTGACGAGCGCAATCCTGGTTTCGCGACGCTGGCCATCCACGCTGGGGCGCAGCCCGACCCGACCACCGGCGCGCGCGCCACTCCCATCTATCAGACGACATCCTTCGTGTTCGACGACGTCGACCATGCCGCCGCGCTGTTCGGCCTGCAGACCTTCGGCAACATCTATACGCGCCTCGGCAACCCCACCAACGCGGTGCTGGAGGAGCGGGTCGCGGCGCTGGAAGGCGGCAGCGCGGCGCTGGCCGTCGCCTCGGGACATGCCGCCCAGTTCCTGGTCATGCACTCGCTGATGCAGCCCGGCGACGAGTTCGTGGCCTCCAGGAAGCTCTATGGCGGCTCCATCAACCAGTTCAACCATGCCTACAAGAACTACAACTGGAACGTGGTCTGGGCCGATCCCGACGACATCTCCTCCTTCGAGCGCGCCATCACGCCGAAGACCAAGGCGATCTTCGTGGAATCGATCGCCAATCCGGGCGGGGTCATCGTCGATCTGGCCGCCATCTCGGCCATAGCCAAGCGCGCCGGCGTGCCGTTCATCGTCGACAACACCATGGCGACGCCCTACCTTTGCCGCCCGATCGAATACGGCGCGGACGTCATCGTCCATTCGGCCACCAAGTTCCTCGGCGGCCATGGCAACTCCATCGGCGGCGTGATCGTCGACTGCGGCACCTTCAACTGGTCGCGCGACGGCCGCTACCCCATGCTCTCCGAGCCGCGGCCCGAATACCAGGGCATCGTGCTGCACGAGACCTTCGGCAACTTCGCCTTCGCCATCGCCTGCCGGGTACTCGGCCTGCGCGACCTCGGTCCCGCGCTGTCGCCGTTCAACGCCTTCATGATCCTGACGGGGATCGAGACGCTTCCCCTGCGCATGCAGCGGCACTGCGACAACGCCCAGGCGGTCGCGGAGTATCTGTCGGCCCATCCCAGGATCGACTGGGTCTGCTATCCGGGCCTTCCCGGCGACCGCTACCACAACCTCGCCCGCAAATACGTGCCCAAGGGCGCGGGCGCCGTCTTCACCTTCGGCCTGAAGGGTGGCTATGACGCGGGCGTCAAGCTGGTGTCGGAAGTCCAGTTGTTCTCGCATCTCGCCAACATCGGCGACACGCGCTCCCTCATCATCCATCCCGCATCGACGACGCACCGCCAGTTGAGCGACGCCCAGAAGATCGCTTCGGGCGCAGGCCCGGACGTGGTCCGCATATCGGTCGGCCTGGAAGACAAGGAAGACATCATCGCCGATCTCGAACAGGCTCTTGGCCTGGCCTGATTCCGCACGAATTGAAGTCACATCGGTTTTATGGTATGTTTTTACGCATACTTGGCATGCGTTGTGTTTTTAAGACGAAAGTATATGCTTAAGGATAATCTCAGGTTGAAGAGTTAGTGGTGCATACTCGGAAGGCGCCCAGATGCTTATTTCAGATATTTGGTTTGATTCTTCAGAGAGTTACGAAAGATTATTCGAACCGATACGCGGTCTTGACCAGCAAGACCGCGACAAGTCGGGATCGAGCAGGCAGCAGGACGACATCACGCTGTTCATGCTGGCTGCGAAGCTGCGCAAGATTCGCCTGCGCCTTCACATGTCGCAGGAAGAGTTCGCGGAAGCCTATCGTCTCCCGCTGGAGCAGCTCAAGCTCTGGGAACTGGCGCAGGAGCTGCCTTCTGACGCCCAGATAAAGCACATCCTGAAGATCGAGCGCGATCCCGAGGACGCCAAGGGCATCGTCTGGGGTTGAACCCCAACGCCGGACACGCCGCAAGAAGCCCTGACCGCTCTATCCGGGACGCGAACAGCTGCCCTGTTCCTCCCGAACGTTCGATCTGATCCCCTCGCCTGCGAGGCCCTTCACGCCGTCCCGCGCGTCAGCGCCGCATGGCGGACGGCGAGCGCCAGCAGAACGACCGCCACGAATTGGTGGGCCAGTCCCAGCGCCAGGGGAACGACCATGACGAGCGTTGCGACGCCAAGAACGACCTGAAACAGCACGACATGCAGCAAGCCCCGCGCGCGGCGCAGCGCGGGCGTCCGGCCATGACGGCGCAGCGCCATGGCCTGCCAGAGCGCGATGCCAAGCACGAGATAAGCGCCGATCCGGTGATTGAACTGGACCAGCGCCGGATTGTCGATGGCGTTTTCCCACCAGGGAGTGACGGCCAGCAGCGTGTCCGTCGACGGCACGATCCGCCCGTCCATCAGCGGCCAGGTGTTGAAGGTCAGCCCGGCCTGCGAGCCCGCCACCAGCCCGCCCAGCAGGACCTGCACGAAGATCAGCGCAAGCAGCACGCGGCTTGCCGCCCGCGCCCAGGCCGGCGTGGGGGCGCTGTCGCGGGGAAAAGCCCCGAGCCGCGCCAGCATCGCGACCAGAGTGGCCAGGAACAGGCAGGCAAGCCCGAGGTGCAGGGTCAGCTTTACGGGCGCGACCGCCGTCATGCCCGGTTCGAGGCCGGAGGCGACCATGATCCAGCCGACAGCGCCCTGGAGCCCCAGCAGCAGGCCCATGCCGAACAGCGCCGCACCGTCGCGCGCGCCCACGCGGCGCGAGGCGACGGACCAGACAAAACCGGCGGCATAGATCAGACCGATCAGGCGGCCGAGCTGGCGGTGACCCCATTCCCACCAATAGATGAACTGGAACTCCGGCAGCGACATGCCCTGGTTGAGCAGCGCATACTGCGAACTCTGCCGGTATTTCTCGAATTCCAGCGCCCAGGCCTCGGCCCCGATCGGGGGGATCGCCCCGGTCACGGGCCGCCATTCGGTGATGGACAGGCCGGAGCCCGTCAGCCGGGTCGCGCCGCCGACCGTAATCATGAGCACCACGAGGGCGAGCACCAGCCAGAGCCAGTGCCGCACGGCGGACAGGCGGTCTTGCGGAAGAGCGGCGGAAGCGATCATGGTCATGGGTGTTGATGTCCCGTTCGACCGGACACATAAAGCGCGGCAACCGGGGTGTCGACGCGACCCCTCGCCGCTAGAGTGCTTTCAGCCAAAGTGGCTGCCGGTTTTGCGTGGAAAACACGTGAGACCAAATAGATAGTGCCTGTTCACGACAACGGAAAAGCCACCATGCCCCCTCGCCTCAGGAAACTGATCGGAATGATCCTTCTGGTCACGGTGGTCGTGGTCTGGGCGCTGTTCTTCATGGCCCTGGCGCAGGGACAGCCCATCCAGGAGGCGGGGCGCGTCTGGCATCTCGTCTATTACGTGGTCGCGGGCATGGGCTGGGTGCTGCCGGCCATGGTCATCATCAAATGGATGGAAAAGCCCGCGCCGGACGCCGATTAAAGCCCCTTCAGCGCATTCCGCAGCGCGAACGGCAAGCCGCTGAGCAGCACGTCGAGATAGCGCTGTTCCTGGAACAAGCCGTTGAGCGACACGCGCGGCAGTCCGGTCATGGTCGCGGCATGCCGGGCGCGGATGTGATCCGGGCGGGTCGTGACCGCCGTCAGGAAACCCAGATCGCGGGCGAGATCGAACTCGCGTTCCCCGGCCGCCGCCGGGTCCCCCACGGGATAGGCGAGATGATCGGCGCGGATGCCCAGCTCGCGCTCGATATCGGCCCGGTTGTCCTCCAGTTCCGAGCGCGCCACGTCGGCGGGCCATTTGCCCAGCATGTAGTGGCGCACGGTGTGCGCGCCGATGGTCACGAGCGGATCGGCCGCCAGCGCGCGCAATTCGTCCCAGTTCATGCAGACCGAGCGGCAGTCCTCTTCGGCGTCATAGTCGGCGCGCGCCGCCAAGTCGGCGATCACCGCCCTCAGCCGGCCCTCGTCGCCGTTCCGGAGGTTCCAGTAGATCCGCGACCAGGCCGCATCCTTTTCCCGCGCGTCGCGGGCGGCGATTCGCTCCTCGCCCGAGCCGAGGTCGACGGTGATCTCATCCTGCGTGCGGATCGCCGCCTCCAGCGCCCGCCACCACAGGAATCCACGCCCGGCGGCGAAGGACGACACCACGAAGACGGTCGCCGGGCAGCCGTGCCGCCGCAGCACCGGCAGCCCGTGGTCGCGCACGTCGCGATAGGCGTCGTCGAAGGTCAGCACGGCGAAGGGCGCACCTGTCGCGCCCGCCGCGATCCGCCGCGCCGCCTCGTCGAGGCCGACGATCTCGAAACCCTCGGCGCGCAGGGTCAGGATCGCCTGTTCGAGGAAATCCGGCGTGATGGCGAGCAGCGCGTTGGGCGCGAAGGCTTCCGGCGGCTCCGGCAGGACATGGTGCATGGTCAGGATGACGCCCCGCCCACGGGTGCGCGGCGCGAGCGCCCGCGCCAGCCCGCTGGCATGCATCAGGTCCATGGCGCCCGAGATCAGACGCCTGCGCATATCGTCATTCCGCCACCCCGCGAGGAAAATGTGATCCTGCCCACCCTTTGTTGATGATTGTTTGATAATGCTGCGGGCGACATCAACAAAGATCGAGCCATGGCTGCGACTTCTTCCAGCGCCCTCGCCGCATCCCCCCTTGCCACACCATCCGCCACACCTCCCCCGGCGCGTATGCTGCCCTGGAACGAAGCGCGCGCGATCTGGGAAAGAGCCGAATCCATCGGCCACCTCACGCCCTACCAGACGTGGGCCTGGGTCGATGCCTGGAATCGCGAGGTCGTCGAACCGCGCGGGGAATCCGTCTTCGCCCTTGTGATCGAAGACGCCGGAGGCGCGGCGGCCATGGCGCTGCCGTTGGCCATGCACCGGATGGGGCCGGCCCGCACCGCCGTCATCGTTGGCGGCGACCATGCCAATTTCAAGTTTCCCGTGCTGTGCGGCCCGGCGGTGGTGAGCTGGAGCGGCGCGGCCCTTCGCGACACCATGAGGAAGGCCATGCATGAGGCCGGAATCGACCTGCTCGCCTTCGACAACATGCCGAAGGATTGGCAGGGCGTCGTAAACCCCTTCGCCGACACCCTGACGCAGTCCGGCCCGAACGTCGGGTTCAAGGCGAGCCTGACGCCGGACCCGGAAGACTATTTCACGACCCACCTGGGCAACCAGCACCGCAAGAAACTGAGGCAGAAGGAACGCGGGCTGGAACGCCTCGCCCCGATCCGTTTCCTGCGCGCGGCGACCGAGGCGGACGTCGACGTCATCCTCGACGCCTTCTTCGCCCTCAAGGCCGAGAGATTCGCCGAGCTGGACGTGCCGGACGTGTTCCAGGAAGCCGGGATAAAGGCCTTCATGCGCCGCTCGGCCACGCAGAATCTCGCCGAGGGCCGCCCCGCCCTGGTGCTCTATGCCCTTTTCAGCGGCGACCGCGTGGTGGCGATCTATGGCGGCAGCGAGCATGGCGACCGTTTCGCCGCTTCGGTCAACGCCATGGCGCTGGACGACGTCCGGCGTTACAGCCCCGGCGACCTCCTGCTGCTGCGCGTGATCGAGGACTGCTGCCGCAAGGGGCTGCGCACCTTCGATCTCGGTCTCGGTGGATCGGCTTACAAGACCAACTACTGCCCAGATCTGGAGCCGGTCTTCGACGGCATCATCGCCGCCAGCGGCAAGGGCGCGGCGATCGGCCGGCTCTGGCTGGCCCGGCGCAGGCTGAAAGCCCGCCTGAAGAACCACCCCAAGGTCATCGCCTGGCTTCAGCACGTCCTGCGCATGATCGGGCGCTGAAGGGCACGGCCCGGACAATCCAGCATTCGCGGCCCATCTTTCGAACGATCGCTCCGCGATCCCTCAGGATGGGATCGGTGGATTTCTCTGCTTTTGCGCACCATAGCGGCCGCTTTGAGAATGGGTCAGGCCGAGGCGAAAACGGTGATGTTCGAGCACAGGAGCGGAGCCTACATCAGTAGGTGAGCACCGGAGCGCAGGACAGCGCCGTTTGCAGCCCGGCCTGACCCATTCTCACAGCCGCGCGATGCGGATGGCGGTGTCCGGCTTCAGATCCGGCAGCGGCGCGGTCACCACCACGTCGCCGTCGGCGACGCCCGAGGCGATCT
>JBEBSP010000089.1:0-10491 GCA_040394255.1 Agaricicola taiwanensis | reverse complement strand
GCGAGCATACATCCTTCCCTGACGCTCGCCGACACTCGCTCCGCCGCGATATCGATTTCTCCCCGTGTCACGAAATCTCTCACGCGTCTTAGAATCTGCCCCGCACGAAGAGCCTGCTCCGAAGCTCTCCCGAGAGCCATCGATACCGCCGTCTCATCCGAATCCGGGGCCTTTAAAACAAGACGACGCGCACCGTTAAGATAGTTGGCTATAGCCGCGAGGGGCTGGTTCAGTTCGTGAGCCAGCGTGGATGCCATTTCACCCAGAGCCGTCACACGCGACATATGCGCCAGACCGGTCTGCAAATCGCGCAATCGCTCTTCCGTTTTGCAACGCTCTGTCAAATCACGTACCGAGATGGTGAAAAAGCTTTGCCCCTCGAGCGTCATCTCGTTGACAGACACTTCTGCTGGAAAATCAGTGCTGTCCCAGCGTCTGCCGGTCATGGTGCGGATGACAGGGGGACTGTGTAGCGCCTGCTTGTCGCATGGCTTTCGATCAAGCTTGAGCTTGTGGAGACCCGGTAGCAAGGTCGTGATGGCGGAGCCTTTGGCTTCGCCGGCTTGACAACGGAACAAGCGTTCGGCCGAAACACTGAACGAACGGATCGCTCCGTGCTCGCCGATGACCACCAGAGCATCAGGCACCGTATCAAGTATGGACCGAAGGTAGACCTCACGGGCCGCGATATCACGCATGGCGCCTGCGATCGCAGTCTGGGCCTTGCGCAATCGGGAACCACCCCAGGCAATGCCAAATCCAAGGACCAGAAAGATGCCAGTGTTGATGACATCCACCACGGTTAGTCCATTGTGCAGCAAGTGGTAGAAAGAAACCGCGGCAATAAAGCAGGTGGCGATCGCGCAGGGCCAAAAACCGGCCAGAGTAGCGGCCAGTACGGATGGTATCATAAGGAGAAAAACGGTCCGGAATTCGATTATTCCATTCACAGCCAGCCGGAAGACAACCGCGACAACGCCAAAGGCAAAAGCCAGAAACAGCCATTGCCATTGTGACCTGTGCATCAAACCAGACATGATGCCCCGTGAGGCCGTTGACCAACCCGCTACGGATCGTTGCAGGTAATATTAACTCATAAATTGCGCGCTGGCGATGACGCGCGCGCCCTTCCGATATTATGGAACATTTCTACGTAGAATCCCTGAATCGTTTCAGATGATTTCCATCGGTAAAATCCGTTTATTGTCTGGAGGATCATCCCATGTTTTCCATACCGGTTCCCGCTGGTTGTCGGACACACCCAAGGCGCAGAATTCCCCCATCCCAGAGTCAGACCGCGTTCCATCTGACATTGGGAGTTGACGTTACCGGCATACGGATGACGTACAACTGCGGAGAAGAAATCTACGGCGACGGCGAATGTGCAGACATGGTTTATCGGATCATATCCGGCTCTGTTCGTTGCTTTAACATCCGATATGACGGCCGAAGACAGATTGAGTATTTTTATTTTCCCGGAGACATACTCGGCCTTGAGGCGAGAACCGTGCATCACTCTTCCGCAGAGGCCATCTGCGATAAAACATCCATTGTCGCAATCTGGCGATCAACCTTGGAAGAAATCATTGCAACGGATGTACGGGCAAGTCAGTACGTGCTTCGTCTGGTTGGTCAGGAATGGCAGAATTCCCGCTACCATGCGCTGCTCCTCGGCCGCAAACACGCGGCTGAACGCATGGCCGGATTCCTTCTGGAAATGGTTCGTCTTCAGGCCGCCATATCGACGGTAACCTTGCCGATGTGCCGCAGCGATATCGCGGATTATCTCGGGCTGACGATCGAGACGGTTTCGCGAACCCTGACCCAGTTCGAACGCGATGGCATCATCGCGATGCCGTCCAGCCGACTGATAAGACTTCTCAACATGGATGTATTGCGCTCGTTGAGCGCATGAGATGCTTCTGGACTAATCCCATGATCCCCGCATCGATCCACCTTCAACTGATCCTCCTGGAGCCGACGTCCGTACCCATGCCGGCGGACATCGATCGCCATACCCGGTACGAACTTGTCCTGCCGCTCGACCGGGCAAGCCGAGTGGACCTGGAAACATGGAGCAAGCATCAAAGTCTGTGCATCGCCCGACGGCTGATACCCGGTCGCGAGGTTCAGACCGGGAAACTTGGCCGTGCCGCAGATGGGATTCTCAGGTTCAACTGCCACAGGCATCCGCCCAAGCCCGAGGCGAATATCGCCCCGGCCGAAGAAATCTTTGCCGTTGGCGAGCATGTTCCATTGGAAGACGAGCATGGGCGGGCGAGGCTTTACCGTGTGGTTTCCCTTGAACGCATCTGACTGACGCGGCCATCCGCCAGGTCCCGATTGATCCAGATCAATTCCCCAAAAGCGTCCCGGCCTAGACTGATGGATGGTGCCTGAACCAGATCAGGCATAACCGTCAGCAATATGGGCAGACACATGGCTGAAATACTATTTGCCGATACACTCCGCCCGACCGCCATGCTTATACACGATGCGCTGAATCAGCTGCCGGCAGCCGCCGGCGTTGCGCTCCTGGTTGCTCCTGTTCTGGTTTCCGCGGCATCGAAACAATGGATTGCGGTTTGGGCGTCCGCAGCCTTCTGCCTCGGGGCAGTTGCTCTTGCGTCAAGCACCGACCCAATGATGGCCACGAGTGGCCTGCTGTCGGGATTTCTCGCATCGTGCGCCGCCACCGCCTGGGGGCTGCTGCGGCAGCGGCAATCAATCGATCTGGATAACATCCACGCATTGCTTGCGCAGATGCACAGGGAATCCCGTGCCTTCCTGCACGCATTGGACCGCCGCTCCATGATCGCTGATCGCACCATGCTCGATGCCAGCGAGGTGGTTCCATCGGCTGCTTCGGAAACATTGCCTCATAATGGGCATGGTGGCGAAGCCCCACATTAGCCGCAGCTTACACTTCGCGGAATGCCCTGGTGGCGCGGTCGATCAAGGGTTGCAGAAGATACTGAAGGAAAGTTCTCTCACCCGTTTTGATGAAGACTTCGGCCGGCATGCCCGGCATGGACCGGAATTCATGCAGCCTGCGCATATCATGCTGGTCCAGGGCCACGCGAGCAATGTACACGTTTCTGGATGGCTGGGCGGCGTTCGCCGTGTCCTGAACGGTGTCTGCCGACACATAGATGACCTTGCCTTTCACGGTGGGTGTCGTGCGCTGGTTGAGCGTGCTCAGGCGAACCACGGCCTCTTGCCCGCGTTCCAGCGAGTCGATGTCCTTGGGCATCACACGCGCCTCTATGATCAACTCATCATCCACCGGAACGAGTTCCAGAACGGTCGCGCCCGGAGCGATGACGCCACCAATGGTGTGATACATCAACTTGACCACGATGCCGCGCACCGGCGATGGAATTTCGATGCGCCCCAGAACATTCTGCGCCGCCCGGATGCGTTCCTCCACATCGGTGAACTCGCTGCGCACTTCCTGCAGCTTTTCCATGGCCGTCTGGATGCTTGCCGTGCGGAGCTGCTCAATCTGCTCCGTCCCGCGGATCACGCGTTCCTCGCCCTCAGCAATCTCGGAGGTGAGCTGGCCGATATCGCCCTTGAGGGAAGCTGCGATGCGCTTCAGGGCCAGATACTCGGGCTTGCGGACCAGCCCCTTTTCCATGAGCTGTCCCTTGGCTTTCATTTCCTCATCGATGATGTCGAGTTGCGCATCCACGGATTCACGTTTGACCTTATGTCCACCGATGGCCTCACGCAGCGCGGACATGCCTCGCTCGATGACGGCGATTTCACTGACAAGACGGTTCTGGCGCGCGCGCAGGTCGGCACTCTGGCTGGCGATGATGGCAGCCACTTCGGGATCTCGCGCACGCGAGACCAGCTCCGCCGGATAGGATGCCTCAAGACGGCCTTCCACCTCCGCCACGAGGCGGGCGCCTGTCGCCAGCAGTTGATCGCGGCGCAGGGTCAGGCGCCGCAACGCCGCCCGCTGTTCAACCTCATCCAGCTTGATGAGCGGCTGGCCGCGTTCAACGATATCGCCTTCACGGACCAGTATCTCGCTGATAACGCCACCTTCCAGATGCTGAATCTTCTTGTTCTGCCCCGTGGCGACGAAAATGCCCGGCGCGAGCACCGCGCCCTCGATGGGCGCCAGCGCGGCCCATATGCCGAAGCCGAAAAAGCCGAAGATCAAGGCGAACAATCCAACGGCGAGAGAGCGGTGCCCATCCCGCGGCACATCCGCATACCATTCTCCCGTCGGGGCCTGATTCATGTCGATGACGGTCATGTTTGACATGGCGTTCGCCTCTTCAGGGTGCAACCATACGGGAGGTGTTGGCCTTTTCCGGCACGGGTTGCCGCGATGACAGCTGCCTCAGAATGTCCGCCCTATGCCCGAAGGCATCGAGCTTGCCGTCACGCAGCACCAGGATGGTGTCGACATGCTGAAGGACGGCCGGACGCTGGGTCACCACAACGACGGTGATCTCCTCTTCCTTCGCCCGCGCAAGGGCTTTGGCAAGCGCGGCCTCCCCGGCCGAATCGAGATTGGCGTTGGGCTCGTCCAGAACCACCAGGCGGGGCATGCGGAAAAAGGCGCGGGCAAGGGCTATCTGTTGCCGCTGTCCGCCGGACAGTGGCGTACCATCGGCCTGAATTTCGGTTTCGTAGCCATCCGGGAACAGAGAAATCATCTGGTGGACACCCGCGAACTCGGCTGCCTGGGTGATCCACTCGTCGGGCACATCGGCGTGCATACGCGCGATGTTCAACTTGATGCTGCCGGGGAAGAGCTCGACGTCCTGCGGCAGGTAGCCGATGTGCTCCCCGAGTTGGATCGGATCCCAGTTCTTGAGGTCCGTGAGATCGAGCCGGACGCTGCCCGCCGTGGGCACCATGCAGCCGACGAGCAGGCGCGCCAGGGTCGACTTACCGCTTCCGGAAGGGCCCACGATGGCCAGCGCCTCCCCAGGCGACACCGAGAAGCCGACGCCGTTGAGCACCGGCCTGTTGGTGCCCGGCGCCAGATAGAGAACGCGATCAACGGACAGATGGCCGACGGGCCGGGGCAACAGGATGCGTTCCTGCAGGCGGTCGGTGGCGAAAAGCTGATCCTTGATCCTCTTGTAGGCGACCCTGACGTTGACGAAACTGCGCCAGCCCTCGATCGCCCCCTCGACCGGCGCAAGGGCACGGCTCGCGATGATCGACGAAGCGATCATCATGCCGCCTGTCAGTTCACCCAATAGCGCCAGATAGGCACCGGTACCGAGGATGCCGATCTGTGTGAAAAGCCTTACAAAGCGCGACAACCCCGAGAGCATGAGATTGCGATCGCCCGCAGCCGATTGGCTTTTCAAGGATGCCGCATTCTCCAGCCCCCAGAGACGCACGCTTTCATTCAACATGCCCATGGCGTTGATGACCTGCGCGTTGCGGGATTGGGCCGAAGCCTGGGTATGCGCTTTGACGCTGCCGGCGGCGGCTCCGGCGTAGAGCCGATCCGTCAGCCGTTCGTTGAGCATGGCGACACCGAACAGAAATATGCCCGCCGAGGTGACGATGACGCCGAGCAGCGGATGAATGACGAAAATCACGGCGAAATACATCGGCGCGAGCGGGGCATCGAACAATGTCAGCATGACGGAACCGGTGACGAAACCGCGAAGCTGCTGAAGATCCCGCAGGGATTGAACATCCCGCCCTGCCCCGCCGCGAGAGGCGATCGCCGCCGCCAGAAGCGGCGCACCCAGGGTTGTTTCTATCCTGGCCCCGAGCCGCGCCAGCATGGACCGGCGCGACATGTCGAGCACGACCAGAAGCCCGAGCGCGAAGAGTGCAACGATGGATAGCATCACCAATGTCTCGGTGCTGCGGCTGGTGAGGACACGGTCGGACAGTTGGAACAGATACAGCGGGACGGTCAGCATCAGCAGGCTGATGGCGATGGAGAACAAGCCAACCGCCATGAAGCCCTTGCGGCAGTCCAGCAGCAGCCGCTGGAACACATCGCGACCGCTGCGCTGAAGCAACGCCGAACGGCCAGGCTTCCGCGATCGCACATATTTGCGTGGCCCTGGCCTGTCGTCAGGACCATGCGGCGTATCATGGGAAGACTGAAGCCCTGGCCCCTGCGCTATGTGGGGAAGCATGGGCCTGCGGGTCCGCGCAGGTTCGGAAGATGCATCGAGACTGCGCATGGGGTGGCTCTCCGCGAACTGTCAGGCCGACATCGAATAGAGACTGTCCGTCAAACCATGGGGTAAGGCATCGTCCTGATCCGACGAGGCCAAGGCATGCTGAGGCGCAGATATCTCCGCCTCCTGGAAAATCGTATCGTTGTCTTGGATGAAGTTGGCCTGGATGACGGTATTGCTTTCATAGTAATCGCCCGCCACGACCAGAACGGCGGAACTGCCGGTATCGATGATGTAGGCGGAATTGTTGGCTGTATTGCCACCGGACGAAGCGTCCTGACCCGCGCGACCACCTCCGGTCATCGCCTCCTGGTCTATGGTGTCACTGTCGAATATGACGTTGACCTGGATGAGGACATTGACTTCGGCATAGTCGCCATCGACATACAGGGTGCCGGGCGCAAGCGTTTCGTCCTCGTCCAGTGTCAGCAACGCGCCCAGGCTGTCTTCGCCCGTGAAAAAGGAAAGCTTCAGCGCGCTCAGACTTTCCAGTGACCATAGATTGGCGCTGGCGCCGACCTCATACACCGATAGCCCGTTCTGCTGGCTGTTGCCGCCCGCCAGAATGCCTTGCAGAAGATCATAGGATGTCTCGGAACCATCGATACCCAGCATGATCGCCGCAGCCTTGAGAATATCCATGTCCGACAGGAATGAATATTGCAGAAAAGCATTGGACTGATAGTAGTCCCCGCCCAGCAGGAGGGGGGCACCGAGGCCCACCTTTATGATCCCTGCCTCGTTTACGGAACTGTTGCCACCTGCATTGGCTTCGCCCTCGTAGGACCCATCGGCCGCCCCGGCTCCGAACAACTGATGGATGAAATCATTGTCAAAGACGATGTTGATCTGAAGAACGATATTGTATTCGTAGTAATCGCCAGCGACGATGATGAGGTCATACCCCGGATCGCTGCCCTGCAACGAAGCCTCATTGGTGCTGGTGTTGCCGCCAGCCGTCACATTCTGCGCAGCCGTATGCCAATCCGTCTGGAAATGGGCGGGCGTGTCGAAGGACGCGACCGTCAACGATTGGCCAATCTCATCGCTGTCCTGGAGAATGTTAAACTGGGCGTTCCAGTTCACATGGGTCACCGCGGCATCGAGGATAGCGCCAACACCTTCCACCCCAGGCATCACGCCGTGGATGGTGGTGCGAGCCATATCCATGACATGGGACAGGCCGGGATCAATGAAGCAGGCTTTCGCAATGGCTTCAGCGGCGCTGGCATTCCCGATCCACATGTACTGGGAGGCATCCGGACCACTTTCGCCTGCCGAAGTCCCGCCATCAGGGTCCGTAATCACAGGCTCATCCGCTAAAGGAACCAGCACAGATGGCGACGGCACCACAGCTTCCGACGTCCCGACCGACACAGCCGTTTCCGTGGTGCCCAGCGGCATGTCGAGGCCCATTAAGCCAGAACCCGCCGCCAATGACGGTGAGCCAATTGCCCCCTCGGCGGTGTGCTGTATTCCGTTGATGAAGGCGTGCGCCTCACGCAGATAGGCGAGAGCCCCGCTTGCAGCTTCGATCCGGCCAGGATCAACCACTGGCCCACCTGTTAGCGAAGCGGGCAAGGACCCCAGGTCCACCAGCGCGCCTGAACCCGCCGCTCCCATGTTCCCGGCTTCGGGCAGGGTTTCATAGCCGTCGGGATGGCGAGACAGAACCGACAGCGGCGACAGTGCCGACGCATCCATCAGACGCGGCACACACACGTGGTTCCAAAGCAGCTCTGTGAACGGATCTGTCGCCATGATCGTCGGTCCTGAAACGGCATGGATTCATGCGATGCAAGAAGACCGGCCCGCCCCGAAGGGCGGACCGGATGATCGAGAGGCATCGATCAACCAAAGTCGAGATCGAGCGTGTTGTGTTGCGTGTTCCCGCCGCTGTCGATCACCTGATCGACGTCAGCCCAGTTGTCGACGCTGTGCTGTGTAACACCGGCATGATTGGTATTGACGTCATCGTCGGCCATCCAGTTGACCTGCTCGATGTCGTATTCACCCGCCGCACCGCGAGAACTCAGATCAAGATCGGCATAGTTCTTCTGGGTGTTGCCACCGCTGTCGATCTTCTGCCAGACGTCGGCGTCGTTGTCGGCGCCACGGCTTGCAACCTGCGTGATATTGGTACTGTTCAGGTTGTCGTCGCCGTCATCCATGGTGTTGCGCTGAACAACATCCACGGTGGTGTCATCATAAGAACCGCCGTGACCGCCGCCATGTCCGCCGCCGCGCGCATAAGAACCGCCACCGCTGGGATCGAAGTCGAGGTTGTTGTTCTGGCTGTTGCCGCCGCTGTCGATCTTCTGATCGAGATCGGTCCAGTTGTCACCGCCACGCTGATTGATGTCCGCACCATTGGTGTTGAGGTCATCGTCATACATCGTGTTGGTCTGACCAACCTTCGCATCGAGATCGCCACGCACACCGATATTGTCCATATCGGCATAGTTCCTCTGACTGTTGCCGCCACTGTCGATCTTCTGCCAGACGTCGGCGTCGTTGTCGGCATCACGGCCACCAACCTGGGTGATGTCGGCGTCGTTCATGTTGTCGTCGCCGTCGTCCATCGTGTTGCGCTGGGCAAGATCGATGGTGACATCGTCACCGTTGCTTCCTCCATGACCGCCCCGTGACGAGTAACCGCCGCCGCTGGGATCAAAATCGGCGTTGTTGGTCTGACTATTGTCGCCGCTGTCGATTTTCTGGTCGAGATCGATCCAATTGTTGCCGCCACGCTGCTCGATGCTCGCACCGTTGGTATTGAGATCATCATCGTACATCGTATTGGTCTGGCCGAGCGTCAGCTTCAGATCGCCCCGCGCATTCAAATCGTCCAGATCGGCATAGTTCTTCTGACGATTACCACCGCTGTCGATGTCCTGATCGACATCGGCGTCATTGTCGCCGGATGAACCGCCGCGTCCGTGACCACCATGCGAACCACCGCCAGAACCGGCGAATGTCTGGGTGATGTCGGTGAAATTGCCGTTGCGATCAGCGTCGTCCATGTTGTTGGACTGGTTGAGGGCCAACCTCAAATCATCGCCGGCGCGAGCATCATCGATCGTCGCGCGGTTTGCCTGGTGGTTGTCGCCGCTGTCGATATCCTGCTCGACATCGGCATCGTTATCACCCGACGAGCCATGGCGCCCATGGCCTCCATGACCACCTGACTTAGCAACGCTTTGTTCAATGCTTGCGTAATTGGTGTTGCGGTCATCGTCATACATCGTGTTTGACTGACCGAGATCAAAGACCAGATCGTCACGCGCCTCCGGATCACTGATGCGCAAATCGTTATTCTGACGATTGTCGCCGCTGTCGATGTCCTGATCGACATCGGCGTCATTGTCGTTGCCGCGACCATGACCACCGTATCCATGGCCACCGCCGCTGCTTCCGGTTGTCTGCTGATCGATGAGCGCGCGGTTGAGGTTGTCATCACCATCATCAAGCGCATTGGATTGACGTACCCGAACGTCCAGATCGTCATTCCTGTGTGAATAACCCGTCATCGTACATCTCCAGAATACATTATGTGGTTGAAATATATTACCGGCGACAAGAAGTTATATGAAATATAATACTATAAAATTCACCTCTCACCGCCCTATATATAAGATTATTTATTTAAATACCAACAATATACCATCCACTATATGCGAATACAGTCACCGTAACTAATTTCTTATTAATTATAAACCCTGGTCAATAGGCCAATTCAACTATTCATTGTCAGCGATGAGGTCGACCTCCGCCCTGCAGACGGAAGCCGCGCGAGAATCCGGGCCAAGGCAATCTGGTTGCGGGCTCCCGTCTTGTGCAGCACATGCGATAAATGAATGCGCGCAGTGTTGCGCGATATATCCATTGTCTGGGCTGCTTCCTCGAGATTGAAACCGGCACCCAGGAGTGAAGCCAGCTCCGTTTCCTTGGCGGAAAGCGTGAAGGTCGACGCCAGGATCCGGCCGCTCACATCTCCCGAGGCGGTCGTCAGGTCTGAAACCATGATGATGGCCACCGCATCTCCCGGTCCGTGCCCATACGGGCCATGTGGTGCCAATCTGATAGCGAACCGCAAGCGCCCGGATGCGTCAACAACAGGAAGAGCCGCCTCCGATCCGCAATCGTTGATGCCATGCCCGGTGATTGCCGAGGCGATAAGCGCGTCAAAGCCACGTGCTGTTGACGCGCGAGCGAAGGCCAACCTGCCGGCATTGCATCGCAAGGCATTCCCGTCTTCGAGCATTTCCTGCCCGATTGCGTTCATCGCCAGGATACGACCATCCCATGAGAT
>JBEBSP010000088.1:0-10688 GCA_040394255.1 Agaricicola taiwanensis | reverse complement strand
CGCGGGCAGGACAAGGACGGAAGCTGGCGGGATTTCATGTCCATGACCTACACGCGCGTATCCTGAACGGGAAAGAACACTCAGATGGACACACGCCTCGGGCGTCGAGGGCGACGCTCTGGACCGGCCGCGTCATGAGCGGCCTCGCCGCCCTGTTCCTACTGTTCCAACGGCGTCGTCAAGATGGTGCCGCTGCGCAAACCGTGACGGAGGATTTCCAGCCGTCGCATCCTCACACCGTTCCTCCATATGCAAGGGTTCATCCATGAAAGCCGTCGCTTCGACCTCCTCCGCGCCGATTTCCGACGCCTCATCCTTCACAGACATCACCCTGCCCGATCCCTCCGCGCCGCAGGGCCGCGACATCCTGGTGCGGGTCAAGGCGGTGTCGGTGAACCCGATCGACACCAAGGTGCGCAAGCGCGCTCCGGGTACGCCCGACAGCCCGAAAGTGCTCGGCTTCGACGCTTCGGGCGTGGTCGAGGCCATCGGCCCGGATGTAACACTGTTCAAGGTCGGCGACGAGGTGTTCTATGCCGGCGACGTCACGCGCCCCGGCACGAACAGCGCGCTTCACCTCGTCGACGAGCGCATCGTCGGCTTCAAACCGAAGTCGCTGGATTTCGCCGAAAGCGCGGCCCTGCCGCTGACATCCCTCACCGCCTGGGAAATGATCTTCGACCGTTTCAACGTGCCTTACGGCGGCGGCTCGGGCGAGACCATCCTCATCATGGCGGGCGCTGGCGGCGTGGGGTCCATCGCGACGCAGTTCGCCCGGCGGCTGACGCGGCTGACCGTGGTCTCTTCCGCCTCGCGCGCGGAAACCGTCGCCTATGCCCGCAGCATGGGCGCGCACCACACCATCGACCACACCAAACCGCTGGCGGAGGGGTTCGAGGCTCTGGGAGTGGCGGCGCCTCGCCATATCTTCAGCACCACGGCCACGGCGCAGAACTTCGACGCCTATGTCGACCTGATCGCGCCGCAAGGCCGGATCGGCGTCATCGACGACCCCGACGCCTTCGACGTGCGCAAGCTGAAGCCCAAGGCCGCCGGCCTCGTCTGGGAAGCGATGTTCGCGCGGGCCATCAACAAGACGCCCGACATGATAGAGCAGCACCGCATCCTGAACGAGGTCGCCAGCCTGATCGACACCGGCCTGCTGCGCACGACGCTCACCAAGCGGCTCTCCGGCATCACGGCCGTCAACCTGCGCGCCGCCCATGAACTGCTGGAAAGCGGCAGGATGATCGGCAAGGTCGTGCTGGAAGGCTTCTGACACGTCCGGACGGTGTCCGAAGCCGCGCCCCGACGCGGGCGGATGTCTTATTTCTTGGAAAGCGGCTCTTTCTTGGAAAGCGCGTCGGAGATCTTTTTCAGCATCTCCTTGAATTCCCATGTCAAGCGCATGATGCCGAGCAGCGGCACCAGCAACATGACGGACAGGAGCGACCATCCATGTTCGTTCACATGATCGAAAAGAGGAGGAACGGTCCGCATCAGCAGCCATGTGCAGGCCGCGACAAGGAACAGGAGACCGACGATCAGAACCTGACCGACATAAGGATTCAAAGGCCGCGATTGCAGCGACCTTTGATAGTTCACGAAACTTTCGACCAGACGTTGAGCCATCACACACTCCATCCCCAGACTGAATCAATCTGGGGATGGTATCAGAACGGTCTCAGCTCCCTCAACGATTGCAGACTGGCGATCCTGCTGGAAGCTCACTCCGCCGCGACGACCTTGGGCCGTTCGCGGGTCTGGCGTTCCTTCTTCAACTCCTCGGCGACGATGAAGGCCAGTTCGATGGCCTGCTCGGCGTTGAGGCGCGGATCGCAGTGGGTGTGGTAGCGGTCCGACAGGTCCGTATCCGAGATGGCGCGGGCGCCGCCGGTGCATTCGGTCACGTTCTGGCCGGTCATCTCGATGTGGATGCCGCCCGCGTGGGTGCCCTCGGCGCGGTGGACCGCGAAGAAGGACTGCACTTCCGTGAGGATGCGTTCGAACGGCCGGGTCTTGTAGCCGCTGGTCGCCTTGATGGTGTTGCCGTGCATGGGATCGCACGACCAGACCACGTTGCGGCCTTCCGCCTTCAGGCCGCGCACCAGAGCCGGAAGATGCGCCTCCACCTTGTCGTAGCCGAAGCGTGCGATCAGCGTGATGCGGCCGGGCTCGTTCTCCGGATCGATCACATCGAGGATGCGCTTGAGGTCGTCGACGTCCAACGAGGGCCCGCATTTGACGCCGATGGGGTTCTTCACGCCCCGGCAGAACTCCACGTGCGCATGATCCGGCTGGCGGGTGCGGTCGCCGATCCAGAGCATGTGACCCGATGTGGCGTACCAGTCGCCCGACGTGGAATCGACGCGCGTCATGGCCTGCTCGACGTTGAGCAGCAGCGCCTCATGGCTGGTGTAGATCTCGGTGGTGCGCAGCTCGGGGTGCGCCTCCGGATCGATTCCGCAGGCGCGCATGAAGTCGAGCGTCTCGGTGATGCGGTCGGCGATCTCGCGGTACATGCTGGACTGCGGGCTTTCCTTCACGAAACCCAGCATCCAGGTGTGGACCTGATCGAGATTGGCGTAGCCGCCGGTCGCGAAAGCGCGCAGCAGGTTAAGCGTCGCCGCCGACTGGCGGTAGGCGCGCAGAAGGCGCTGCGGGTCGGGCACGCGGGCTTCGCTCGTGAAGCCGATGTCGTTGATGATGTCGCCGCGGTAGCTCGGCAGCGTGACGCCGTCGACGGTCTCGGTGTCGGCCGAGCGCGGCTTGGCGAACTGGCCCGCGACACGGCCGACCTTCACCACCGGCGACGAGGCCGCGAAGGTCAGCACCACCGCCATCTGGAGGAAGACACGGAAGAAGTCACGGATGTTGTCGGCGCCATGTTCGGCGAAGCTCTCGGCGCAATCGCCGCCCTGCAGCAGGAAGGCCTCGCCGGCCGAGACCTTGGCAAGAGCGCGCTTCAGCTTTCGGGCCTCGCCCGCGAACACCAGCGGCGGAAAGGTGGCGAGCTGATCCTCGACCGCCTTGAGGACGGCTCCGTCCGGATAGGCAGGCACCTGGACGATCGGCTTTGATCTCCAGCTGTCCGGGGTCCACATCTGCGCCATGATTCAGGTCCTTCTCACGCGTCCACACGCTTAACTGGCGCGCGTTATAGCCCCCATAGAGTGGGAAGGCCAAGCCTTGGATACAAGAAGGCGCCCGCGTCGCCTCATCCCTTCGTCGATGCGATCACATGCTTCCGGGATTGGGGACATGCACCTTCTCGCGCAATGTCACCAGTTCCTCCGCAGCCGTCGGATGCACCGCGACCGTGCGGTCGAAATCGGTCTTGGTGGCGCCCATGGTGACGGCAATGGCCGCCGCCTGGATGATCTCGGCCGCGTCATCGCCCAGAATGTGGACGCCGAGAACGCGGTCGCTCTGCTTGTCGACCACGAGCTTCATGACCGTCCTGTCCTCGCGGCCGCTCAGCGTGTGCTTCATCGGCCGGAAAAGGGCGCGATAGACGTCGATGTCGATCTCGCGGGCACGCGCGGCGGCTTCCGTCAGGCCGACGGTGGCCAGTTCGGGCGTCGAGAACACCGCCGTCGCGATGATCTCATGATCGACCTTCCACGGCTTGCCGCCGAACAGGAGATCGGCGACGGCATGGCCCTCGCGGATCGCCACGGGGGTCAGGTTGACCCTGTCGGTGACATCGCCGACCGCGAAGATCGAAGCCGTCGTGGACCGGCTTTCGGCGTCGACGACGACCGCGCCCCTGGTGTCGAGCGTGACGCCCGCGGTCTCAAGACCGAGGCCCTTCGTGTTCGGACGGCGGCCCGTGGCCAGAAGCACGCTCCCGGTCTCCGACCTGTCGCCGTTGGCGAAGGTGACGGTGAGGTTTTCGCCAATCTTTCGAATCTCTTCGATGGCGTCGTTCATTTTCAGAGTCACACCCGCAGCCTGCAGCGTGGCCATCACGCCGACCCGCAGATCCTCGTCAAAGCCGGACAGCAGCATGGGGCCGCGATGGACCAGCGTGACGGCGACGCCGAGGCGCTGGAGCAGTGCGGCGAACTCCACGGCGATGTATCCGCCGCCGACGATCATCATACGTTCGGGCAGGCTCTCCAGTTCGAAGAAATCATCGGAACTGATGGCCAGCTCCGCGCCGGGAAACTCCGGCGCATGGGGGTGCCCGCCCGTGGCGATGAGGATGTGTTTGGCCTCGATCGACGCGCCATCGGCGAGGCGGACGCGGTTCGGCCCCTCCACGGTGGCGCGGCAGGCGTGGATGTCGACGCCCGCGCGCCGCAGGTTGCGCTCATAAATCTCGGTAAGGCGCTGGATTTCCGTGTCCTTGGCCTGTTTCAGCACCCGCCAGTCGAAGACCGGCTTCTCCACCGACCAGCCGAAACCGGCGGCATCCTCGAAAGCATCGCGGAAGCGGCTGGCGATGACGAAGAGCTTCTTCGGCACGCAGCCGCGCACCACGCAGGTGCCGCCGAAACGGTACTCCTCGGCGATGGCGACCGAGGCGCCGTGCTCCGCCGCGATGCGGGCCGCGCGCACGCCGCCCGACCCTCCGCC
Organism: Agaricicola taiwanensis; assembly: GCA_040394255.1. Lineage (GTDB taxonomy): Bacteria > Pseudomonadota > Alphaproteobacteria > Rhizobiales > Methylopilaceae > Agaricicola > Agaricicola taiwanensis_A. The sequence continues at coordinate 6,107 of JBEBSP010000088.1, read as the reverse complement.
GACGACGAAGAAATCCACTTCCGTTTTCATGGCGAACCTCAGGAGACGTCGTTGCGGCGGCTACTTCAAATCTTGTGGCCGCGCTTCTGCATCTCTTCGCGCAGGCTGTCCATGACCTCGGACGATACCTGCTGACCCCAGTCGCGGGCCTTCAGGAAGCTTGTTTCCAGAACCTTCGGCGTCGTGTCTGTCAGCTTGCGGCCGATGGGAGACTGATAGAAGGCGGCGATTTCCTTCAGCTCTTCTTCCGAAAAGGCCTCGGCATAGGTGCGGGCGATGTCGTTCAGGAGATCCTCGCGGCGCTTCTCGAACTGCTGCTCAAGGACGGGGATCACGCTGTCGAGATCGCTCTGGAGCGCCGGCTGGTTGCGGAGGAGAAGCGCGCGGGCATCCGACAGGATCTGGGGGATGACGCCGTTGAAGCTCGTTCCGGCGCCGGTGAAATCGATCACGGCGCGGGCCAGCGCCAGATGTTCCGGCGATATCTGTTCCTGGGCCGCGGGCGCGGCGGGCGCCTGGGCGAAGGCCGGCATGGCGGACAGGGACAAGGCCGCTGCCAGCGCAAGACCCGAAAGCGAGAGAGATGACTTCATGACGCGATTCCTCCAATAAAGACGACCCGCTCAGGCGGGCAAGACGATGCGCTCGACGCCGGACGGGCCGGCGATGAGCGCCTCGCTGGCAAGACCAATGAACAGGCCGTGTTCGACGACGCCGGGAACAGCGGCCAGACGAATGGCGAGGGCGCGCGGGTCCGGGATGCGTTCCAGCGCGGCGTCGAGGATGAAGTGACCGGAATCCGTGACCAAAGGATGACCGTCCGGCATGAGGCGCAGCCTGGCCGGTCCCGCGCAGCCCGCGGCCTCGATGGCGCGGCCGACGGCGAGCTTCGTGGCGCCGAGGCCGAACTGGATGACCTCGATGGGCAATGGGAAGCGGCCGAGCGTTTCGACCTTCTTGGAGGCGTCGGCGATGACGATCATGCGCGCGCTCGCGGCGGCGACGATCTTCTCGCGCAGCAGGGCGGCCCCTCCCCCCTTGATGAGATTGAGGCTGCCGTCGAGTTCGTCCGCGCCGTCGACGGTGAGGTCCAGCTCCGGCGTGTCGTCGAGGGTGGTCAGCGGGATATTCAGGCTTTCCGCCTGTGCGCGGGTCGCCTCGGAGGTCGGCACCGCCACCACCTTGAGCCCGTCGCGCACCAGCCCGCCCAGGAGATCGACGAAATGCTTCGCGGTCGATCCCGTGCCCAGCCCGAGCCGCATGCCCGGCCTGACCGCCTCGATGGCCGCGGCCGCGGCTGCGCGCTTGATGTCATCCTGGCTCATGTGCCGAGGCCTCCCACGAGCATGTATTTGATGTTGGTGAACTCATCGATGCCGTGGTGCGAGCCTTCACGGCCCATCCCGCTCTCCTTGACGCCGCCGAAGGGCGCAAGCTCGGTCGAGATGATGCCGGAGTTGATGCCCACGATGCCATATTCCAGCGCCTCGCCGACGCGGAAGATGCGGCCCACGTCGCGGGAATAGAAATAGGCCGCGAGCCCGAATTCGGTGTCGTTGGCGTAGCGCACCACCTCGTCTTCCGTGCGGAAGCGGAACACCGGCGCCACCGGGCCGAAGGTCTCCTCCTTCGACACGGCCATGTCCTGCGTGACGTTGGCGAGCACGGTCGGCTCGAAGAAGCTGCCGCCGAGCGCGTGCCGCTTGCCGCCGATCAGGATGCGGGCGCCCTTGTCGGTCGCGTCGGCGATGTGCTGCTCGACCTTGTCGATGGCCTTGAGGGTGATGAGCGGCCCCTGCTGCACGCCGGCCTCGATGCCGTTGCCCACCTTGAGCTTGCCGACCGCGTCGGCGAGTTTGTCGAGGAAGGCGTCGTAGACGGCTTCCTGCACATAGATGCGGTTGGCGCAGACGCAGGTCTGGCCCATGTTGCGGAACTTCGAGGCCATGGCGCCCTCGACGGCGGCGTCGATGTCGGCATCGTCGAACACGATGAAGGGCGCGTTGCCGCCCAGTTCCAACGCCACCTTCTTCACGCCTTCGGCCGCCTGGCGCATCAGCAGCTTGCCGACCGGGGTCGAGCCGGTGAAGGCGACGACCCGCACCGCCGGATGAGAAGTGAAGACCTCGCCGATCGCCTTGGAATCACCGGTGACGATGTTGAACACACCGGCCGGGATGCCCGCCTTCTCGGCCAGCACGCCCAGCGCCAGCGCCGTCAGCGGCGTCTCGCCGGCCGGCTTGACCACGACGGTGCAGCCGGCCGCCAATGCCGGGGCGCATTTGCGGGTGATCATCGCCATGGGGAAATTCCACGGCGTGATCGCAGCGACCACACCGGCGGGCTGGCGCAGCACGAGGATGCGCGCGTCGGCGCGGTGGCTCGGCAGGGTCTCGCCCGCGATGCGCTTGGCCTCCTCGCCATAGAACTCCACAAAGGAAGCAGCGTAGTCGACCTCGCCGCGCGCCTCGGCCAGCGGCTTGCCCTGTTCCGAGGTCATCAGCAACGCGAGGTCATCGCGGTGCTGCATCATCAGTTCGTACCAGCGCCGCATGACCGCCGCGCGTTCCTTGGCGGTCTTCGCGGCCCAGGGCTTGAAGGCGGCCTGCGCCTTGTCGATGGCGAGCGTGGCTTCCGCCGCGCCGAAATGCGGGACGCGGGCCAGCACCTCGCCGTCGACGGGGTTGGTCACCTCGTCGGCCGGTTCGCCGAGCCATTCGCCGCCGACGTAGCATTGCTCCTTCAGCAGGGTGGTGTCGCTGAGCTTCATGATCGAACGAACTCCTTAGGGACGCCCCCGCACGCCGGTTTTGCGCTTTAGCACGCTCCCGCGCGGCGGCGCTACCCTGGGAGTTGGCTCATCACCGCGCCGGGGGCGTGCAGACCACCGTGTCGGGTGGCAGCACATAGCAGACGCTCATCTCGCCGGTGCGGCGGTTGACGCGGAAAATCCCGCCCTCGCGCTCGTGGCTGGAGGGCACCAGGTCATAGTCCCCCGGCTCGGTCTGCGCGCCCGCGCCCTCGCCGGTGGCATAGCAGAGCGTGACGCCGACGCTGCCTTCCTTGAGCGCATACTGGCAGGCCCCGATCTCACCCGTCAGGCGGTTCACGCGGTAAACGCGGTTGATGTCGGTCTGCGGGGCCGCCTTGAAGACGAACTCGTCGGCCTGCGCCGCCGCCATGGACGCCATCACAAACACACCCGCGAAACCTGCGCGCCGCACCCGGTTGAAACGAACCATCACGCGTTTTTCCTTTCAGTCGAATCGACACGATCATACGCGGCGGCTATCGTCCGCGCCGTCATTCGGCCCCGTCTTCCCCTCTTACTTGTCTTTCCCTCCTATTTTCTAGCACGGCATGCGCGACATCACGCTGGTTTTTGATCTCGACGGCACCCTGGTCGACACCGCTCCCGACCTGATCGGGGCGTTGAACGCCGCGCTTGCCAGTGAAAATCTCGCCCCGGCCCGGATCGGCGACGCCAAGCATCTCGTCGGCGCCGGCGTCCGCGCGCTGGTGACACGCGGCCTGGAGGAACACGGGCACCTCGTGACGCCGGAGCGATTCGACGCGCTGATGGCGACCTTCCTCGACCACTATGTCGCCAACATCGCCTTCGAGAGCCGCCCCTTCCCCGGCGTCGAAGCGATGCTGGACACGGTCGCCATGGAGGGAGCCCGCCTCGCCGTCTGCACCAACAAGCTCGAGCATCTGGCGCGGCAGGTGCTCGACCAGCTCGGCCTGATCCACCGTTTTGCCGCCATCGGCGGCGGCGACACCTTCGGCGCGGCCAAGCCCGACCCCCGCCATCTGCTGGGGACGATCGCGCTTGCCGGCGGCTCGCCCAAACGCGCCGTGATGATCGGCGACAGCCTGACGGACCTGCGAGCGGGGCGCCAGGCCGGTGTTCCGGTGATCCTCGTGGACTTCGGCTACACGGACATTCCGGCGGCCGAGCTTGGCGCGGATGCCGTGATCGGGCATTTCGACCAGCTGCGCGCGACGCTTGCGCGACTTGGTTTCATTTAGAGCGCTCTGCATTTGGGTTGGCACCCCAGAGCGCCTTCTTCTTTCAGTCACATCAAGTCTTCGCAAAACCTGTGACCGCTTTTGCGCAGGATGCTCTGGGCGCATCCTGCATGTTTGCTTCATTATTCCTTAAACACAAACTGGGAACGTCATCACATAAAGACGTTGCGCGCTGACGCCACGCTTCATGGGGGACTACGATGCTGCAGTCGATGCGACGCCAACCTGCGCCGTCACTTCAGACAGCCGAAAGCTCCCCCGCAACCGATCCGACCGTCGACGATTCCGCCGACAGCATGCTGGCCGGTGTCCGGGAAACCCTGGACCTCGTCGAAGACGACCTGAGAACCACCTCATCCGCCATCGGCGACGCCATGGGCGACGTGCATGACGCAACCGAGCAGACGAGCGCCGCCCTCCACGGCATCTGCGCCCAGACGCAGGCGCTGACCGACGTCGCGTCCGAACTCTCCGGCACCAGCACCAATCTGAGCGCCGCCACCGAACAGCTCGGCGCGGCCAGCGCCGACATCGAGACGCGCGTGGAAGAGGCCAAGAGCCTCGCCGCCACGGCAACGCAGGCCGCCGGCGAAACGCGCCGCTCCGTCGCCGAACTCGACATCTCCGCCAAGGAGATCGGCGATGTGGTCAACCTGATCGCCGACATCGCCCGGCAGACCAACCTCCTGGCGCTCAACGCCACCATCGAGGCCGCGCGCGCCGGGGAGGCCGGACGCGGCTTTTCCGTCGTCGCCAGCGAGGTCAAGAACCTCTCGGTCGAGACGCAGCGCGCCACCGAGGAAATCCGCCGCAAGATCGCCCAGCTGCAGTCGGTCGCCCGGACCTCGGTCGATGCGGTGGAAAACATCGGGACCGTGATCGACACGATCCAGCCCGTGTTCGAGGCGGTCTCCGCCTCGGTCGACCAGCAGCGCTCCGCGACGTCCGTTCTGGGCTCGCTGGCCGCCCGCGCGCAGGACGCGGTCAGCGCCGTGGCGCAGTCGGCCACCGAAATCGACACCACCGCGACGCATGCGGTATCCCTCGCCCAGCGCATCGAGGAAAACGGCGAGAAGGCCGTCGGCCGTGCCCGCGACCTCGAACGCCGCCTGACCCTGTTCCTGCGCCAGACGCCGGCCGGGGACCGCAGGCAGCACCGCCGCCGCCCGGTCAGCCTTCCGGCTCAGATCCATCATGGCGGCAGGCCCCTGACGGCCGCGACCTTCGACATATCCGAGGGCGGCGTGCTGATCGCCCTGCCCGGGGATCACGGCATTCCCATGGGGGCGAGGATCGACGCCGACATCCAGACGATCGGAAAGATCGCGCTCCAGGTGCGCAACGTGAGCGACATCGGGATCCACTGCGCCTTCGCCGCGGTGTCCGACGAGACCCGCGCCGCCATCGACGCCGCCATCGCCCGTCTCGACGAGGACCACAGGGGATTCGTCGAGCGCGCCCTCAAGGTGTCGGGCGAGATCGGGCGGGCGCTGGAGACGGCCGTCGGCGAAGGGCTGCTGAGCATGGAGCAGCTGTTCGACACGAACTACACGCCGATCGAGGGCACCAATCCGCAGCAGTTCAGGCAGGCGGCGCTGGCGGGCCTCGAACAGATTCTCCCTCCCCTGCAGGAGGCCACTCGCGCGGAAGACCGGCGCATGACATTCTGCGCGTCCGTCGACCGCAACGGATACCTGCCCGTCCACAACAAGGACTATTCGCACGAGCCGCGCCCGGACGATGTCGCCTGGAACACGGCGCATTGCCGCAACAAGCGCATCTTCGACGACCGCGCGGGTCTGGCCGCCGCGCGCAACATGCGGCCGTTCCTGATCCAGTCCTACAAGCGCGACATGGGCGGCGGGCGCATGATCCTCATGATGGAGGTCGACGCCCCCATCCGGATCGCCGGCCGTCACTGGGGCGCGGTGCGCACGGCCTATGCCTTCGACGCCGGCTCGGCTTGACAGGCACATGGCCCGCCCGTAGGAACGGCGCACCGGGCGGTTAGCTCAGCGGGAGAGCACACGCTTCACACGCGTGGGGTCACAGGTTCAATCCCTGTACCGCCCACC
>JBEBSP010000087.1:0-10708 GCA_040394255.1 Agaricicola taiwanensis | reverse complement strand
GGGCTTTATCTCAATCTTCTTCGACGAACACCTCTTCGCGCTTCTTGGCGACGGACGGCAGCATCACGATCACCATCACCAGGGCCGAGGCAATCAGCAGTCCGGCGCTGATGGGACGATCGAAGAACACCAGCGGATCACCACGGGAAATAATCATGGCGCGGCGCAGATGTTCTTCCAGCATCGGTCCGATGACGAAGCCGAGCAGAAGTGGTGCCGGTTCGCAGTCGAGCTTGGCCAGAATGTAGCCGAGCAGACCGAACGCCGCCATCGTGTAGAGATCGAACACGTTGGAGTTGACGCTGTAGACGCCGATCGAGGCGAAGACGAGGATCGCCGGGAACAGCAGGAAGTAGGGAATCCTCAGCAGGCGCACCCACAGACCGACCATCGGCAGGTTCAGGAGGACCAGCAGCACGTTGCCGACCCACATCGAGGCGATGATGCCCCAGAACAGCCGCGGCTGGGAACTGGCGACTTCCGGTCCCGGCACGATGCCCTGGATGATCATGGCGCCGATCATGAGCGCCATGACCGGATTGGCCGGGATGCCCAGCGTCAGCATCGGGATGAAGGAGGTCTGCGAGCCCGCGTTGTTGGCGGATTCCGGCGACGCGACACCCTCGATCGCCCCCCTGCCGAAACGCTCAGGGGTCCTGGAAAGCTTCTTCTCGACCGTATAGGCCGCGAAGGAGGCCAGGATGGCGCCGCCGCCCGGAAGGATGCCGAGGGCGGACCCCAGTGCCGTGCCGCGCAGGATCGGCGCGAACATGGCCTTGAAGTCGGCCTTGGTGGGCCAGAGGGTGCTGATCTTGGCCCCGACCTCGCGGTCGGTCTCGTTCTCGAGATTGCGCAGGATTTCCGCGATGCCGAAGACACCAACGGCGACCGCCACGAAGTTCAGGCCGTCGGCCAGCTCCAGGAAGCCCATGGTGAAGCGCGGGGTGCCGGTGTAGATGTCCGTGCCGACGACGCCGAGCATCAGACCGAGGATAATCATCCCCAAGGCCTTGACGACCGACCCGTGCGCCAGTGCGACGGACGAAATCAAGCCGAGCACCATGAGCGAGAAATACTCCGCCGAGCCGAACTTGAGCGCGACCTCGGTGAGCGGGGGCGCGAAAATGGCGATGATGAAGGTCGCGACCGTACCGGCGAAGAACGACCCGATCGCGGCCGTGGCGAGAGCGACACCCGCCCGCCCCTGACGCGCCATCTGGTAACCGTCGATCGCCGTCACCGCGGAGGATGACTCACCGGGCAGGTTGATGAGGATCGCCGTCGTCGAGCCACCGTACTGCGCACCATAATAAATGCCCGCAAGCATGATGAGCGACGTCTCAGGCGCAAGCTTCAGCGTGATCGGCAGCAGCATGGCGATGGTCGCCGTCGGACCGATGCCGGGGAGAACTCCGACGAGGGTGCCGAGCAGCACGCCAAGGAAGCAGAATGCGATGTTATAGGGGGCCAGGGCAACGGAAAGGCCCAGCCCAAGGTTGTCAAGAAGTTCCATCTGATAAACGCCTCAGCCTACAAGCCAGGGTCCGAACAACCTGACCGGCAGTCCAAGACCATAAGAGAAGACGGCGACGCAGAAGAGCGTCATGCCAGCGATGAGCGCGATAGCGATCAGCGGCTTCATACGGCTGCTTGCAAACGCGGAGATAACAACCACAAGGGCCACGGCCGGCACGAAACCGAGACCACGCACCGTCAACCCGAAGATGATCGGCGAGATGAGGATCAGCACGAGACCACGCCAAGGTATGGCGCTCATCGGCGACTGTTCCTTGTTGATGGCCTGCAGAGCGACGACCACGCCGATCAGGATAAGAAGGCCGGCAAGCATGATCGGAAAGAAACCTGGCCCCATGCGCAGGGGCGTGCCGAACTCAAGTTCCAGATAGGTGTCCAGACCGAACACCAGACCGAGAGCGATGAACACACCCCCCGCCAGTACATCCTTCATATTCGCTGTCATGAAGCGTTCCCCAAAATGTGGCTCAGCCCCGAGGCGAATCGGCGACCGGCAAAGTTTTTTTGATTTTGGATGCTAGAAATAAAAAATGATCGCGGGCAGCAAACCGCCCGCGATCATCGATGTCAATCAGTCAGCGTACTGACCGGCGGCCTTGATGACCGGAGCCCAACGTGCGATCTCGCCTTCGAGCTTGGCCTGGAGGGCCGCAGGCGTTGCATCTTCCTGAGAAGACGGAGTGGTGCCGAGCGAAGCGAACTGCTTGATGACGTTCTCATCCTTCAGAGCCTTCTGGAGCGAAGCCGCCAGACGCTCGGTCACTTCCTTCGGGGTGCCCTTCGGCGCATAGAGACCGTGCCAGATGCCGATCTGGAAATCGGCAAGACCGGCTTCCTTGGCGGTCGGGACATCCGGCAGGGCGTCAAGGCGCGCCTCGGTGGTCGTGGCGTAGGCTTTGATCTTGCCAGCCTTGATGTGGTTGGTCGTGTTGGTGGTCTGGTCGCACATGAAATCGACCTGGCCGCCCATGAGATCGGTCACAGCCGGACCCGTGCCCTTGTAGGGAACGGTGGTCAGCTGCGTCTGGATCGCGGTCTGGAACAGCATGCCGCACAGGTGCGACGCCGCGCCGATGCCGGCGTGAGCGTAGGTCACCTTGTCCTTGTTGGCCTTCACGTATTCGATGAGACCCTGGAGGTCCTTCGGCTCGAAGTCCGGCTTGGAGACCAGGACCATCGGGACGTCGGTCACGAGGCCGACATAGTCGAAGGCGTTCAGCGGCTCATACGGCAGCTTGCGATAGAGCGTGGCGCTGGTCGCCATGCCGATGTGGTGCAGGAGCAGGGTGTAGCCATCGGGATCGGCATTGGCGACACGCGCCGCACCGAGGGTGCCACCGGCGCCACCGACGTTCTCGACGATGACCTGCTGACCGAGGTCACGGCTCATGGCTTCAGCCACGAGGCGGGCAACAGTGTCGGTCGGTCCACCTGCGGAAAAGGGAACGACCATCGAAACAACACGCGAAGGATAAGACTGAGCTGAAGCGGAACCCGCGCCCAGAGCAAACATGCCAAGTCCAGCAACCGCAAGACGGAGACTCTTATTCACCATATTAAAAACTCCTCCCAGGAACTTTCTTCATAGGCGACTTCGCCGATGAAGGCCGTGTTTTTGAAATGTTATGGCAGAAAGTGCAAGCTCTTATACGAAAGATGACACACTTTTCCCTCATTTGGCCTTAGTTCCACCCTCGCAACCTGGTTTCTACTGCAACGACATCTGTCATGTAAAACAGTCGACAGTTTAACTTCGGCAGAACCGCATGAAGGGATCAGGCGCTTACCTTCTGCGGATGCAGGCGATTCCGCTTGGACGACAGCTTGTTGAGTGCCGCCACATAGGCACGCGCCGACGCCACCAGGGTATCTGGATCGGACGCCTTGGCGGTAACCATGGAATCACCTTCCGAAAGCCTGACGGAGACCTCCGCCTGCGCGTCCGTACCTTCCGTGACCGCATGCACCTGGTACAATTCCAGGGTCGCCTCGTGCGGGATCAGCTGCCGGATGGCGTTGAAGGTGGCGTCCACCGGACCGTTGCCGGAAGCCTGCGTGGTCCTGTGCTCGCCGTCGATGGACAGCGTCAGCGTCGCCGATTGCGGCCCCATGGTGCCCGCGATCACCGTCAGCGACAGCACCTTGGTGCGGTCGTGCGCGGAGGCGATCTCCTGATCGACCAGCGCCTCGATGTCCTCGTCGTAGACATGCTTCTTGCGGTCGGCCAGCGCCTTGAAGCGGCTGAACACGTCTTCGAGAGCGTTCTCGCCCAGCTCGTAGCCCAGGTCCTTCAGCTTCTCGCGGAAGGCATGGCGGCCGGAATGCTTGCCCATGACCAGCGAGGTCTTCGACACGCCGACCGATTCCGGCGTCATGATCTCGTAGGTCGTATTGTTCTTCAGCATGCCGTCCTGGTGGATGCCGCTTTCATGGGCGAAGGCGTTCCGTCCGACGATGGCCTTGTTGTACTGCACGGGGAAGGACGTCACCGCCGACACCATCTTGGAGGCACGCGTCAGCATGGTGCTCTCGACGCCTGTGGTGAAGGGGATGAAGTCGCCGCGCGTGCGGATCGCCATGACGATCTCCTCCAGCGCGGCGTTGCCGGCACGCTCGCCGATGCCGTTGATGGTGCATTCGATCTGCCGCGCCCCACCCGCGAGGCCGGCCAGCGAATTGGCCACCGCCAGCCCCAGGTCGTTGTGGCAATGGGTCGAAAACACAGCCTTGTCGGCACCCGGCACCCGCTCGCGCACGGCGCGGAACATGGCGGCGTATTCCTCCGGCACGGCATAGCCTACCGTGTCCGGCAGATTGATGGTGGTCGCGCCCGCCTTGATCGCCGCCTCGACGCAGCGGCACAGATAGTCGATCGGCGTGCGCGTGGCGTCCATGGCCGACCACTCGATGTCGTCGACCAGGTTGCGCGCCTGGGCCACCGTGGCGGCGATGATCTCCAGCACCTGTTCCTCGCTCTTGCGCATCTGGTGGGCCAGATGGATCGGCGAGGTGGAGACGAAGGTGTGGATGCGCGGCCGGCGGGCGACCTTCACCGCCTCCCCTGCCCGGGCGATGTCGGCAGAGATGGCGCGGGCGAGACCCGCGATCACCGCCTTGTCGGCGCGCCTGGCGATCTCGTGGACGCTCTCGAAATCGCCCTCGCTGGCGATCGGGAAGCCGGCCTCGATGACGTCGACGCCCATGGTTTCGAGCAGTTCGGCGACCTCGATCTTCTCCTCGAAGGTCATCGAGGCGCCGGGGCACTGCTCGCCGTCGCGCAGCGTGGTGTCGAAAATGATGACGTGGTCGGACGTGGAAGCGGTCATGGAAAGGGTCCTTCTCGGAAATCAGCCTTAGGGTCTCGGGTCGGTCTTAAAATCCCCTGAGCGCCCAGGCATGATGCCCGGCCGGCCCTCAGGGGCGGCTAAGGAGAAGGAGACCGGAAAGCAGGCGCGCGGAAGCGACGGTGCGGGAGCACCTTGCCGTTCCGTTGGAGATCACGTTCGCGATCATCGCGAAGTCCTCATTGCGCCGATGCGCGGGAAAGCCGCGCAGACGCAAAACATAACCTGATGGACGGCTTTTGTGCAACCGGGAGAAATGGCGGAATATGCGGCCCATCCTGCGAGACGCCCCTTCGACAGCCATCAGGATGAAGTCAGCGGGCTGGGCAGGCTGTTTTCAGGACCACCACAACTTCTCCCTCATCCTGAGGGCCTTGCGCGGCAAGGCGTCTCGAAGGATGGGCCGCAAGCTCAAGCCTCACACATGCAGTTCGCCCGACGCCACCACCACGGCCTCGCCGCCGATGGTCGCGCCCGTGATCGCGCCGCCCTCGACCTCGATCGACAGCACGATCCGGCTCGGGCGGCCCATCTCATGGCCCTGCTCGATCACATGGGTGCGCTCGCCGTCGCCGGGCCGGTCGAAGGCGTGGACGACGCCCGCGAAGCCAGCCGCCGCCGCGCCGGTCGCCGGGTCCTCGGCGATGCCCATGGAGGGCGCGAACATCCGCGCGTGGAACGAGGCGTCCGCTCCGACCCCGCCGCGCGCGTAGACATAGGTTTCCGGCGCGGCATCGTCGAAGGCCCTGTCCCAGTGCGCCATGTCGGGCGTCGCCCGCGCCACGGCGTCGAGGTCACGCAAGGGCACATAAACGAACGGCACGCCCGCCGAAAAGCGGCTCGGAACATGATCCTCGAAGCCGATGTCCTCGGGCGCGAGCGACAGCGCCGCCGCGATGGCCGCCCGGTCGAGAGGCCCGTCCAGAGCCTCCGGCAGCCGCGGCAGGGAGAACCGCGCCCGGCCCCTCCCCGGCCCCAGCAGACGCACCGTGCAGGGCACCTCGCCGACGGTCTCCTCCACGGTGAAGTTGATGTCCTCGCGCCCGCCGACCGCGTTCTCGATGGCCAGCACCACGGCGGTCCCGACGGTCGGGTGGCCCGCGAAGGGCAGTTCCCGCGCCGGCGTGAAGATACGCAGGCGGGCGAGATTGATGTCGCTCGCCGGCGGCATCAGGAACACCGTTTCCGACAGGTTGAACTCGCGAGTGATGGCCTGCATCGCCGCCGTGTCGAGCCCTTCGGCGTCCAGCACCACCGCCAGCGGATTGCCGGCCAGCGGCTGGCCGGTGAAGACGTCGAGGATGCGGTAGCGGCGCGTCATGACAGGTCCTCGGCGGCGAACAGTCTGGTGGGCGCGACGAACTCGTCCTGCGCCGCGACGGTCAGGATCTCGCGCGATCCGGCGTCCGCCGTGCGCTTCAGCAGGCCGTAGACCGAGGATGCCGCGCGGCTGAGCGCCTCCCCCGCATCCCGCCGCTCCAGATAATGCACGAAGAACAGCGCCGCGATGGCGTCCCCCGCCCCGTTGACCGAGATCGGCAGCAGCGGCGTGCGGACGCGGAAGCGCCGTCCCCCGTCCGACACCAGCATCTCGATCGTGCCCTCCGGCGTGCCGGCGGTCATGAGGCTGGTCACCAGCACCACCTTCGGCCCCAGCGCATGGACCCTGTCGAGCGCCATGACGGCATCCTCGAGGCTGAGTACGCTCTGCCCCGAGAGATACTCCAGCTCGAACTGGTTGGGCGTGATGATGTCGGCGGCGGGCACGGCCCTCTCGCGCATGAACTCCGGGATGCCGGGCCGCACGAACACGCCGCGCCCGACGTCGCCGATCACCGGGTCGCAGGCATAGAGCGCATTCGGGTTGGCGGCCCGCACCCTGGCGGCGGATTCCAGCACCGCCTCGCCGATGCTGGCGTCGCCCATGTAGCCCGAGAGCACGCCGTCGCAGGCGGGCAGCACGCCGCGCTCCTCGATGCCGGTGACGACCTCGCGCACCGCATCGCCGGAGAACACCTGCCCCCGCCATTGGCCGTAGCCGGTGTGGTTGGAGAACTGCACGGTGTTGACCGCCCAGACCTCATGCCCGAGCCGCTGCATGGGGAAGGCCGCCGAGGCGTTGCCCACATGGCCGAAGGACACCCAGGACTGGATGGAAAGAATGTTCACGGACAGCTCCCCGAACCAGGATCATGCGCTGCCGCAAGGACTTGCGGCGGCGATCCGATTCAATCTGCGAGCTTGAAGATTTAAGGAGACGCCCGCACGGCGTCGAGCAAAAAGACGTGACGGCGCCGATGACCGTCTTTCATCGGCGCCGTCCCATGGGTCACTGGCCGGCGGCCGCCTTCACGAAGCGCCCGTCGAAGGTCTTGGTGACGTCGACCGTCGCGGAGGCCATCTCCTTGTCGTAGGACAGAAGCTCCATGGCGGCCTTCTGCCCTTCCTCGGTGACGACGCCGGTGCGCGAATAGGTCGGCAGCGAGTTCTTCACCGCCTCAAGGTAGAGCGCCTTGTCGTTGAGGTGGTATTCGGCGGGCACGGTGTCCGCCACGTCCTCCGGCGTCGCGGTGTCGAGCCACTTCAGCGCCTTGTAGAGCGCGTTGGTCAGCGCCTGCACCGTCTTGGGGTTCTTCTCGATGAACTCCTGCTTGGTGTAGAGCACCGCCGCCGGATTGGTGCCGCCGAAGATGGCCTTGGTGCCCTCCTCGGTCCGGCTGTCGGCCAGGATGGTGATGAGGCCGTCGCGGTTGAGCGTCGAGATCACCGGATCGAGGTTGGAGATGGCGTCGATCTCGCCGCGCTGCATGGCCGCCACTCCGGTCGCGCCGCCGCCGACGCCGATGAAGGCGACGTCCTCCGGCTTCACGCCCTCCTTGGCCAGCAGGTAGGTCGCGAACATCGCCGTGGACGAGCCCGGCGCGGTGACGCCGATCTTCATGCCCTTGAGGTCGCCGATCTTTTTCACCTTGTCGGCATTGGCCTTGCTGACCGCCAGCACGATGCCGGGATAGCGCCCCAGCTCCAGCACGGCGCGGATGTCCTGCCCCTTGGTCTGCATGCGGATGGTGTGCTCATAGGCCCCGGTCACCACGTCCACCGAGCCGCCCACCAGCGCCTGCAAGGACTGCGAACCGCCCTTGAAATCGTTGATGGTGACGTTGAGGCCCTCTTCCTTGAAGAAGCCCTTCTGCTCGGCGATGGTCAGCGGCAGGTAGTAGAGCAGCGACTTGCCGCCGACCCCGAGGGCGACGTTCGGCTTTTCCACCTGCGCGGCCGACACGCTTGCGAAGGCGGCGCTGAACGCCGCCGCCAGTCCAAAAACCTTCCAGAGTTTCATGGCATCCTCCCGAGATGTCCTGTGCAGTCATCCTTGCGCCGTCGTGGAGGCCGTCCCCGGCCGCCACACCAGAAGCCGGTTCTCGATGAAGGTGACCACGGCGTCGATCACGATCACGAAGACCATCAGAACCAGCATGCCCGAGAACACGCCCGTGACGTCGAACACGCCTTCCGCCTGCGCGATCCGGTAGCCCAGCCCCGCCGCCGAGCCGAGGTATTCGCCCACCACCGCGCCCACGAGGGCAAAGCCCACCGAGGTGTGCAGCGAGGAGAACATCCATGACAGCGCCGAGGGCAGATAGACGTGGCGCAGGAGCTGGCGGTCGTTCATGCCCAGCATGCGCGCGTTGGCGAGCACGGTCGGGCTCACCTCCTTCACGCCCTGGTAGACGTTGAAGAACACGATGAAGAACACCAGCGTGACGCCCAGCGCCACCTTCGACCAGATGCCGAGCCCGAACCACAGCGCGAAGATCGGCGCCAGCACCACGCGCGGCAGGGCGTTGGCGGCCTTCACGTAAGGGTCGAACACGGCGGCGAGCAGTTCGCGCCGGGCGAACCAGAAGCCGATGACGATGCCGCCGATGGACCCGATGGCGAAGGCCAGCACCGTCTCGGTTAGGGTGATCCACAGATGCCGCCAGATCACGCCCGAGGCGAAGTCGCGCCATGTGCGTTCCAGCACGTCGAGCGGCGTGGCGAAGAAGAACGGGTCGATCAGCGGCTTGCCGTTGGCCCAGACCGGCACGGTGGTGGAATAGTGCCAGAACACGAGGCCCAGCACGGCGACCAGCACCTGCAGCGTCAGGATCGTCGCGCGGCTCATCCCTGGTCTCCCTGCTCGTAGGCTTTCACCACTTCGGCCTTGAGCTGCTGCCAGATCACCTTGTGGATCGCGGCGAAGCCCGGATCGTGGCGGATCTCCGCCGGATCGCGCGGACGCGACAGCGTCACCCGATGGTCCCCGATGATGGTCGCCGCCGGCCCCGCCGACATGATGATGACGCGGTCCGACAGCGCGATGGCCTCTTCGAGGTCATGCGTCACGAACATGACCGCCTTGCGGTCCTCCGACCACAGCCGCAGCAGCAGTTCGCCCATCAGCGCCCGCGTCTGCGCGTCCAGCGGGCCGAAAGGCTCGTCCATGAGCAGGATCTTCGGATCGAGGATCAGCACCTGCGCCAGCGCCACGCGCTTCCTCTGACCGCCGGACAGTTGGTGCGGATAGCGGTCGAGGAAGGCCTTGAGACCGACGCGGGTCAGCCACCGGGATGCATGCTCCCGCGCCTGCCGGGACGCCATGCCGCGCACCTCAAGCCCGACCGCGACATTCTCAAGCGCGGTCTTCCATGGCATCAGGGCGTCCGCCTGGAACAGATAGCCCGCGTCGCGGTTGAGGCCCGGAAGCGGCCGGCCCGACAGCGCGACCGTGCCCGAGGACGGCCGCAGCAGGCCGGCGGTGACGTTCAGCAGGGTCGATTTCCCGCAGCCGGTCGGCCCCACGATGGCGACGAATTCGCCCTCCGCCACGTCCAGCGTCGCGCCCTTGACGGCCTGATAGCGCCCGCCGCCGCGCTCGGCGAAGGCGATGCCCACATCCGTCAGGCGGACGGCAGGCGACGCATTGTGATGGTCAACCGCTTCGGCCACATGAGCCAAGCCGAACCCTCCCTCATGGGCGATCTTTGCGTCGCCATCCGCCAAGCAGCCTAGCGGCATGGATGCGGGAGGCAAGACAATTGAGCGCGCAAACGGTTAGACGAAAGGCTTGACTGCGCGCGGCCCGCAAGCGAGACCCGCATCATCGATCCCGGCGCGCGGCGGAGAAGGCATGTTCGATTTTCTGAAGGAATTCGTCCAGGACAGCGGCTATCTCGGCATCTTCCTGCTGATGCTGGCCGAGAACCTGTTTCCGCCGATCCCCTCCGAGGCGATCATGCCGCTGGCGGGCTTCAACGCCGCCGAGGGCCACCTCACCCTCTGGGGCGTGCTGGCCTCAGGCACGCTCGGCGCGCTGGCGGGTGCTTATTTCTGGTATGTGGTCGGCCGCGTCTTCGGCTACGCCCGGCTGCGCTGGCTGGTGGAACGCTACGGCTTCATCGCCACGGTGACGCCTGAGGAACTCGACCGCGCCCGCGCCCTGTTCGAACGCCACGCCCGCAAGGCGGTGTTCTTCGGCCGCCTGATCCCGGCGGTCCGCTCGGTAATCTCGATCCCGGCCGGGGTTGCCGCCATGCCGACGCTCACCTTCCTGTTCTGGACCCTGATCGGCACGGTGATCTGGACCTCGTTCCTGACCTTCGCGGGCTATGTGCTGCACAGCCAGTTCGAATATGTCGTCGGCTGGATCAATCCGGTCAGCAATGCCGTCGCGGTGGCCGTTGTGGCGCTCTACCTCTACCGCCTCGTCACCGGACGCGGCAGGGTAAAGGCGAAAGCGGAAACGCAGGAACCATAGGTCTGCGCCCCGCCGACGTATACGGCTT
>JBEBSP010000086.1:0-10750 GCA_040394255.1 Agaricicola taiwanensis | reverse complement strand
AAGGTCAGCATCTCGCCGAAGACCGAGGCGGTCTCCGCCAGCGTCAGCGGCGTCGGCGCCATCAGCGGGCCTTGGGGGCCGGCCAGAACCTGATGGACGCCGTGCCCCAGCTCATGGGCGAGCGTCATCACGTCGCGCGGTTTGCCGAGATAGTTGAGCAGCACGTAAGGGTGCGCCGACGGCGTCGTCGGATGGGCGAAGGCCCCCGGCGACTTGCCCGGCCGCACCGGCGCGTCGATCCACTTCTCGTCAAAGAAGCGCCTGGCGATGGCGGCCATGTCGGGCGAAAAGCCGGCATAGGCCGACAGCACGGTCTCGCGCGCCTCGTCCCAGCCGATGGTTCGCGTCGGAACCCTGGGCAGCGGCGCGTTGCGGTCCCAGTGGTTGAGCTTGTCCATGCCGAACCACTTGGCCTTCAGCGCGTAATAGCGGTGCGACAGGCGCGGATAGGCCGCCTGCACGGCGCTGACCAGCGCGTCGACCACCTCGCGCTCCACCCGGTTGGACAGGTGCCGGGCGTCCGCGATGTCCTCGAAGCCGCGCCACCGGTCGGAGATGTCCTTGTCCTTGGCCAGCACATTGGTGATGAGCGTGAAGGTCCGGACATTGTCCTTGAAGGTCTTGGCCAGCGCCTCGGAGGCCTTGCGGCGGACCTCGCCGTCCGGATCGACCATCATGGTCAGCGTCGGCTCGATAGCCAGTTCCTCGCCGTCCACATCGAACCTGAGGCTGGAGATGGTCTCGTCGAACAGCCGGTTCCAGGCGGAACGGCCGGTCGCGGACTTCTCATGGAATAATTTTTCGATGCGGTCCTCGAGCTGGTAGGGCCGCTCCTTGCGCACGTCGTCGAACCAGGGCCGGTAGCGCGACAGGCCGTCGTGATCGAGCGCGGCGTCCAGCAGGGCGTCGTCGACCCGGTTGAGTTCGAGGGTGAAGAACAGCACCCGCGCGGAGGACGCCGTCAGGCGGTCCTGCACGTCGCCGTAGAACTTCGCATGGCGCGGATTGGCCGTGTCGGTCGCATAGATCAGTCCGGCATAGGACCCGAGCCGACCCATGACATCGTCAAGCGCTTCATAGGCCTTGACCGCTTCCAGGAGCCTTGCCCCGGCATCCACGCCCCGCACGAGATCGCCGACCTTGCCCTCGTAGCGCTCCGCGAAAGCCGCCGCGTCCGCGTCGCTTTTCGCAAGGTCGCGCTCCACCTCGGGAGCGTCGATCGCCGGGTAGAGATGGGACAGGTCCCATTCCGGCAGCCCTTCGAGCGCGGTGGATTTCGGACGGACGGCGGTCGATGTGGTCAAGGGGTAAGCTCCTGATTGGCCGTGGTCGAACGGGACGACACCACATATCGCGCGCATGCCGCGCCGGTTCAACCATGCGCAATCGTCATCATGCTTAAAGGCTCGTTTACCTCAAAGAGCGAGCATCCGCGCAACGCCATTACAGTCCGGATGTCATGAACGCCACAATCCTCATCGTCGAAGACGATCCCGTCCAGCGCCGCCTGCTCGAGGCCATGGTCCGCCGCCTTGGCGGAACGCCGGAACTCGCGGCCGACGGCGCGCAAGCCGTGGAACGTCTGACCGGCGGAGAAGGCAACAGGATCGACGCCGTCGTGCTCGATCTCGTCATGCCCGAACTCGACGGCATGGGCGTGCTGGCCCAGCTCGCCGAAAAGAGTGTGTCGGTGCCGGTCATCGTCCAGACGGCCAACGGCTCCATCGACGCCGTGGTGGCGGCCATGCGCGCCGGCGCGGTCGATTTCGTGGTCAAGCCCGTGGCCCCCGAGCGCCTTCAGGTGTCGCTGCGCAACGCCCTGCAGACCAGCGCGCTGGAAGGCGAGATCCGCCGCCTGACGCGCCGCACCGCCGGCAGGATGACCATCGACGACCTGGCGACCAGGAGCCCGTCCATGGAACGCGCGGTCAACCTGGCGCGGCGTGCCTCGTCATCCTCCATCCCCGTGCTGATCGAGGGCGAATCGGGCGTCGGCAAGGAAGTGCTGGCCCGCGCCATCGCCGGGTCCGGCGACCGGGCCGGCAAGGCCTTCGTCGCGGTCAACTGCGGCGCCATCCCGGGCCATCTCGTCGAAAGCATCCTGTTCGGCCACGAGAAGGGCGCCTTCACCGGCGCCAACGAAAAGCACACCGGCAAATTCCTCGACGCCCATGGCGGCACGCTGCTGCTCGACGAGGTCGGCGAGCTGCCGCTGGAAGCGCAGGTCAAGCTCCTGCGCGTGCTCCAGGAAGGCGAGATCGATCCCGTAGGCGGCAAGAAACCCATCCGGGTCGACGTGCGCGTCATGTCGGCCACCAACCGCAACCTGATCGACCTCGTCCGCGCCGGCAAATTCCGCGAGGACCTCTATTACCGTCTCAGCGTCTTCCCGATCACCCTGCCACCTTTGCGCGAGCGCCGCGCCGACATCGCGAGCCTCGCGCGCCGCTTCACGGCCCGCTTCGCCGCCGAGGAGGGCCGCCGCATCCGGGGCGTGGCGCCGGCGGCGCTGGCGCGGCTGGAAGGCTGCGACTGGCCCGGCAACGTCCGCCAGTTGGAGAACGCCATCTTCCGGGCGGTCGTCCTGGCCGAAAGCGACGAACTGACCTCCGCCGACTTCCCGCAATTGCCCGTGATGACGGCCGACCACACCAGCATGTCGCAGGTCACGGTCTCTGCCGATGCCTCCGCTGCGGCGATCCACGAATTGCCGCGCCCGCACTTGACGCGCCTCCTGAGCGACGACGGCCACGCGCGGCCGATCGCGGCCATCGAGGAAGAGATCATCCGCCACGCGATCGACCGCTATTCCGGACGCATCACCGATGTCGCGCGCCGTCTCGGCATCGGCCGCTCGACGCTGTACCGCCGGCTCAAGGAACTCGGCCTGGACGACACCTGTGGCTCCGATGACACGGCCGAGGACCGAGCCACGGGCTGACACAATTGCCGATTGCCGCCGGCGGCGTGAGGCGTAGAAGCGTGTGACAGATGATGCCCGGGGGATTTGCATGCGGATTCATGGACAACCGGTGTCGCGGACAGTCGTTGCATGTGCTGCCCTCATGGCAAGCCTTGCCGTGGCGGCCGCTGAACCGCAGCAGGCGATCTCCACGCCGGAGATAGCGCGGGTCCTGCCGGCCGCCCCGCTCGAAGACCAGATTCCGCTCGAATGGTCCATTCCGGAGGCGTCATCGTCCCCGGTTTCGGCCCGGCAGGCCCCTTTTGAAACGCTGGAATGGACGCCGCCCCACATCGATCACGTGATCGCCGAGGAGAAGGTGCGCGCCGCCGTGGCGGCACTGTTCGCCTCGGATGCGATCCCGGCGGAATGGCGCACGGACGAGTTCACGGCCATCGCGGAATATTATGCCGCGCGCGACTTCCAGCCGCTCTGGAGCGACGGCGGCCAGCTTTCGTCCGCCGCCGTGGCCTCCATGGAGCGCATCGCACAGGCGGCGGACGACGGCCTCGATCCCGCGGCCTATCGCCTGCCGACCGCGCGGGACACCGATCCGGCAACGCTTGCAAGGACCGACGTCGAACTGTCCCTCGCGGTCGCGGCCTATGCGCGCCATGCCCAGAGCGGGCGGCTGGAGCCGCGGACCATCTCGCCGCTCATCACCGCCCGCCCCGAGCGCCCCGATCCCGCCTATGTTCTGGCCCGTGTCAGCGCCTCCACCAACGCCGCCCAGACGCTCGACGACTTCAACCCGCCCCACGAGGGCTTCCGCGATCTGCGCCGCAAACTTGCGGCCCTGTCGATCGCCCGCACCGAACCCTTGCCGCATATCCCGGACGGCCCGCTGCTGAAGCCGGGCATGGACGATCCGCGCGTGCCGGTGCTGCGCGCCCGCCTGGCCCTGCCGCACAGCGAGGACACCGGCTATGACACCGCGCTCGCCGATGCGGTGCGCGCCTTCCAGCGCTCCAAGGGGCTTCGCGACGAGGCCGTCGTCGGCAGGCAGACGCTGGCCGCCCTCAACGAGGAGATCAGCAGCGACCCCTACGCCGACGCGCTGGTCAACATGGAGCGCTGGCGCTGGCTGCCGCGCGACCTGGGCCGCACCCATGTCTTCGTCAACATCCCCGAGTTCCACGCCCGCGTCGTGAGCGACGGCGCGGTGGTCCACGAGACCCGCGTGATCGTCGGCACCGAGAAGAACCAGACGCCGATCTTCTCCGACGCGATCCAGTTCCTGATCGTCAACCCTTCCTGGAACGTGCCCTATTCCATCGCCCGCAAGGAGATGCTGCCCAAGCTCCAGCAGGACCCGACCTATCTGGCGCGGCAGGGCATCGAGGTGGTCCATGTCCGGGGCGGACGCCGCCAGGTGTTGGACTCCACCGCCATCGACTGGACCAACACCAGCCTCAAGGGTCTGCACTTCCGCCAGCCGCCCGGCGAGCGCAACGCGCTGGGGCACATCAAGTTCATGTTCCCCAACGAGCATTCGGTCTATCTGCACGACACGCCCAGCCGCAATCTGTTCGGCCGCGCCTCGCGGGCCTTCAGCCACGGCTGCGTCCGCGTCGAGGATCCCTTCGCCTTGGCCGAGGCCCTGCTCGGCACGCGGAACGGCTGGACCAAGGACAAGGTGAAACGCCTCGTCGGCGGCGCGGAGCGACGCATCAACCTGCCGGAGAAAATCCCTGTGCATCTTGCCTATTTCACCGCCTGGGTCGACGGCGGCGGCGTGTTGAAAAAGCATGCCGACATCTACGGCCACGACCGTCGGATGCGCGCCGCGCTGAACCTTGGAAGTTGATTTCCAACGCAAGCATTCACGACTTTAGTTCACCATTTCGTGTTCGCTGGGCTTGTTTTTGCCATCATCCCGACGTAACCGGGGTGATCCGGGCGGGGGTTTTCTTGGCCGTGTCAATCGGCTGTTTACCAATCTCGGAAAGACTTCATTTGCCAAAGCTGCCGCTCGCGGGGGCTTTTGTTGTGTAAACGCGTCTTTCAGAGCGGGTCGTCGAGTGACATATGCGTCGCTGAACAAGCTTCAACGCATCGGCCGTAAAGGCCTTGCGACCGCCCTCATCGGGTCCCTCGTGGTCCTCATGGGTTCGCAGGGGCTCCAGACCGCCACCGCCAACGGCGACACGCGCTCGATCAGCTTCTTCCACACCCACACCCGCGAAACCATCAACATCACCTTCAAGCAGAACGGCCGCTATGACCAGGACGCGTTGAAGAAGCTCAATTACTTCCTGCGCGACTGGCGCAACAACGACGTCATCAAGATGGACCCGCGCCTGTTCGACCTCATCTGGGAGGTCAACCGCGAGACCGGCGGGCGGGCCCCGATCCAGATCGTGTCGTCCTACCGTTCGCCCAAGACCAACGCCATGCTGCGCTCGCGCTCCAAGGCGGTCGCCAAGCACAGCCAGCACACCCTCGGCAAGGCCATGGACTTCCGCATCCCCGGTGTCTCGGCGGACCGCATCCGCGAGGTCGGCCTGCGCCTCCAGCGCGGCGGTGTCGGCTATTATCCATCGGGTCAGGGGTACTTCATCCATCTGGACACCGGCAGCGTGCGCCAC
Organism: Agaricicola taiwanensis; assembly: GCA_040394255.1. Taxonomy (GTDB): domain Bacteria; phylum Pseudomonadota; class Alphaproteobacteria; order Rhizobiales; family Methylopilaceae; genus Agaricicola; species Agaricicola taiwanensis_A. Next base: position 5,200 of record JBEBSP010000086.1, on the reverse strand, counting down.
TGGCCGCGCATGACCCGCACCCAGCTCGCCCGCGTCTTCCCCGATGGCCGCACGGTCCATCTGCCCGCCGACGGCAAGCCGATGCCGGGCTATCAACTGGCGCTCGCCGACATCCAGAGGGGCCGCCCATCGAGCGAAACCGCCTCCGGCGGCTCCGGCCGCAGCCTGTTCGCGCGACTGTTCAATTCCGACGAGGAAGAGGATGGCCGCCAGACCGCGGCGGCTCCTGTGAGGACCGCCAGCGCCCCGCCCGCGGCAGCGATTCCGGCCCCGCTTCCCGCCGCAGCGCCCGTGGCGTTGGAAACGCAGCCGACGCAGGTCGCCGCGCTATCGCCCGCACTTCCGGAGCCGCGCCCCGTGAGCTTCGTCCAACCGGACAACGTCCGTATGGCCTCTCTGGGCGGCGCGCCGCGCATGGTCTGGCAGACGGGAGCCGGGACATCCGACATCACGCCTCAGGCAGCCCCCGTCACGGCGGCGCTCGCACCGGCCCTGCCCTCGCCGCGCCCTTCGGCCTCCCAGGCCCAGGAATCCATCACATCGCTCGTGGCAGCCTATGCGCCTGAAGTGCCCCTGCCCCTGCGAAGCCCCATCCGCGCCGGCCTGACCACCGCGCTGCCCGTGGCCGACGTTCAGCGCACCGCCGCGATCACCCGGCGTGGCGCGTCGTTCAAAACGGCATCCGCCGAGCCTAAGGCCGAACTCGTCACGGCCCGACAGACCGACGTCGGTCTGAAAAAAGTCATGGTGCCGGAGCGCATCGTTCGTGGACCATCGGCTTCGGAACTGTCGCACCCCGACCAGACGCATCTCGCCAGCCTGATCGCCATGCCGACCAGGACGCTCGCCCAGACATTCGGCGGCAACCCGACCGGCGGCTTGCGCAGCGACGCCTTCCAGGGCCGCGCCGTGGCCCTGCTGCGGTCGGTGCGGGTCGACACCGCCAGCGCCCCCCGCGGCATGACCTTGCGCGGCGGCTGACCCCGGACAGGTGAGGAAGCCCCTGCCGGAGCGTGTCTCGACAGGCGGGCGGTTCCGGGCGCGGGGCGCGGCCCCATCCTTCGAGACGCCTTGCTTCGCGGGAAACCCATGATTCCAAGGCGATGACCGCTGTAGTGCGTCATGCCCGCGCCAAGTCCGGCCATGACGATGAAAGCCCACGTGGCATTCACCGGACGATCTGACCGTCACTGCCAGTCATGCTCCAGAACCGGAAACGCATGACTCTTTGAAATGCAAGAACGCATCATCGGCCAGACACCCGGAAGCCCGCGCAGCGGGCGTCTCGAAGGATGGGCCGCGGGCTCAGGACCTCAGGCGATGCCGAGGGCTTCGAGGTAGAGGTCGAGAATCGCTTCCTGTTCCTGGCGCTCGTCGCGGTCCTGCTTGCGGATCGAGATGACCTTGCGCAGCACCTTCGTGTCGTATCCGTTGCCCTTGGCTTCGGCATAGACTTCCTTGATGTCCTCGGAGAGCGCCTTCTTCTCCTCTTCGAGACGCTCGATGCGCTCCACGATGGCGCGCAGCTGATCCTTGGCAATCTCGTCCGGATTACTCATGTGGCAAACTCCGATTGGGCTGACGGAAAAAATGTCGGAGGCAGGGTCTCAACCAATCCTGCCGGTGCGTCAAGCATCGCGGCCGTCATCCACATGCGCGGGCGCGGCTTCGGCGAACAGGCGTTGCGCATTTGCCCCGGCTTCGGTCTGGTACAGCGCCTTCCAGCTCTCATGGGCCATGCCGTAGATCTCCCGTCGCGCCTCGTCCTTGCTCAACGGCAGCCCACGCCTCGCGGCGGCATCCGCCAGCCAGTTCGACAGGCAGTTGCGGCAGAAGCCGGCGAGGTTCATGAGGTCGATGTTCTGCACATCGGTGCGGGCGCGCAGATGGGCGACGAGACGGCGCAGCACCTCGGCCTCCAGTTCGGTCCGCGTGGCCGGGTCCAGTCCTCCGGCGGCGGCATCCGTGCGCGAGCCGAACATCTCCACGCGCCGCAGGGCCGTCTCTTCCGCCAGCGGCGTCAGCAGCCGGGCAAGGCGTTCCGCCCACTCATCCGCGCCATCCGCATCCGCGATCAGGTCCTGGCGGATCTCCACCAGCGCATGCGGAAAGCCGCGCAGCGTGCCGTGCCGATGGAGGCAGTCGCCGCGCAGGGCGCCGTCGTAAGGCTCGTTGTCGCCGACCGTGAGGCCGGCCTCCGCGCGCAACCCCGACAGCAGCGGCCGGGCGAGCCTGGGGTCGCGGTCCCAGAGGATCGCCGCCTGCCAGGGGCGCGGCGTGCCCCGCCAGACCGGCGTGAAGCTGTGGATCGACACGACGACCGGAACCCGCCCCCGCGCCACGAGGCCGTCGAGCACCTCCGTCACCGCGCGGTGATAGGGGCGGTGGTACCGCTCCAGCCGCCGGTCGATCTCGGCCGCGTCGATCCGGGCGTTGCCGGGAACCACCGCACCGTCCGACAGCCGCATGACGAGGGTCGGATCGTCCTCGCCCCGGTTGGGATCGATCAGCAGCCGTGAAAAGCGGCTCAGGACCGCACCCGCATCCAGCTTCGACGCCAGCCGGCGCGTCACATCCGCCGCGCCGATGTCATAGCCGATGTGGCGGGCGAGTTGCGCGTGCGGCAACCCCAGCGAACAGTGGGTTTCCGGCAACGCGTTGGAGGCATGGTCGCACAGGATCACGAAGGCCGTGCCCGCCGCGCCGCCGATGCGCTCGACGGGATCGAAAGGGATATCGGGGGTGGAGGTCATGGCGTTCAACCGTGGCAAGCCTGCGTGTGGCATGGCATAGCTGGCAAGCGCGCGCGCCGCCAGTTCTTCATGCCGCCTCACCCCGGACAGCCCATGTCGAGCCTGCAACAGACCAAACCCGTCGCCACGATCCAGATCGTCGCCTTCGCCGCGCTTCTGGCCGGGGCGGTGGCCATGGCCGCCTCGCCGATCTTCGTGCGGCTGGCCGACGTCGGTCCCTTCGCATCGGCCTTCTGGCGCGTGGCGCTGGCCCTGCCCGCGCTCTGGGCCTGGGACAGGATCGAGGCCCGCGCCCCCTCCGCCCGCAGGGCCAGGATCGCGCCCATCCTGCTCGCGGGCGCCTTCTTCGCCGGGGACCTGTTCTTCTGGCACCTCTCGATCGTCAACACCACGGTCGCCAACGCCACCTTCTTCGCCACCACCGCCCCGGTCTGGGTGGTGCTCGGCGGCTGGCTGGTGCTGCGCGAGCGCTTCGAGGCGGCCACCATCCTCGGCCTCGCCTGCGCACTGGCGGGCGGGGCCGCGCTGATCTGGGAAAGCCTCGACATAGATCCCGGCCGGGTCCGGGGCGATCTCTACGGCGTCATCACCGCCGTCTTCTTCGGCGGCTATTTCCTGGCGGTCCGCGAGGCGCGCAAGACCGGCGGCGCCGCGCGGGTGACCTATCTGTCCTCGCTGGTGACGGCGGCGCTGCTGCTGGTCGTGGCGCTCCTGTTCGACGACCGCGTCCTGCCCCGCAGCCTCGAAGGCTGGGCGGTGCTGGCGGCGCTCGCCCTCGTCAGCCACGCCGGCGGCCAGGGCCTCTTAGCCTTCTCGCTCGGGCACCTGCCGGCGGCCTTCTCCTCGCTGGTGATCTTCCTGGAGGCGCTGGCGGCGGCGGGTTTCGCCTGGGCCATCCTGGGCGAGGCGCTCTCGCCCCTCCAGGTCGCGGGCGGCGCGGTCATCCTTCTCGGCATCTGGATCGCCCGTCCGCGCCGCAGGCCGAACCCGGTGCCCACTCCATGATCCTGTCGTATTCCACCGTCATAGCTCGGCGGTCGGCGGAGGGTCCGTTTCCGTTGACCCGCCCCGCCGACGCGGGGTACACGCTTAACGTTCAGTGATTTGCGAACCGCATGGCAGCGATGAGAATGAACACCAGCAGCGCGCGCGCGATGCCGTTTTGGATTGTCCTGCTCCTGGCGGCCTTGTGGAGCGTCGCCCCGGCCCGGGCCGAGTTCCAGGTGTGCAACTCGACCGCCAGCCGCGTCGGCGTCTCGCTCGGCTACAAGGACGGCGACGCCTGGACCACGGAAGGCTGGTGGAACATCCCCGCCAACAGCTGCGAGACCCTGCTGCGCGGCGACCTGATCGCGCGCTACTACTACCTCCACGCGCTCGACTACGACAATCAGGACGAGGCTTGGGACGGTCCGGTGCCGATGTGCATCCGCGACAACGAATTCACCATCAAGGGCATCGAGAACTGCCTGACGCGCGGCTACGAGCGCAAGGGCTTCTTCGAGGTCGACACCGGCGAGAACCGCACCTGGACCGTCCAGCTGACCGCCACCAACGCCAACGGCAGCGCCGCAGCGCCCAACAGCAGGAACCAGATGGCCCAGCCTTCGCAAAAACCCGCCCAGGCAACCCCATGAGGCGGCAGCGTCGCGTCAAGATCATCGCCACCCTCGGCCCCGCCTCATCGGATCGCGCCATGATCCGCCGCCTGTTCGAGGCCGGAGCCGACGTCTTCCGCATCAACATGAGCCATACGAAGCACGATGGCCTCAACGCCCTCGTCGCGGACATCCGCGCCGTGGAAGAAGCGGTCGGCCGGCCGATCGCCATCCTGGCCGATCTGCAAGGCCCCAAGCTCCGGCTCGGCGCCTTTGAATCCGGCTCGATCGAGGTCAAGCCCGGCGACCGCCTCGTCCTCGACGGCGACACCGCTCCGGGCGATGCGAGCCGCGTCCAGCTCCCCCATCCGGAAGTCCTCACCGCGCTGCGTCCGGGCCACCGGGTGCTGGTCGATGACGGCAAGGTCCATCTGGATGTGGTCGAGGTTGCGGACGGCAAGGTCACGGTCGAGGTGATCGCGGGCACGAAACTGTCGGACCGCAAGGGCACCAGCTTCCCAGACACCACCATCCCGACCACGGCCATGACCGAAAAGGACCGCGCCGACGCCGACGCGGCGCTCGCCGCCGGCGTCGACTGGATCGCGCTGTCCTTCATCCAGCGCCCCGAGGATGTGGCGGAACTGCGCAAGATCGTGCGCGGCCGCGCCGGCGTGCTGTCAAAGGTCGAGAAGCCGCAGGCGCTCGATCACCTGCCCGAGATCATCGAACAGTCCGACGCGCTGATGGTCGCGCGCGGCGACCTCGGCGTCGAGATGCCGCTGGAGCGCGTCCCCGGCATCCAGAAGCAGATCACCCGCATGGGCCGCCGCCTCGGCAAGCCGGTGG
>JBEBSP010000085.1:0-10770 GCA_040394255.1 Agaricicola taiwanensis | reverse complement strand
GCCGCCGCTGCCGCTGCGGCGGCACTGGACCGCATCCGGCACGCCAGCCGCGACCTCGACCGCGAGGGCGAGCAGGCGAGGGCGCGGCTGGAGGAGATCGACCGCCAACTGGCGGTTCTGGCGAGCGACGCCGAGCGCGAAACCGCCCTCGCGCAGGACGCCACGGCCAATGTGGCGCGCCTGACGGCTGAGAATGCGGCTCTCGGCGACGAAGATGCGGTCCGTGCGGCCGAAGCGGCGGCTGAAGGCGGCTCGCATGAGGCCGAAACGGTGCTTGGCGAGGCGGAAGCGGCCTTCACCGAAACCGCCACCCGTCTGGCGGAGCGCCGGGCCGCCCGCGACGCCCTCCTGCGCGCCGTCAGGGAGGCCGGCGAGCGCTGCTCCCGTCTGGATGCCGAGGCCAAGAAGATCAACGACTCCATCGCCGCTCTCGATGCCGGGATCGAGCGCGATCCGCTGACGCAGGTGATCCGCGAGGCCGAGGAGGCGGACGCCCGCCTCGCCAAAGCGGAAACGGCCTTGCGTCATGCCGAAAGCGCGCTCCAGAAAGCCAGGGAGGCCGAGACGATCAAGGCTTTGCCGGCCAAGGACGCCGATGCCGAAGTGCACCGCTACGAGGTCGAGGCCGAGACCATCGCCAAATGGCTCCGGACCGATGCGAGTGGCGGTGCCGAGCCGGTCCTCGATGCCCTGGCCGTCGAGCGAGGTTACGAGATCGCCCTCGGCGCGGCCCTGTCCGATGATCTGCAAGCGCCTCTGGATTCAAGCGCTCCGGTGCATTGGGCCATCCTGTCCGCGCCCGGAGATGATCCGGCCCTGCCCGAGGGCGCGGAGTCGCTCGACCGTCATGTCAGCGCCCCGGAAGCATTGTCCCGTCGCCTGGCCCAGATCGGGATCGTCACACGTGATGATGGTCGGAAACTCCAAGAAGTTCTCGCCGTAGGGCAGTGCCTCGTCAGCCGTGAGGGCGATCTCTGGCGCTGGGACGGCTTCACCTCGGCCGCCGAGGCCCCGACAACCGCCGCGCGCCGGCTCGCCGAAAAGAACCGTCTGGATGAGGTCGAAAAGCATCTGGCGGAGGCCACCCGACGAGCCGGACGGCATCGGGAAGAGTTGAAGAAAGCGCAGGAAATGCTGGCGGGCGCCATGGCATCGGAACAGTCGGCCCGCCCCGACGCGAAGGCGGCCCGCCAGACCGTCGACGCCCTGCGCACGCGCCGCGCCACGGCCGAGCGTGGCGCGGCCGAACGCGACGCCCGGCGTTCAAACCTGCTGGCGACGCGCGAGAGGATGCATGCCGAGAGCGCGGAAGCCGTTGCGAGGCTTGCGGCGATCGAGGAATCTCTTGGCCAGGCATCCGACAATCATGCACTGGAAGATGAACTCCAGTCGCGGCGAACCGCCTTGGAAAGAGTCCGTACCCTTGCGGCTGAACACCGTGCCGCGCGAGAGGCGGTTATCCGTGAACGCGAGCATCGGGCGCGCCGCCGCCAAGGCATCATTCAGGAAACATCGGCATGGAGCGCACGCCGGATAGAGGCGGAGTCCCGGTTGTCGAACCTGACGGATCGGCGCGAACGCGCTCAAGCCGAACGGCTGGATCTCATCAAGCTTCCGGAAATATTGGCGACCCGTCGGATTGCGCTCGTGAACGCCCTCGACGCGGCCGATGGCGAATCACGCATCACAGCCGACCGGCTGAACGCTGCGGAGGCGCTGCGTGTCGAGACAGATCGTGCCGCCCGCCATGCCCTCGCCGCCCTGTCCGAAGCTCGGGAACATCTGGCTCGCACCGAAACCAGAAAGGAAAGCGCACAAGAGCGTGCCGTGGAAGCCGAAGCGAGGTTGCGCGACACCCTTGGGCGTGGCCCGACGGGCGTTCCAGAGAGTGAGGCGACCATAGAGCAATTGAGCGATGAGCTTGATCGTCTCAAGCAGGACAGGGAGCGTCTCGGCGCCGTCAATCTCATGGCGGAAGAAGAGCTTGTGGAGGTGCAGTCTCACCACACGGCGATCGATGCCGAACGCAATGATCTGACCGAGGCAATCCGGCAATTGCGGCAGGCCATACAGACGCTGAACCGAGAGGGCCGCGATAGGCTCAACGCTGCCTTCGTGCAGGTGAACGCCCATTTCCAGCAGCTGTTTGCAACCCTGTTTGGCGGAGGTGAGGCGCATCTTGTTCTTGTAGAATCGGATGATCCGCTGGATGCGGGACTTGAAATTATGGCCCGCCCGCCCGGCAAGAAGCCGCAGACATTATCTCTTCTGTCGGGTGGGGAGCAGGCTTTGACCGCCATGGCCATGATATTTGCGATCTTTCTGACCAATCCAGCGCCGGTTTGTGTGCTGGATGAGGTCGATGCGCCGTTGGATGATGCGAATGTGGAGCGCTTCTGCGATCTCCTGGAAGCCATGCGGCGGCAAACGGACACTCGTTTTCTCGTCGTGACGCACAATCCCGTCACCATGAGCCGCATGGACCGCCTCTTCGGTGTGACCATGGCAGAACGGGGGGTCAGCCAGCTTGTCTCGGTTGATCTGGAAACCGCGGAACGGCTTCGCGACGTGGTCTGATCGCCGCAGTCTCGCATTTTTCTTCAAAAATGAGGTGGTTATAATCTGGCAACAGCGCCTTGACTCAGATTTTGGGCGTTACTATGTTGCCGCCGAATTCCGAGGGTTGAAGGCCCGTTGTCTGGAGCGCGAGCTGGCCGTGTCTGAAAACGACCGCGACGGGCGACAGGGGCCAGTAGACCCTCAAACGGGCGATCTTTCCGAGAGGCTCCGACGTGTTGACGCTGCGCTTGATCGCGCGCGCTCAGAGAAGCGGGCTGAAGAAAAGAAAGGTTCTCGGTCGGTCAACGACAATCGCGGTTTCGCGGTTGCGCTGCGGCTCTCTTCGGAGTTCATCGCCGGCGTGATCGTAGGTGGCGGTCTCGGGTGGTTGATCGACAGCAGTTTTGATACCTCCCCATGGGGGTTGATCGTGTGTTTTCTTCTCGGCTTTGTCGCCGGCGTGCTGAATGTGATGCGCTCCGTCGGTCTTGCCGGTAAGGGTCTTGGTGGTACGGCTGTCAAAGGCGACGTTCCTCCAGATAACAAAGGCGAGTGACGAGGCCTCTATGGCGGATCCGATTCATCAGTTTGAGATCAAGAATATTGTCTCGTTGGGCGAGATCGGTGGCGCTGAGATTGCTTTCACCAATTCCGCCGCCTTCATGTTCGCCACCGTTGCAACGATTTTCCTGTTCCTTGTTCTGGCGACGCAAGGCCGCACCCTGATCCCGGGCCGTTGGCAGTCTCTTGCCGAGCTGTCTTACGAATTTGTTGCAACCACCGTGCGGCAATCGGCCGGGAACGAGGGTATGCGCTTTTTCCCGCTGATCTTCTCGCTGTTCATGTTCGTGCTCGTTGCCAACCTGTTTGGCATGCTGCCTTATGCCTTCACGGTCACCAGCCACATCATCATCACCTTTGGTCTTGCTGCCATCGTGATTCTGACTGTGATCCTCTACGGTTTCTTCAATCACGGCGCTGGTTTCCTGAAGATTTTGGTTCCTCAGGGCATTCCGATGGTGCTGCTGCCCCTGGTCGTGGGGATCGAGATCATCTCGTTCCTTTCCCGGCCGATCAGCCTTTCGGTTCGTCTTTTCGCGAACATGCTGGCGGGTCACATCACTTTGAAGGTCTTCGCCGGTTTTGTGGCTGGACTCAGCGGCATTGGTGCGCTCGGTGTCGCCGGGGCGGCCCTGCCTCTGGCACTCACGGTCGCATTGACGGGCTTTGAGTTCTTCGTCGCATTCATTCAGGCCTATGTGTTCACGTTGTTGACGTGCCTTTATCTCAACGACGCCCTGCACCCGGGTCACTGATAGCCAATCACCCTTCCTTCTTCCCAACCTTCCCTAGACATCCAGGAGTTCGATCATGGAAGCTGAAGCCGCAAAGTTCCTTGGCGCTGGCCTTGCCACCCTCGGCATGGGCGGAGCCGCAATTGGCGTCGCCAACATCTTCTCAAGCTATCTTGCTGGCGCGCTGCGCAATCCGTCGGCAGCTGACGGTCAGTTCGCCCGTCTGATTTTCGGCTTTGCCGTGACCGAAGCGCTGGGCATCTTCTCGTTGCTCGTCGCGCTTCTCCTGCTGTTCGCCGTCTGACACTCGACCGGCACCTTAGGGTGTCGGCCGTAAACCGGTTCGGAAGCTATGCCCGTCGAAGCCAAAGAAGCAATTTTGTTCGCCCAAAACGCACCTGCTGCTCCAGGCATCGCCGCCGAAGAGCAGCTGGCGACGGCGGAGCTGCATGCTGACCCGCAGCACGGCGGCACGTTCCCGCCGTTCCAGGTGGACACTTTTGCCTCGCAGATCCTGTGGCTGGCGCTGACATTCGGCGTTCTCTACTGGCTGATGGCCAAGATAGCTCTGCCGCGCGTCGGTTCGATACTGGAGGTTCGGCGCGATCGTATCGCGTCGGATCTGGCGGAGGCGCAGCGTCTCAAGGATGAGACCGACGAAGCGATAGCCGCTTACGAGGATGCGCTCGCACAGGCGCGTTCCAAGGCGCAGGCCATCGCCACAGAGACGCGCGCCAAAACGTCAGCTGAAGCGGAGGCTGTACGCAAATCCATCGAGGCCAGTCTTGATGAGAAGCTGAAAGCAGCCGAGGCGAGTATTTCGGCGACAAAATCAGATGCCTTGAAGAATGTGCGGGGTATCGCTGTCGACACCGCCAGCGCGATTGTCGAGCAGCTTCTTGGTTCACCGCCCAAGGCTGGTGAAGTTGAGAGCGCCGTTGACGCCGCCCTTGGGCGCTGAGGAGAAATCTGATGGGTACTCCTGAACTCTGGGTCGCCGTCGCCTTTGTTATTTTCATCGCTCTCCTTCTGTTTCTGGGCGTGCATACGAAGATCATTGCCATGCTTGATGCCCGTGCGCAGAGGATCAGCGCGGAGCTCGATGAAGCGCGCCGGTTGCGCGAAGAAGCCCATAAGATTTTGGCCGAGTATCAGCGCAAGCGGCACGAGGCCGAGGAAGAGGCTGAAGCCATCGTCAGCGCGGCCAAGTCCGAGGCGATCCGCCTTGCCGACGAAGCCAGGGCAAAGGCCGAGGAATACGTTGCCCGTCGCACGAAATCCGCCGAGGAAAAGATTGCCCAGGCGGAGGCTCAGGCCGTGTCGGAAGTTCGGGAGGCCGCTGCCGATGCGGCCGTTGCAGCGGCAGGAAACATCTTTGCCAGCAAGGTCAAAGGCCAAACAGCCAGCGATTTACTCGATACGGGTATTCGCGAGGTCAAGGCAAAGCTCAACTGAAGGCTGCAGAAGCAAGATACGCCCGGTCAAGGGGTGTCGCGAGGGCCAGTGCGGACGTCAGTATGATTGACAGCATTGTGCTCGCCTGATGGCGCTGTCGCTTTCAGGAGAGCTTGAATGGGCGCGAAACACCGCCTGTGGTGAACGGTCGGTCCAAGCTTCGCCAAGGCGAGTTGATGTTCCGGAGTGCCGTAGCCTACATGCCGTTCAAAGCCATAACCTGGGAAAACACTTGCGATGCGAGCCATCAGGCGGTCGCGCGTGACTTTGGCTATGATCGAGGCTGCTGCAATTGCTGCGATCTTGCCATCGCCACCTATCACCGCCTGAGCCCGGCAGGGCAAATTCGGCGGAATATCGCGACCATCGATCAGTGCCAATGCCGGACGAACCGGTAGCGCACAGACGGCGCGGCGCATGGCATCAAGCGTCGCACCTCGGATGTTCAGCCGTTCAATCGCCGTGGGTGCGGAAGATGCGATACTGACCGCGGACGTTGCCATGATCTCCGTGTAAAGCCTGATCCGGGTGTCGCGGTCGAGCGTTTTGGAATCCGCCAGCCCCTCGGGAATATTAGCGGGGTCAAGTATAACGGCAGCGGTGACGACGGGACCAGCCAATGGTCCCCGACCGACCTCATCCACGCCGGCAATGAGGTGGTGTGGAGCGTCCACGGTGAAAGCCGCGAACAAAGGTAAGGTCTTGATACATACGCTGCGACGGGAAGCCATATGCCGCATATCGCATATTCGTATGTGATTCGGCAGTTGCAAACTCAACATCGCCGGGCGCGTGGATCAGGCCGGCAGACGCAATGCACCATCCTCGCTGAGGCCCCAGTGTGGATTGAAGGCGATTTCCCAGGGATGGCCGTCAGGATCCGCCACATAGCCGGAATACCCTCCCCAAAAAACGTCCTGAGGGTTTTTCAGCGCGCGGGCGCCAGCCGCGATCGCGGTTCTGAACAGCGCGTCCACCTCATCTCGCGAGCGGGTGTTGTAGGCCAGGGTGATGCCCCCAAACGCCCTTGGGGGCTCTGCGTCATCAAACCCGGCATCCTCTGCCAGTGCTGTGCGTGAAAACAGGCCGAGCACGATGCCACGCAACGGGAGAAAGACGACAGACTCATTTCCGGCACCACGGGAACGGCTGAAGCCCAGTGCCTCGTAAAACTGCGCTGAAGCCTCGACATCAGCGACACCCAAGGTCACGAGGCTGATGCGCGGTTCAAAACGGCTTTGTATGTCTTTCATTCCATACCCATCAAAACAGAGCCAATTGCCGACCGGGTGTGTCCGGTGGCGTAAAAAGATCATTCCGGAGTTTGGCTCGCCGATTGTTGAAGCCAAATTTTCTGGCCGCGATTTCAAAGCGGCGGCCTATCGTCCAGGCATAGACACCATGGCCGATCTGGCGCTTGCCCCATGTTGAATCGTAAAGCTTTCCGTCGTGTGTCTGACGGATCAGATTCATGATTCGGTGGAAGCGGTCGGGACGGTGCTCGGCGAGCCACTCCTGAAACAGATCCTTGATTTCGTGAGGCAAGCGCAGGAGCACATAGCCGGCGCCTTTCACGCCCGCCAGATGTGCGGCATCCAAAATCCGCTCGATCTCCTGGTCATTCAACGCGGGAATGATGGGAGCGACCATGATGGATGTCGGGATGCCGGCACTTTGGAGCCGTGCGAGGGTTTCGAGGCGCTTTGCGGGTGTCGTCGCTCGCGGCTCCATGATGCGAGCCAGCTTTGCATCCAGCGTGGTGACCGAGAGCGCAACTTTCGCCAGGCCCTTTGCTGCCATAGGGGCCAGAATGTCGATATCCCGCTGAACGAGAGCTGATTTCGTCAGGATGCTGACGGGGTGATTGGTCTTGGAAAGAACCTCGAGGATGCTTCTGGTGATGCGCAATTCGCGCTCTATGGGTTGATAGGGGTCCGTGTTTGTTCCCATGGCCATGGTGCGCGCCACGTAGGACGGTGATGCGAGTTCATGGCGGAGTAGTTCAGCGGCATTCGGTTTCGCGGTCAGCTTCGTTTCAAAATCAAGGCCAGGCGACAATCCGAGGTAAGCGTGGCTCGGGCGGGCAAAACAATAGACACACCCATGCTCACAGCCCCGGTATGGATTGATGGACCGGTCAAAACCTATGTCCGGGGAATCGTTCCGCGTGATGATCTTTCGGGCGTTCTCGAATGTGATCTCTGTCTTGAGGTCGGGGAGTGTGCCCAGCCCTTCCCAGCCGTCATCTTCCAGAGCGCGTTCCTGTGTTTCAAAACGCCCCGTTCGGTTCGTCAGCGTTCCACGACCACGCCGCCGTTCCGCTGGGATGGCGCCAGGCGGATGGGTGGCAAAACCAGGTGGTTGAGCAGTCGGTTCCATGGATATCCATTAGCATTTAATAAGGAACATAACAAGAACATATGGGAAGGGAACCGCTTCAGTATCGTTTCAACGCTCTGGCACGGGTCAAAGTTCATGCTATGGAATGAACATGATCAGTGTCGTGATCCCGACGCTCGATGACGAGCGGGCTTTGGTGTTGTCGCTAACGCCTCTCGTGACGGCGGCAGCGGAGGGCGCCGTGCGTGATGTCATCGTGGTGGATGGCGGTTCGCGGGATGCGACACATGATGTCGTAGAGGCGGTAGGCGGTGTATTTCTGAAGGGCGAGCGTAGCCGCGGGCAGCGCCTCGCCGCAGGGGCCTGTCGCGCCAAAGGCCCGTGGCTGTTGTTTCTATCCCCCGGCGTTGTCCTTGAAACGGGCTGGCATAGGGAAGCTTGCAACGTTATTGAAACACTTGAGCGCAAGGGAACCGCGCAAACCCGCGCGCTCATTTTCCGGCACGCGATCGATGATATCGAGGGGACAGCCCGGCTGCGTGAAATGCTCGCCCGGATAACGGCGACGATCACGGGCGTCCCCCGCTTTGAGCAGGGGCTTCTGATTCACCGGGCGCATTACGAGCGTCTGGGTGGTTTTCGTTCTTTGCCGGCGATGGAGGCCGCTGATATGGCCCGCAGGATCGGTCGTCTGCAAACCGTAACGCTCAGATCACGCGCTTTTGCCCCCGCCGAACGCAAGCCCCGCACGGCGAAGGATGTCTTCAGCACGGGACTGTTGTTTCTACGGATTCCGCCGAAGTTAATCGCCCGGCTTCACGGATGACGCCCGCGCCGCATATGCTCGTTCATGCGGGCTGATATCTCCACGAAATTGCAGGGCTTGTGCCGGTAGTCCAGCTGATATTGCAGGATGGCCTCCCAGGCGTCGCGGCATGCTCCCGGAGAGCCCGGCAAGGCGAAAATGAACGTGCCGCCTGCAACACCGGCGGTCGCCCGCGATTGCACGGTCGACGTTCCAATGGTGTCGAACGAAATACGGTGAAAGAGGGCATCGAAACCCGTTATCCGCTTTTCAAACAGCGGTTCCAGGGCTTCTGGCGTCACATCCCTTCCTGTCAGCCCCGTTCCGCCTGTCGTCAGAATGACGTCCACATGGGGGTTGGCGATCCAGCGAAAAACGACCCGCCGAATCCGGCTGATATCATCGGTGACGATGGCGCGATCGATCAGGGCATGGTCGTGGGCCGCCAGATGCGAGGCAAGCACATCGCCCGAACGATCGTCCGGCATATCTCGTGTATCCGACACCGTAAGAACGGCAATCCGGAGTGGGCCAGCAGTTGGACTGTCAGCATCGGCCGTCATGAGCTTGCCTGCGTGGTCTGCTCGGTTTCCCGCCGGTGGAAGACGGCCATGTCGTGTCCTGACAGATGCAGGTTAAGGTCAAAACCGGAATCCAAGATTTTGCGGATCATGTCGTCGGTCGCGCGCCGTCCGAGCGCCCAGTAATGAATTTCGAGAATGATGAGATGGATGTCCGAGAGGTCGGCATCATGGAGAAGCGGGACCTCGCCACCTTCGATGTCGCATATGAGGACATTGGCTCCATGCCTGGCGATTTCATCCTCCAGGCAAAAGGTCGGCACCCTGACCGTTTCGACGATGTCGAAGTCGTCCTGATCGACATGCAGCCGTGAGATGAGAAATATGCTCGACAGGTGGAAGTCGACTTCTTCTCCGGCCCGGTACTGCTTCCTGTTCTTGAGGATGCCGTTCCGCGTGGCAATGTTCATTTCATTGAAGGCAAAATTCCTGCGCGCATCGTCAAGAATATGGGGGTTGGCGTCGAATGTGATGACGTTCTCCGGCCCCACGATGCCCGCGGCGGTAAGGGTGACGGCGCCGATTGCGGTGCCGACTTCGAGCACCTTGTCGCCGCGCTTCAGGAGTGTGCCGACCAGAGCCCGCTCGCGACGCTCATGCTCTCCGCTGCGTATCATCTCGTTGATTACCGGAGGGTAGCGGTCGCTGTCGGCGAAGACGCCGAAGGTCTGCAGTGTCTCAATGGTTCCGACGCGCTCTCTTGTCAGCGCATGATGGCGATCCTGCGCCTCGGTATGGCGATGCCCAAGCTCCCTGCGTTCGGCGCTTGTGGCCGCTCGCCCATGGATGTCGCATCTCTTCAGCCGCAGCGAGCCATGCCCATCAAGCTGGATTTTCAGGTGACGGGCCAAGGCGGGGAGAATGTAACGGGCATCCTGAGAACCGTTTTCCCGGTTCAGCCTGTACCAGTGAGTGCCATCCAGCGAAGCTGAGGCGGTAAGCGCGGCGCATGCTGGATCTGACTGGCCTTCAGCCTCGATTGTCAGGCTGGATACCACGATCTGGCCCTCGAGATCAGCGATCCACCAGGGGCGATACTCGGTGTCGGTGCAGCACAGCAGGTCCGATGTTCGGCCTTCGCCCGCGGGTGCGGTGGAACTCTGTCGCGTCCGGCTGATGGTGGCTGTCGGGATGGGATGTGTCACGTGTGTTTCGGCCTGCTGTTGTGTTCGCTGGATCACGTCATGCTTCGGCGCCGTGTGATGGCCAGAAAGAGGGAAGGATGAATGACCTTGCGGCACATGTGACTAGGGGCCATCCTCATACGCCGATGACGAACCGGGAAACCTTTGATGACGCCAGAACGCCTCGCCCTCATCCCTTTTTTCGCACAGTTGAAGACTGAAACACGGGTCGCGATTCTGGAAGCCGGGAAAGTCAGGGAATTCGCTGCCGGCGATACCATCCTCAGCCGTAACGAGGTGACGGCGCACTTCATTTTCCTGCTGGAAGGCCAATGGACATCGCGGCGTTTCGTGACCGGTGCGGCCGAACCCCTGATCTGGACCGAAGCCAAGCCCGGCACATGGCTGTCGGGAACCGCCTCCCTGGACACGATCGCGCCCGCGGATGTGTTCGCCGACAAGCCGACCACCATGCTGTCGGTGCCGCGTGATGCGCTGCTGGCGATCGTTCCGGGCGATCCGGCGCTGGCGCAGGCGATCCTCAAGGACATCCATGTCTGGGCCGAGCGGCTCGATGTCCATGCCACGCTGATGGCGGCGCGAAGCTGAGC
>JBEBSP010000084.1:0-11423 GCA_040394255.1 Agaricicola taiwanensis | reverse complement strand
ACGCCCTGAGCGCGCCGAAGACGATCTTGCGCGCCGAGGAGGCTTCGGTGGAGATGCCCAGCAGCTTCTCCGCCTGCTCGACGCTCATGGGTTCGCCGAAGGCGTAGCCCTGCGCGTAGGGGCAGCCCAGATGGAACAGCTCGACGGCGTCCGAATCGGTTTCGGCCCCTTCCGCCACGATGTCGAGTTCCAGGTCCTTGCCCATCTGGATGATGGAGCGCAGCAGCACCGAGCGGTGCCCCTTGTTCTGCGGGCGCACGAAGCTCTTGTCGATCTTGAGCGTGTCGAAGGAAAAGCGCTGGAGGTAGGCGAGGCTGCAATGGCCCGTTCCGAAATCGTCCAGCGCAAGGCCGACGCCGAGGTCGCGCAGCTTGTCCAGCACCCGTTCGGCGTGTTCGGGGTTTTCCATGGCCACGCTCTCGGTGATCTCCAGCTTGAGCGAGCCCTGCGCCACCAGCGAACGGGCGAGCGTGCTCTTCACGTCCTGCACCAGGTCCTGGCGCACGAACTGCTTGGCCGAGACGTTGACCGTCATGAACAGCGGCGGGTCGACCGGCAGGCGGCGCTGCCAGAGCGCCAGCTGGCGCGCGGCCTGCTCCAGGGCGAAGCGGCCGAAGTCGACGATCAGGCCCGTCTCCTCGGCGATGCTGATGAATTCGGCGGCAGGGCGGCGGCCGTAGCGGGCGTGGTTCCAGCGCAGCAGCGCCTCGAAGCCGGCGATGGTCCGGTCCTCCAGCCGCACGACGGGCTGGTAGACCAGCTGGATCTCGTGACGCTCCAGCGCGCGGCGCAACTCGCCCTCGACCAAGAGGTGGTCGGTGCGGGCGGTGCGCATGGTCGGCTTGAAGACCTCGATGTGGTCGCCGCCCAGGCGCTTGGCGTGGATCATGGCAACCTCGGCGTTGCGGACGAGATCGTCGCGCGCGATGGTCGAGCGCGGCTCGGTCAGCGCGAGGCCCACCGAGGCCGTCAGCACGATGTCGCGGCCGGCGAAGGAGATCGGCGTGCGGATCGCCTTCACGAGCTGTTCGGCGAGGTCGGTGATGCGGTCCGGCTGGGTTTCCGACAGGAGCATCACGCCGAACTGGTCGCCGCCGAGGCGCGCCAGCGTGTCCCGCGCCTTCAGATGGCGGCCGAGGCGGCGCACGATGGTCAGAAGGATGGTGTCGCCCACGGTGAGGCCGACCGCGTCGTTGACGCGCTTGTAGCCGTCGATGTCGATGACCAGCACGGTGGGGCGCACATCGGTGTGGTCGGCGCCGAAGCTGAGCGCGTTGCTCAGGCGGTCGAGGAACAGCTCGCGGTTGGGCAGGCCGGTGAGGTTGTCGTGCACCGCGTTGTGCAGCAGCCGTTCCTCGGCGGTCTTGGATTCGGTTACGTCCAGCAGGGTGCCGACGCAGCGCGTGACCTCGCCATGGATCGCCACCACCGGCCGGGCGCGCAGCAGCATCCAGTGGTAGTGACCGTCCTGGGCGCGGAAGCGGAAGGTCTCCGACATGCGCCCGCGCCGCTCCGCCACCACGGCGTCCAGCGCCGCGCGGAAGCGGTCGCGGTCGTAGGGGTGCAGCACGTCGAGCCATGCCGCCGCGGCGGTCTGGAGCGTGCCGGTCTTGAGGCCGAGGGTGTGCTCGAACTCGGGGCTGACGCTGATGCGGTCGGCCGAGACGTCCCAATCCCAGACGATGTCGCCCGAGCCGGTGACGGCCAGCGCGCGGCGTTCCAGATCGGAGCCCAGCCCCGCCGCCAGCCCCGCCCCGGCGAAGGCGTGCTGCATCACCGTGAAGCCGATCAGAAGCACGATCAGCACGATGCCGCCCACCAGCGCGGGCGAGACGATGTCGTTGGAGAGGATGCCGGAGACGGCGAGGCCCCCGGCGGCGACCCAGGCCACCATGAACAGCCAGGTCGGGATCAGCATGACGGCGCGGTCGTAGCCGTGCAGCGCCAGCCAGACCACCACGCCGAAGCCGAGCACGGCGACAGCCGCGAGCGAGATGCGGGCGATGCCGGCGGCGATCTCGGGATCGACCAGCGCGATGCCGACCAGCGCCAGCATGCCGATGAACCAGGCCCCCGCGATGTGGACGAAGCGCACGTGCCAGCGGTTGAGGTTGAGATAGGCGACCAGGAAGACGATCAGGGTCGCGGCCAGCAGCGCCTCGGCGCCCGCGCGGTAGATGCCGTCGGTGGCGGCGCGCAGGTCGAAGATCTTGTGCCAGAAGCCGAAATCGATGGAGAGCCAGAGCAGCACCGCCCAGGCCAGCCCCGCCGCCGCCGGGAACATCAGGCTGCCCTTCACCACCACGACGATGGTGAGGATCAGTGCCAGCAGGCCGGCGATGCCCAGCACGATGCCCTTGTAGAGGGTCAGGTTGTTGACGCTGTCCTTGTAGGCGTCCGGCTGCCAGAGATAGAGCTGCGGCAGGGATGTTCCGGCCAGTTCGACCACGAGGGTGACCGTGGAGCCCGGATCCAGCGTGACCTGGAAGATGTCGGCCTCACGCGAGGCCTCGCGCTCGGGCCGGAAGCCCTGGCTGGCCGTGACCGCCGCCAGCCGCTCGGCCCCCAGGTCCGGCCAGATGACGCCCGATCCCACCAGACGGTAATGCGGCGCGACCAGCAGCCGGTCGATCTGCTCGTCGGAGTTGTTGGTCAGCGCGAGAACCAGCCAGTTGGAGGCCGTGCCCGGCGTGCGGCTGCGCACCTCGATGCGGCGCACGATGCCGTCCGCGCCCGGCGCGGTCGACACCTGCACCCGGTCGGTGGCGGTGTCGTATTGCTCCGCGACGCGCGTGAGGTCGATGGCCGGGGCGTCCGGCGGGACGAGCACCGCCGTCAGCGCGGCGGCAGGGCCGCCCGCGCATGCAAGAATCATGACCACGAGGAGCGCCGAGAGAGCGGCACGCAGGTTACGCAACGTAGAAAACCTCCCCGTGTGGCAGCGCCGACACGTTGATCGAAGTGGTACCCTTCGCCGCGAAGCCGCGCAAGACAAACGGAACGACGCGCGCATTTCTCCCCCGGTCTTCGCAAGACTCAACCGGGAGGCGCATCACGGGCGCGGATCGTCCTTCAGCAAGGCGTAGAGAAGATGGTCCTGCCACAGGCCGTCGATGCACAGGTAGCGGCGCGCCAGCCCTTCGCGGCTGAATCCGACCTTTTCGAGGAGACGCCGCGAGGCGGTGTTGGCCGGCAGGCAGGCCGCTTCCAGCCGGTGCAGGGCCAGATGGTCGAACACGAAGGGCAGCACGGCGCGGACCGCCGCCGTCATATGTCCCTTGCCCGCATGGGGTGCGCCCATCCAGTAGCCCAGCGTCGTCGCCTGGACGACGCCGCGCTGGACGTTGGAGAAGGTCAGACCGCCGAGAAGCGCGTCCTCATCCATGGAAAACAGGAAGAAGGGATAGGCATGATCGTTGCGGATCTCGTCCTCGTACCGGCGCACACGCCGCCTGAAGGAGGCGCGGGTGAGATCGTCCGCTCCCCATGTGGGCTCCCAGGGCCGCAGGAAGTCACGGCTTTCGGACCGCAGCAGCGCCCAGGCCTCGTAGTCGGCCGCGCGAGGGGAGCGCAGGTAAAATCCCTTGCCCTCGATCATGGGGGACGATGTGGTGGAGGGGAAAGACCGGAACAAAGCCAAGCCCGCTCTCCTCCCCCGTCACGCGGCCCGCGCGCCGATCCGCTCGGCCAGCCGGTCGACCGGCAGCAGGCCGGAAACCGGGCCGACAGCGGCAAGGGCGGGCGCACCGGCCAATGCCGCAGCCGCGCTGGCCCTGACATCGGCGACCGTGACCGCTTCGAGGCGGGCAAGGATTTCCGCCGAGGTCAGCGGCCGGCCGAAGGCGAACATATGGCGGATGAGCTGGTCGACCCGGCTGCCGGGCTGCTCCAGCGACATCATCAGACCCATCTTCATCTGGGCCTTGGCGCGGGCGACCTCGACCTCGGTCAGCGTCGCCGCCGTCCCGGCCATCTCATCCAGCGTCACGGCCATCAGTTCGGCGAGATCGTCCTCGGCGGTGCCGGCATAGACACCCAGCATGCCGGTGTCGGAATAGGGCCAGTAGAAGGAATAGACCGAGTAGGCCAGACCGCGCTTCTCGCGCACCTCCTGGAACAGGCGCGAGGACATGCCGCCGCCCAGGATGCTGGAGAATATCTGGAGCGCGTAGGTGTTCGGATCGGTCAGCGGAAGACCGGGAAACACCAGCGTCACATGCGCCTGCTCCAGATCACGGACCAGACGCCGCTCGCCGCCCCTGAAGACGGCGGGCGGGTCCACGGGCGATCCGCCCTCGCCGAGGTTTCCCAGATGCTGCCGGGCGAGGGCCACGATCTCGGCATGGTCGACCGCGCCCGCCGCCGCGACCACGCCGCGCGAGGCGCGGTAGTGGGTGGAGCGGAACCCCACGAGATCGTCGCGCGTCAGCGCAAGCACCGTCTCGGGCGTGCCCAGGATCGACCGGCCCAACGGCTGGTCGGGAAAGGCCGCTTCCTGGATCATGTCGAAGATCAGGTCGTCGGGCGTGTCCTCGACCGCGCCGATCTCCTGGATGATGACGCCCTTTTCACGGGCAATCTCGGCGGAGTCGAACACCGGGTCGACGAGGATGTCGGACAGGATGTCGACCGCAAGCGGGATGTCCTCCCTCAGCACGCGGGCGTAATAGGCGGTCTGCTCGACGCCGGTGGCGGCGTTGAGGTCGCCGCCGACCTGCTCGATCTCCTCGGCTATCGCTTTCGCGCCACGCCGTCCCGTGCCCTTGAAGGCCATGTGCTCCAGGAAATGGGCCAGTCCATGCTCGCGCGGGGCCTCGCTGCGCGCGCCCGCGCCGAAGGCGACCGCGATCGAGGCGGTGCGGAACGCCGGCATGGTTTCGGTGACCACCGACAGGCCATTGGGAAGGCGGGTGACCTCGACGCTCACGCGGCACGCTCCTTCGCGGCGCGCGCGCGGGCGGTGACATAGGCCTCGACGGCGGCCAGATCGTTCGCGACCACATCGACGCGCTCGGGGCCGGACAGACGCTCCGCGATGGCGGGCGGCAGCGCCGGGCGCTCTCCGCAGGCCGCTTCCACCGCGTCGGGGAACTTGGCCGGATGGGCCGTGCCCAGCACCACCATGGGCACGGCGGAGTCAGCCCCTGCCCGCTCCGCCACCGAGACCGCGACCGCCGTGTGCGGGTCGAGCAGGTAGCCGGTGTCGGCACGCACGCGGGCGATGGTCCCGGCCACCTCGGCCTCGCTGGCGCGGCCGGCGTCGAATTCGGCGCGGACGGCGGCCAATGCCTTCTGTCCGATCGTGAAGCTGCCCGACTGCGACAGGCCCGCCATGTGGCGGCGCAAGGCTTCGGGATCGCGGCCCTCGGCCTCGAACAGCAGGCGCTCGAAATTGGACGAGACCTGGATGTCCATGGAGGGCGATGAGGTCGGCGTGACGCCCTTCACCTCGTAGCGGCCGGTTTCCAGGGTGCGGGCGAGGATGTCGTTGGCGTTGGTCGCGACCAGCAGGCGCTCGACGGGAAGGCCCATCTTCCGGGCGACCCAGCCCGCCAGCACGTCGCCGAAATTGCCCGTCGGCACGGCGAAGGAGACCGGACGGTGCGGCGAACCGAGAGCGGAGGCGGCGGTGAAGTAATAAACCACCTGCGCGAGGATGCGCGCCCAGTTGATGGAGTTGACCGCGCCGAGCGACAGCCGGTCGCGGAAGGCGTGGTCGTTGAACATGGCCTTGACCAGCGCCTGGCAGTCGTCGAAATCGCCCTCCACCGCCACGGCGTGGACGTTGGGCGCGTCGACCGTGGTCATCTGGCGGCGCTGCACGTCGCTGACGCGGCCGTGCGGGAACAGCACGAAGACGTCGACCCGCTCGGAATGCCTGAAGGCGTCGATGGCCGCGCCGCCGGTGTCGCCGGAGGTCGCCGCCACGATGGTGGCGCGCTGCCCGCGCTCGGCCAGCGCCCGGTCCATGAGCCTCGCCAGAAGCTGCATGGCGACGTCCTTGAAGGCCAGCGTCGGGCCGTGGAACAGCTCCAGCACGAAGGTGTTGGGCGCGATCTGGACCAGCGGCGCCAGCGCCGGATGGCGGAAACCCGCATAGGCCTCGGTCAGAAGACGCGGCAGCGCTTCACGCAGGAACACATCGCCGATGTAGGGCGCCATGACGCGCCCGGCGACCTCGGCATAGGGCGCGCCGGCGAAGCCCGCGATCACGCCGTGGTCGAGCGTCGGCCAGTTCTCCGGCACGTAAAGCCCGCCGTCGCGGGCGAGCCCGGCCAGCATGACATCCGCGAAACCGAGGTCCGGCGTTTCGCCGCGGGTGGACACATAGGAAAGGGTCATTGGTCATCCATGGATTTCACGCGCCGCACCGTAGTTCCGGCCGCCAGCGGACGCAAGGACGCCCCCGGCTTGCCTCGCGCGCCCTTGCTCTCCATGTATGTCTTTCCCGCCATGCTTTTCAGAGGCCTCCATGAACATCCGCACGCTCGGCTCCTCGGGCCTTGAGATCGCCCCCATCGTGTTCGGCGGCAACGTCTTCGGCTGGACCGTGGACGAGGCGACATCCTTCAAGCTGCTGGACGCCTTCGTGGAGGCCGGGTTCAACGCCATCGACACGGCGGACTGCTATTCGCAGTGGGCGCCCGGCAACAAGGGCGGCGAATCGGAGACCATCATCGGGAGATGGCTGAAGGCGTCGGCCAAGCGCGACGATGTCGTGCTGGCCACCAAGGTCGGCTGGGATCTCGGGGACGGGCGCAAGGGATTGGCCAAGGACTATATCCTCAAGGCGGTCGAGGCCTCGCTGCGGCGGCTGCAGACGGACCGGATCGACCTCTACCAGTCCCATGTCGACGATCATGACACGCCCATGGACCAGACCCTGGAGGCCTACGACCTCCTTATGAAGCAGGGCAAGGTGCGCGCGATCGGCGCGTCAAACCACGAGGCCCGGCGGCTGAAGACGGCCCTCGGCATCGCGGGGCGCGAGAAGCTGCCGCGCTACGCGACGCTCCAGCCCAAATACAACCTCTACGACCGCGCCGAATTCGAGAGCGGCCTGCAACAGCTCTGCCTCGACGAGGCCGTCGGCGTCATCCCCTATTATGGTCTCGCCAGCGGCTTCCTGACGGGCAAGTACCGCTCGGCGGCGGACTTCGGCAAGAGCGCGCGCGGACAGGGCATGCAGAGCTATCTCGACGCGCGCGGCCTGCGCATTCTCGCCGCGCTCGACGGCGTGACGGAACGGCTCGGCGCGACCCATGCGCAGGTGGCGCTCGCCTGGTTGATGGCGCGGCCCGCCGTCACCGCCCCGATCGTCAGCGCCACCAGCCTCGCGCAGTTGGAGGACATCCTGGGTGCGGCGCGGCTGGAGCTTGATGGCGAGGCGATCACGGCGCTTGATGAGGCCAGCGCCTGACACCATCAGCCGCGCGTCCTGCGCGCCAGCGCCCAGGCGGCGAAGACGCCGATCAGGGTCAGGCCGAGCCCATACCAGGTGAGCGCATATTCCAGATGGCGGTTCGGGAAGGCGACCCGGGTCTCGCCACCCTGCGGCAAGCCTTCCGGGTTGGGCGCGCTGTCCGCGTCGATGGTGAAGGGCGCGACGCCTTCCAGCCCGTAAGCGTCGGCGATCACCGCCGCGTCGCGGGAAAAGAACAGTTTCTTGGCGGGCTCGGGCGCCGGCGTGAAACTGTTGTCGGCCTCGGGCCGGCGCAGCAGTCCCCGGACCGTGACTTCGCCCTCGGTCTGGCCGGCCCGCCGCTGCGCGGGATCGGCCTTGTCCTGCGGAACGAAGCCGCGGTTGACGATCACCTGGCCTGCCCCGTCCGACAGAATGAGCGGCGTCAGGACCATGTATCCGGCTCCGCCGAACGGCCCCTTCGGTTCGGGCAGGAGTGTGTAGACCCGCGCCTCATGGGCGTGGTCGAACCGGCCGGTGGCGGTGACGGGCCGGTATTCCCAGGCATCGAAATCGATCCCGACCCAAGCCGCCGGTGGCGGCATCGGTGTCGGGTCGAGACGCAGGCGCTGCTCGATGCGCGCGGCAAGGGCGTTCTTCCACTGGAGACGCTCCAGCTGCCAGGTGCCGAGCCCCAGGAGAACGGCCAGGGCCAGCGCGGTCAGGACGGCCGGAATGATCCAGCCCCGTCTGCGCTCAGCGATCAAGCCGGCCCTCCGCCGCGCGGTTCTGATGCTGAAGCGCGATCAGGATGCCCTTGAGCGGGCGCAGAAGGCCAAGACAGACCGCCAGCGTCAGGGGCAGGAAGATGAGGAGATGGACCCAGAACGGCGGCGCCAGCGTCAGTTCCACCCAGAGAGCCGCGCCGACCACAAGGAAACCCGCGAGCATGATGACGAAAACCGCCGGACCGTCGCCCGCATCGGCGAACTCGAAGTCAAGGCCGCAGGCGGCGCATTCCTTGTTGAGCGCGATGAAGCCGTGGAACAACCGCCCCCGCCCGCACCGTGGACAGCTTCCCGCCAGGCCGGTCGAATAGGGGGACAGCGGCGGATAATGTCCGTCCAGCATATGCGGTACTCCGAAACAGGGCGGCCCCGCCAATGAGCCGCGGATGTGGCGGTCTCATGGCGGGGCCGGAATGCGAGGCTGCGATTTCAGGCGTCAGTGCCCGCCGACGACCGGGCCGCCGTAGCCGTAGACATAGATGCTGGCGAAGAGGAACAGCCAGACCACGTCGACGAAGTGCCAGTACCAGGCCGCGGCCTCGAAGCCGAAGTGATGGTCCGGCTTCTGCTGACCAAGATAGACCCGGTACAGGCAGATGGCGAGGAAGATGGTTCCGACAAGGACGTGGAAGCCATGGAATCCGGTCGCCATGAAGAAGGTCGCGCCATAGATGTTGCCGTCGAAGGCAAAGGTCGCGTGGCTGTACTCGTAAGCCTGGCACAGCGAGAACAGGACGCCGAGGGCCACCGTGATCCAGAGCGCCTGCTTCACGCCCGAGCGATCGCCATGGATCATGGCGTGGTGCGCCCATGTGACGGTCGTGCCCGAGGTCAGGAGGATCAGCGTGTTCAGCAGCGGCAGGTGCCAGGGATCGAAGGTTTCGATGCCGGCCGGGGGCCAATGGCCGCCGGTCAGTTCGGTGCGCTGGAACTGTATGGCCTCGCCCGGGTAAAAGGCAGCGTCGAAATAGGCCCAGAACCAGGCCACGAAGAACATCACCTCGGAGGCGATGAACAGCATCATGCCGTAGCGGTGATGAAGCTGGACCACCTTGGTGTGGAAGCCGGTCTCGGCCTCATGCACCACGTCGCGCCACCACATCAGCATGGTGTAGAGCACGCCCGTCAGGCCGATGGCGAAGATCCAGGGCGTGCCGCCCTTCATCCAGATGATCGCGCCGACCGCCAGGACGAAAGCCGACACGGAGCCGACAAACGGCCATGGGCTCGGGTCCACCAGATGATAGTCATGATGCTTGGCGTGCGCCTCAGCCATCGTTCGTCTCCGTTTTCCGTCTTGCGGCGGTCAGTGTTTCATTTCCCATGTCCTGCTCCACACGGATCAGGACGGGGGCCTTGATGATTCCGCCTTCCCCTCCACCCGTGCCGTCGGCGCATCGCCGGGCTCGGTGGGGAAGAAGGTATAGGACAGCGTGATCGTCTTGACCCGGCGCGCGTCGGAATCCTCAAGCGCGGCCGGGTCCACGAAGAAGACCACCGGCATGTCCATGCTCTCGCCGGGCTTCAGGTGCTGCTTGGTGAAGCAGAAGCACTGGAGCTTGGCGAAATAGGAGCCTGCGATGCCGGGCGCCACGTTGTAGCTGGCGGTCGCCCAGGTGTCCTGCGACGACAGGTTGGTCGCCTTGTAGACCACCATCTTCGTTTCGCCGAGCTTGACCGTGACCTCGCGCTGCTCGGGCGCGAACTCCCACGACAGTCCCGGCGCGACATTGGCGTCGAAGCGAACCTTGACGGTTTGTTCGGAAGCCGTGGCGGGCGCCGCTCCGGCCACCTGCGTGCGGCCGCCCATGCCGGTGACCCTGCACAGGAGGTCATAGAGGGGCACCGCCGCGTAGGCCGCGCCGACCATGGAGAGCACGAACAGACCGCACACCGCCGCCACGAGCCGGTGCTGCCGCGTCTGGGCAGGTGGCAGGCCGTTATCGGGGGTCGGGGTGTCGTTCATGGCCAGCGCTCTCCTCAGAATGACCGGTTGGCGATCTGACCGCCGATCTTCACGATGGTCACGGCATAGAAAATGACCACAAGGGCGGCAAGCGCCACGCCGATCGCGATGTTGCGGCGGCGCTGGCGGCGCTTCTGGTCATCGGTCATGACGATGGAATTCTCGGGCTCGGGCATCAGATCCATCCCGCCATCATGGCTTCGACCAAGAGAACGGCGAACAGAGCGAAGAGATAGAGGATCGAGAAGGCGAACAGCTGCCGTGCCGCGGTCTTGGCGGCCTCGCCCGTGCGCTCGCGCCAGACGCGCACCGCAAGCAGCAGGAAGACCGCGCTGAGCCCGATGGAGGCGAGGCCATAGCCCAGGCCCGTCATGCCGAAGAGCCAGGGCGCAACGCCCAGCGGAGCAAGGATGATGGAGTAGATCAGGATCTGGCGGCGGGTCTCGTCCGGGCCGGACACCACCGGCAGCATGGGCACGCCGGCGCGGGCGTAGTCGTCGGACTTCAAGAGCGCCAGCGCCCAGAAATGCGGCGGCGTCCAGAAGAAGATGATGAGGAACAGCAGGATGCTTTCCAGGCTGACATGGCCTGTCACCGCCGCCCAGCCGATCATGGGCGGGAAGGCCCCGGCCGCGCCGCCGATGACGATGTTCTGCACCGTCCAGCGCTTCAGCCACATGCTGTAAACGACGGCATAGAAGAAGATCGTGAAGGCCAGCAGCCCGGCGGCCAGGAGATTGGCCGTGAGACCGAGCACGATGACCGAGCCGACCGACAAGACAAGACCGAAGGCCAGCGCCTCGCCCGGCGTGACGCGGCCCGCGGGGATCGGACGGCCGCGCGTGCGGGTCATGATGGCGTCGATGTCGGCGTCCCACCACATGTTCAGGGCGCCGGACGCGCCCGCGCCGATGGCGATCGACAGCAGGGCGACACCCGCCAGCACCGGATGGATCGCATCGGGCGCACGCACAAGGCCGACCAGCGCCGTGAAGATCACCAGCGACATGACCCGCGGTTTCAGCAGGGTCACGAAGTCACGCACCTCGCCCGCGCTCGGCTGAGCGACTGGCGTCGGGGTGATGTGATCGCTTGCGAGGCTCATGATGTTCTCAAGTCTTCCGAACGGACCGGCCGGAGCACTGCCCCGGCCGTTGCTTGTCTCGGGGAACGCGCCGGATCACTTGATCCTGGGCAGCGTTTCGAACTGGTGGAACGGCGGCGGCGAGGACAGGGTCCACTCCAGCGTCGTCGCGCCCTCGCCCCA
>JBEBSP010000083.1:0-11433 GCA_040394255.1 Agaricicola taiwanensis | reverse complement strand
TTGGAGACGTCGTAGTGGTGGGCGATGTTGGCCTTGTTGGTCTCCGCCGTGCCGTCGCGCGCCTCCCCGCCGCCGGGGCTCGCGGGGGCGAGCAGGGGCGCGCCGCCGGCATGGAAAGCGAAGGCGGAGAGCGCCTTGAGGATCAGGCCCCTGTTGAGCGTCTTCGCCAGCCGTCCGGGCTTGCCCTCCGGCCGCCGCTCCGCGATGTCGAGCAGGTCGCCATTCTCGAAGTCGATGCGCCCGGCGAGATGGAGCCTGAGGAAGGTGTCGAGCTTCGGACGGCGGAGAAGCCGCGCCACCGCGCCCGCGTCGTTGAAGGCGATGCGCGGCTCGCCCTCCGGGGCATCGGCTGGGATGCGCCGCCCGTCCCAAAGCCGGAAGCAAAGCCGCGGCGCGATCTTGGCGCGAACATCCTCAAGCAGCGCGGCCAGCGCCTCGGCCTGTCGATCAATGGTTGTCATGCACGCCCCACCCCGTTGACCCGGTCTGTAGAAGTCAGGCCAGCATTGCGCAACGCCGGGAAACGGGTCGGAAAACAGGTCAGGCCGTGGCAAAAGCGGTGATTTCCGAGCACCGAAGCGGAGCCTGCATCAGCAGGTGAGCACCGGAGCGCAGGAAAACGCCGTGTGCAGCCCGGCATCACCTGTTTTCAGTGGCGGAAATGGCGCACGCCGGTGAACACCATCGCCAGCCCCGCCTCGTCGGCGGCCTTGATGACCTCGTCGTCGCGCATCGAGCCGCCCGGCTGCACCACCGCCGTCGCCCCGGCCTCGGCCGCGACCAGCAGGCCGTCGGCGAAGGGGAAGAAGGCGTCGGAGGCCACCACCGAGCCACGCGTCGCCGGCTCGGCAAGCCCGGCCTCGCGCGCCGCGTCCTCGGCCTTGCGCGCGGCGATGCGCGCGGCGTCGACACGGCTCATCTGGCCCGCGCCGATGCCCACCGTCGCGCCGCCCCTGGCATAGACGATGGTGTTGGACTTCACGTGCTTGGCCACCTTGAAGGCAAAGCGCAGGTCGGTCAGTTCGGCCTCGGTCGGCGCGCGCTTCGTCACCACCTTCAGCTCCAGATCGTCGGCGGCCACGTGGTCGCGCGTCTGCACCAGCAGGCCGCCCGCCACCGATTTCACCGTCAGGCCCGCCGCGCGCGCGTCCGGCAGACCGCCGGTGATGAGCAGGCGCAGGTTCTTCTTGGCGGCGATCAGCGCGATGGCCTCCTCGCTCGCCTCCGGCGCGATGATGACCTCGGTGAAGATCTTGACGATCTCGGCGGCGGCCTCGGCGTCCAGCAGCCGGTTGACCGCCACGATGCCGCCGAAGGCGGAGGTGCTGTCGCAGGCCAATGCACGCCTGTAGGCGTCGGCGAGGCTCGCCCCCTCGGCGACGCCGCAGGGGTTGGCGTGCTTGACGATGACGCAGGCCGCCGTCCTCGCCGGATCGAATTCGGCGGCCAGCTCGAAGGCCGCGTCGGTGTCGTTGATGTTGTTGTAGGACAGCTCCTTGCCCTGGAGCTGGCGCGCGGTGGCGACGCCCGCACGCGGCACCGGGGACGCGTAGAAGGCCGCCTTCTGGTGCGGGTTCTCGCCATAGCGCAGCGCCTGGATCAGCCGCCCGCCGACGGCGCGGAAGTCCGGCGCGTCCTCCTCCAGCTCCTGCGCGAACCAGCCGGAGATGGCGGCGTCATAGGCGGCGGTGCGGGCGAAGGCCTTGGCGGCGAGGTGGCGGCGCGTCAGAAGCGAGGTCGCGCCCTCCAGCGCCGCCATGTCGGCCAGCACCCTGTCGTAGTCCTGCGCCTCGACCACCACGGTCACGTCGGCGTGGTTCTTGGAGGCCGCGCGGATCATGGCCGGGCCGCCGATGTCGATGTTCTCGACCATCTCGTCGTAGGGCGCACCCTTCCGCAGCACATCCTCGAACGGATAGAGGTTCACCACGAGGAGGTCGATCGGCAGGATATCGTGGCCGGACATGGCCCCTTCATGCTCGTCGTTGCCCCGGATGGCCAGCAGCCCGCCATGGACCTTGGGGTGCAGCGTCTTGACGCGGCCGTCCATCATCTCCGGAAAGCCCGTCAGCTCCGACACGTCACGGACGGCGAGGCCGGCCTCCTTCAGCGCCTTGGCGGTGCCCCCGGTGGAGACCAGCTCGACGCCATACCCCGCCAGCGCGCGGGCGAAGTCGACGAGACCGGTCTTGTCGGACACGGAAAGAAGGGCGCGGGCGATCGGGCGAAGGGTCATGGGCGGCATCCGGATGCTTGAAGACTGCGCGCGCGATAGCACGATGCCCGCGCCGAGGGTAGTCTTGTCAGCTGCGCCGTTCCGCGACGAAACGCGCGGTGGCGCGCAGCACGTCGGCTTTATCGCCGAAGAGCGCGAGCGCCTCCTCGGCATGAGCCACCAGCGCGGCGAGATGCTCGCGCGAGCGCTCCACGCCCCACCGCGCGGGCAGTGTCGCCTTGCCGCGCCCGGCGTCCTTGCCGGTGGCCTTGCCCAGCATCGCGGCGTCGCCTTCGAGATCGAGCAGGTCATCGGCGATCTGGAAGGCCGCCCCCAGCGTGCGCCCGAAATGCGCCAACGCCATCGCCTCGTCCGCCGTGGCCTCGCCCAGCGTGGCGCCCATCTCCACCGCCGCGGTGATGAGCGCGCCGGTCTTCATGGCCTGGAGCTGGGCGATGCCGCTCTCGTCGAGGTCGGACGCGGGCGCGAACCGTCCCTCCGCCGCCAGATCCAGCATCTGGCCGCCGACCATGCCGCCAAGGCCCGAGGCGCGGGCGAGGATGCGCACCAGTCCGACCCGGACCTGCGCATCGGGCTCCGTCGCCTCGTCCGCCAGGACGTCGAAGGCCAGCGTCAGCAGGGCGTCGCCGGCCAGGATCGCGGTCGCCTCGTCGAACGCCCTGTGGACCGTGGGCTTGCCGCGCCGCAGATCGTCGTCGTCCATGGCCGGCAGGTCGTCATGCACGAGGCTGTAGCAATGCACCAGCTCCAGCGCGGCGGCGGCGCGCAGCGCCCCCTCGTCGGCCGCCTCGAACAGCCGGGCGCTTTCCATCACGAGGAAAGGCCGCAACCTCTTTCCGCCGCCCAGCACGGCATGCCGCATGGCGTCCAGCAGCCGTGGCGGCCGCGCGGCCTCCGTCTCCAGCGGGCTGTGCGACAGGAGGCCATCCAGGACCTGTTCCAGCGCGGCGGCCGTGGCATCCATCCGGACGGCGAGATCATGTATGGACAAGGAGGCGCGCCTCGTGACGATAGTGGTGCCTGCCGATGCCCGAGCGCGAGGGGCGCGTCAAGCGGGTGACACAGGGAAACATATGCTGAGGAAGATCGCTTTGGCACTGCTGGCGCTCAGCGCCCTGCCCTTTGTCCTCACCGTGATCTACGCCACCGTTCCACCGGTCTCCACCCTGATGCTGGGGCGCTGGCTGACGCTCCAGCCCGTGACCCGCCACTGGGTGCCGCTGGCGCAGATCAGCCCGCACCTCGCCCGCGCCGTCGTCACCGCCGAGGACGCGCGCTTCTGTCTCCACGGCGGCGTCGACTGGGCCGCCATCCGCGACGTGCTGGATGCGGCCGAGGACGGCGCCCCCGCGCGCGGAGCCTCCACCATCGCCATGCAGACCGCCAAGAATCTCTTCCTCTGGCCGGGCGGGGCCTATCTCCGCAAGCCCTTCGAGATCATCCTCGCCAGCTGGATCGACCTGGTCTGGACCAAGAAGCGCATCATCGAGGTCTATCTCAACATCGCCGAATGGGGGCCGGGCGGCGCGTTCGGCGCGGAAGCCGGAGCGCGGCACGGCTTCGGCAAATCCGCCCGCGACCTCACGCCGCGCGAGGCCGCCCTCATGGCCGCCGCCCTGCCCAACCCGATCATGCGCGACACCGCCCGTCCCAGCCGCGCGCAAGTCCGTTGGGCCGGAACCGTCGCCGCCCGCGCGCGTGGCGGGGACCATCTGGCCTGCCTCGATTCATGAGCCCGATTTGGCGAAGATGGCATCTCCCCTCTGGCGTTTCGGCGCGGAGGGTGTTATGAGCCCGCCAGATTTTCCGCGCGAAGCCTAGGTCGACCGTCTGGCCGCCCGCCTCGCCGCGCTGTTCACGGAGAAGAGTGCCATGGCCGTCCCGAAGAGGAAAACCTCGCCTATGAAGCGCGGCTTCCGCCGTTCCGCCGATGCCTTGAAGGCCCCGACCTATGTTGAGGACAAGGATTCCGGCGAACTGCGCCGCCCCCATCACCTCGACCTCAAGACCGGCATGTACCGCGGCCGTCAGGTCCTGACGCCGAAGGCCGAAGCCTGAGTTCATAGGCCGGGGCGGCGACACGCCGCCTCACGTGACAAGCGCCGCGCGATCCGCCGGCGCTTTTTTCGTTGCCCATGACCGATGACCGCAGACACCGTTTGTGAGTGGATCGGGCCGCAGCGAAAACGGTGATGTTCGAGCACCGGAGCGCGGAGCGGCGGCGTTTGCAGCCAAGCCCCACCCATTCACAAACGGTGTCTCAGGCGCTCCACGACGGCAGCGCCACCGCCGCGCGGCGGCCACGGTCGATGTCCGAACCGGCCGCGCGATAGGCGGCCGCCCCTTCCGCCGCGCCGAGGCGGCGCAGACGGCGGGTCTGCGGCAGGTCGAGGTGCGTGGCCATGAGCTGCGCGACCACCGCCGCGTCCGGCTGGATGCGGACGATCTTCATGGGGGCGCCTGCGACGCGGGCATCCTCAAGCAGCGGCTCCATCTCGGATCGGGACCGCATGCGCTCGTCCCGGCGGACGAGGGAAGGAAGGGCCGATACGGGCCGGATCGCCGTCATTGCGCGTCAACTCCTGTCCCGTTTCGGGACGTTCGCCATCATTCTTCCCTCACATCGCAAGGCCCGTGCCAAAGGCCGCGCAGCTTGCGCTGGTTAACAAAATGTTAACGTTTCAGCGCTCGATGGCAAGGGCCGGACGGAACGCCGCGTTAAAGACTTCTGGGGAATACTGACGGCTCGAATCAGGAGATCATGCGCGAATGACCGGACCCGACAGGCCGCAGCCGTCAGCCGCGGCGCTCGATGAGCGTTTGCCCTTCCTGCTGGGGGAACTGGGCGAGGCTGTCTACGTCTGGGACATCGCGAGCGACGCCCTGTCCTGGAGTCCCGGCGCGGCATCCCTGCTGGGCGTGCAGAACGGTGAGATGATCGCCAGCGGCGCGGACTATGCCCGCCTGGTCGATCCGGAAGCCATGGTCGCCCGCCACACCACCGTCTTCGGCGGGGCGCAGGCCGATGCCGGCGCGGGCGTGCGCTATGAGATCACCTACCCCATGAAGGTTCTCCGCAACGGCGTCGCGCGCCGGGTGTGGATCGAGGACACCGGCATCTGGCATGCGGGCGTGGACGGCAAGCCGGTGCGCGCCGAAGGCATTGTCCGGCTGGTGACCGAACGTCTGGAGGCCGAGCAGCGCCGCGCCGTGCTGTCGCGCGCCGACCCCCTCACCGGCACGCTCGATCGCACGCGCGTTCTGGAAGTGCTCGACGAAACCCTGAACGAGGCCAAGCGCGCGCAGGGCTCCTGTGGCCTCGCCATGCTGAGCATCGAGGGCCTCGGCGCGATCACCGACGCCTACGGGATCGAAGTCGCCGACCAGCTGATCGAAGGCGTCGTGAAACGCATCCGCTCGCGCATGCGCGGCGGCGACGCCATCGGCCGCTATTCCACCACGACCTTCATCGTGGTGCTGGCCAACTGCAAGGCGAGCGAGCTGGAAGTCGCCATGCGGCGCTTCAGCGAGACGGTGCGCGAGGTGCCGGTGGCGACCCTCGCGGGGCCCATCGCGCCGCAGGTGGCGATCGGCGGCACCGTCGCTCCGCGCTACGGCCGCA
This sequence comes from Agaricicola taiwanensis, assembly GCA_040394255.1. Lineage (GTDB taxonomy): Bacteria > Pseudomonadota > Alphaproteobacteria > Rhizobiales > Methylopilaceae > Agaricicola > Agaricicola taiwanensis_A. The sequence continues at coordinate 5,575 of JBEBSP010000083.1, read as the reverse complement.
CCGCCGCCGAACTGCTGATGCGCACCCGCGAGGCCATGATCGAGGCGCGCAACCGCCGCAGCGGCGGCTGCTGCGTCTATGTGCCGAACCCGGAGCGCGAGGAGCGCCGCCGCCTCGACCGGACCCTGACGCAGGCCCTCGTGTCCGCGCTCAACCCGCGGCGCGTCACCCTGGCCTTCCAGCCGGTGCTGCGCGCCTGCGACCGCAGCGTGCAGTGGCACGAGGCGCTGGCGCGCATCGAGACCCCCGCCGGCATGGAGAGCATCAGCCGCTACATCCGGCCCGCCGAACGCCTCGGCGTGGTCTCCATACTCGACCGCCGCGTGCTGGAGCTGGCCTTCACCATGCTCGACCAGCGCCCGGACATCCGGCTGGCGGTCAATGTCTCGGCGGCGACCACGGTCGATCCGGAATGGCGCGCCCTGCTGGCCGGCCTGTCCGCGCTGATTCCCGGCGTCAGCGGCCGTCTCATGGTCGAGATCACCGAGACGGCGGCCATCGAGGACCTCGACGAGGCGGCGGCCTTCGTGCGCGAGATGCAGGCCGGCGGCGTGCGGATCGCCATCGACGATTTCGGGGCCGGCTACACCTCGTTCAAGGTCCTGCGCCAGCTTGGCGTCGACCTGGTGAAGATCGACGGCGCCTATGCGCGCGGCATGATGGCCTCGGCGGAGGATCGGGCCTTCGTCAAGGCGATCGTGGGCCTCGCCCGCGACGTCGGCTTCGAGACGGTGGCCGAATGCGTGGACGACCCCGACGCGGCCGAGGCGCTGGTCGCCATGGGGATCGACTATCTTCAGGGCGACCTGTTCGGTGCCGCCGATGTTGCGCTCCTGGAGGGCGCCGCGAGCCCTTTGCTTGAAGTCGCCCGGCGCGGCGTGGCCTGAAGGCCGCCGCGGCAGGAAGGAACCCGGAGGCGGCCCATCCCGGAGAGGGCCGCAGGCCGTCTCGAGCAACCGGCCACGCATTCGAAAATGAGGCCCCGGCAAGCCTATCCCGTCTCCTCGTCGCGGCGCTGCGTGCCGCCCACTTCGGCGCGCACGAAGCTCCAGCGCAGTTCGCCGTCCTGGATCGCCGAGCCCGTGATGACGATCTGCGATGCGTGACGTGGCCCCACGGGATCGGCCAGGAACACGCTGTCCTCGATGCTGATCGTCCGGCTGCCGGCGGAGAACACCCAGGCCGATCCGTCGCCGAGCGTCAGGATCACAGCGCGGCCTTCCCGCATCCGGCTGGGGCGGACGCCGGGGTGCAGGTGGAAACGAACCGCATAGTCCGTTCCCGCCCGGACCGCCGATCCCGGTTTCGCCGCCTCGAACACATCCAGCCCGTCGAGCCGCCGGCCGTCCGCCGACAGCTTCCACTCGCGCCGGTGGGCGAGGTTGAACAGCGTGGCGTAGCCGTCGTGCCGCGCCCCGAGGATGGTGCCTTCCGCCTGGTCGCGCCGCTCCACCGGCACCGACAGCGGGCCGGACACCACCGGCGCGCCGAACAGCCGTGTCATCAGCCGCGACGACAGGAAGCGCGCCGACGAGGTATCGGCCACCGTGGCGGTGGAATGCGCCGCCGTGGCGCGCGCCACCTGCCGCCAGCGGTCGCGGCCATGGCCGCGACCGGCGTCGCCGCAGTTGACCACCACGCGGTTCACCCCCACGCTCATCTCGAACGACAGGCATCCGGCATGGGCCTCGTAACTGAGCGGCGGCGATGGCGGAACCCCCGCGTCCACCACCATCACGGTGTCGCCGCCCTCGACCCGCTGGTAGCCGCTGTGCGTCGCATTCATCACCGGACGGCCGCGCGCGTCGTCATAGGCCAGCACCGCCGCCAGTTCGTCGGCCGCAACCGCGCCCGCGCCGTTGAAGCCGGCGAAACCGCCGTCGCCCATGCGGAAGAAGCGCAGCATGGGCATGGCCCGGTCGATGGCCGCCACCAGCGCCGCCGGCGGCTCCAGGCTGCGCGCGCCGTAGGTCTGGCGCAGCGGCACGAGGTCGAGCAGCAGGTCGAGCAGCACGGCCGGGTTGCGATTGACATGGCCGCCGTCGGCCCGGATCTGCCGCGACAGCTCCACCGAGAGACGGTGCGCCCCGGCCCGCAGCGCGCGCGGCTCGCTGGGCAGGCAGAGCCCCGCCATGGTCAGGGCGGTGGCGGCGAGGATACGCGGCGCGCCGTCCGGCAGGGCCATCCGCTCCAGCCTGCGGGCATCGGAGCCGAGCGTGCGCAGGAATTTCTTGGAAAAGCGCAGTTCCGCCCCGTCCAGCAGGAAGGGCGCCTGGATCAGGAGCGAGATCAGCCGCCGCGCGGTGACGGCGGCGCCCCGCGCCACACGGGTCCCCCGGCCCGGCCCGGCCATCCACTCCTCAAGCAGCGCCCGGCTGTGGGCGCGCGCCAGCGGCGTGCCGGCGGCCCTGAGGTGGCGCAGCCAGCCGAAGCCGTGCAGGTCCTCGGCCCAAGCCCGGCTCGGCGCGGGAAGCTCGAACACCGACAGGCCGCCGGTGTCGATCACCGCGCCGCCGAGCACGTAGCGTCCGGCATAGAGATCGGTGGCGATGGAGGGATCGCCGGTTCTGAGGTCCGGCGGGGCGATGACCATGCGCTCGGGCGGGCGGCGGCGCTTGGGAAGGACCAGCCAGCGCGGGCGGCGCATATGGCGGGCCAGCGCTCGGGCCGTCAGGCCCAGCACCACGGATACCCTACGGGTCTCCTCCGCCAACACGATACGCACGCGTCACACCCTCGATCCAGCAGCCGGATCAGCCTAGCTGAAACCCGCGCGGACCGATTGTCTAACCGCTTCGTTCGAGCCGTGCGGCGAAAAAGCCGTCGAGGCCGGAAAAACGTGTGTTCTCATGTGGAAAATGAGAAGGCAGCGTGCGCAGGTCGCCATCGGGCGTGATGAGTTCCGCCGCGCCGCCGACCTCATCGGCCCGCACCGGACGCCGCCGAAACCGCGAATCACGCGCAAGCAGAGCCGCGATCTGGCGCTCTCCTTCCTCCGGCTCCAGCGAGCAGGTGGCATAGACCAGCACGCCGCCCGGAGCGACATGCCCGGCGGCCGCGTCGAGCAGCCGGGTCTGGTGCCTGGCAAGCGAGGTTATATCGTTCTCCGCCTTGAGCCAGGCGACATCGGGATGCCGCCGGATGGTGCCCGTGGCCGAGCAGGGCGCGTCCAGCAGCACCGCGTCGAACATGCCGCCGTCCCACTCGCCCGCATCGGCCGCGACGGTCTCCACCGTAAAGCCCAGCCGGGTCATGTTCTCGCGCACCCGCTCCAGCCGTTTGCGCGAGCGGTCGACCGCCACCACCTCGCCGCCCGCCGCCGCCAGCTGCGCGGTCTTGCCGCCCGGCGCGGCGCAGAGATCGGCGGCGCGCTTGCCCGAAAGATCGCCGAACAGTTTCGCCGGCAGGGCGGCGGCGGCGTCCTGCACCCACCAGTCGCCCGCCGCGAAGCCTTCCAGTTCCGGCACCGCCCCGGCATCCGCCAGCCGCACCGTGCCGGTCGGCAGGGCAAGACCGCCGAGCCGCTCCGCCCAGCCCGCCGGATCGGTCTTCACGGTCAGGTCCAGCGCCGCCTCATGCCGCTCCGCCGCCGCGACGGCATAAGCTGTCTCGGCGCCATAGGCCGCGACACGGCGCGCGTGCAGCCAGCCGGGAACGTCCCGCACCGGGTCGGACAGCACCCCGGCGAAATCGTCCTTCATGCGGGCGACGTTGCGCAACGTGCCGTTGACCAGCGCCGCGAACGGCCTGGTGGCGCGGTGAGCCTGCGCCTGGTCCACCGCCAGCGAGACCGCCGCATGGTCGGGCACCTCCATCAGGAGGATCTGGGCCGCGCCGGTGATGAGCATCGCCTCCAGCGGGCCGGATGCGCCGCCGCCCGGCAGGCCCTTGGCCAGCAGGCGGTCCAGGATCGCCCTCAGGCTGCCGAGCCGCCGCAGGCTCATGCCTGCGATGGCGCGGGCCAGAGCGCGGTCGCGCGGGTCGAGGCCCGCCAGCGGTCCTCCCTCGGCGTCGAGCTGTTCATCGAGCGGCTGCCTGCGGCGCAGCACGCCGTCGATGAGGATGGTGGCGGCCCGCCGCGCGGCGAGCCCCTGCGAGGGTGGCTGGACCTTCGGGGCGCGGTGCCAGACGCGGGAGGTACTCAACCCCAGGGTCCGCCGCGCGTACCGGCGCTTCCGCCCCATGGGCCGGACGCCGGACGCGCCGCCTGCGTGGCGGCGGGACGGGCCGTCGCTCCCATCTCCCGCGCGAGGCGTTCGAGCTGGGCGATGCGGTTGCCGGTGTCGGGATGGGTCGAGAACAGGTTGTCCGCCCGCGCGCCCGACAGCGGGTTGATGATGAACATATGGGCGGTCGCCGGATTGTGCTCGGCCACGGGGTTATCCACCCGTTTCGCCGCGCCCGCGATCTTGGACAGGGCGGAGGCGAGCCACAGCGGCTGGCGGCAGATCTGCGCGCCCATGCGGTCGGCGGCGTATTCGCGCGTGCGGCTGATGGCCATCTGCACCACCATGGCGGCCATGGGCGCAAGGATCATGATCGCGATCGTGCCGATGATGCCGAAGCCGCCGTTGTTGCGGTTTCCGCCCGTGAACAGGGAGATGTTGGCCAGCATGGAGATCGCGCCCGCGATGGTCGCGGTGATGGTCATGATGAGCGTGTCGTGGTTCTTGATGTGCGCCAGCTCGTGCGCCATCACGCCGGCGATCTCCTCGCGCGTCAGCTGCTGCAGCAGCCCCGTGGTGGCGGCGACGGCGGCGTTCTGCGGGTTTCGGCCGGTGGCGAAGGCGTTGGGCTGCGGGTTCTCGATGATGTAGACCTTGGGCATCGGCAGCTGCGCGTTGGCCGCCAGTTCCCGCACCATGCCGTGGAGGTCCGGCGCGGATTGGGCGTCGACCTGACGCGCGCCATACATGCGCAGCACCATCTTGTCGGAGTTCCAGTAGGAGAAGGCGTTCATCGCCAGCGCGACGACGAAGGCGATCATCAGGCCGCCGGAGCCGCCGATGACATAGCCGACGGCCATGAACAGCGCGGTCATCCCCGCGAGCAGCATGGCGGTCTTGACGTAATTCATGGGTCTCATCCTCGTGAAAGTCTGACTTGAAATGGGTCAGGCCGTGGCGAAAACGACGATTTCCGAGCACCGGAGCGGAGCCTACTCCATGTAGGTGAGCACCGGAGCGCAGGAAAGTGCCGTTTGCAGCCCGGCATCATCCATTTCAAGTCAGACTTTGAGGAGCATGCTGGCTCCCGATGCCCTATATGTTGGGCGAACACAAGCCGGACGCAAGGAAGACCATGACCGAAACCGACACCCCGCCCCCGCCGAAAAGGCCCCTGACGCCGGAAGCGGCGCGCGCCCTCGCCGAAGCCGAGGCCCGCCGCGCCGCCATCGACGCCGCAGCCAGCCTTCCACCCGAGCACATGGGCCGCGGCGGCAAGGAGCCGGTGCGCTACGGCGACTGGGAGGTCAAGGGGCTGGCCAGCGATTTCTGATCCCGCCCAGCGCCGCGACCATTCCACTGCGACAGGGAGGCGTTATGCCGTGCGCCGGTGACGCCGGATGCAGCGT
>JBEBSP010000082.1:0-11465 GCA_040394255.1 Agaricicola taiwanensis | reverse complement strand
CGCTATCATCACAGGCGGCATCACCGATAGTGATCTTGATGGGCGGCTTGCTGCGGGGAAGGCATGCAGCCGTTCGTGCTGGCGGCGGACTGAGAAATGGGAGTGGCGGAGACGGAGGGATTCGAACCCTCGAGACCCTTTTGGGGGTCTGCTCATTTAGCAAACGAGTGCCTTCAGCCTCTCGGCCACGTCTCCGGCGCGAAAAGCTATGCCCAGCCACGGAGCAATGGTCAAGGCACCGGACGCCACTTCGCGCTATCTTGCGCACATGTTCCCGCCGAATCGCATCGTCTGCTTGACCGAAGAAACCGTCGAAACCCTCTATCTCCTCGGGGAAGAGGCCCGGATCGTCGGCGTGTCGGGCTATGCCGTGCGCCCTGCCCGCGTCCGGCGCGAAAAACCGCGCGTCGCTGCCTTCATCTCCGCCGATATTCCCAAAATCCTCGCGCTGGAGCCGGACCTCGTCCTGACCTTCTCGGACCTCCAGGCGGAAATCGTCTCGGCGCTGGTGAAGGAAGGCGTCGCCGTTCATGCCTTCAACCAGCGCGATGTCGCGGGAATTATCGCGATGATCCGCACGCTGGGACGGCTGGTAGACGTGGCGGGTAAGGCCGATGCGCTGGCCGACAGCCTCATACTCGGGCTCGGTGAGTTGAAAACACAGTCAGATGCCCTGCCCCGCCGACCAAGGGTCTATTTCGAGGAATGGGACGAGCCCATGATCTCCGGGATCGGCTGGGTGTCGGAACTGATCGCGATCGCGGGCGGAGACGATGTGTTCGCATCGCTTGCCAGACAGAAGGCCGCGAAGGACCGCATCGTCTCAGGCGAGGCTGTCATCGCCGCCCGGCCCGACATCATCATCGGGTCGTGGTGCGGCAAGAAATTCGTCCCGTCGCGCGTGACGGCGCGACCCGGGTTCGATGCGGTCCCGGCGGTGCGGGATGGCGCGCTTCACGAGGTGAAGTCGACCATCATCCTGCAACCCGGCCCCGCAGCCCTGACCGATGGCGTGGCGGCGATCGCGGAGATCATTCGAGACTGGTCGCTCAAAGCGTGAGGTCAGTGCATCGTCAGCCACTCGCGGGCGGCGCGCTGTGCTTCGGCGATCTCACCAGAGGTCATTTCCTCGGACAGCTCGCGGCGCATCTGCACCGCTTCGCGGTCGCCCTTCACGGCGGCGATGTTGAACCACATGTGTGCGGCGACGCGGTCCAGCGCCACCGAGCGGCCGCTGGCGTACATCAGGCCGAGACGCACGAACATGTCGCTGTCGGCGACCAGACCGGCAAGAGCGGCGTTTTCCGTCGAAAGAAGTTCAAAGCGGGCCATGTGTTGCTCCCCTTCATTGCACCGCATCCTGCGGCTGGCGGACCATTACTCCTGATCCATGGACAGCATTGACGATCGCATTTGAATGGCATCTTAAAAATCGAACTTAATGATGAGCAAATGAATTTAAAACACTTCGTAAAATTCACATACTGATTACTATCAATACCCCTCAAATCTACATGAAAATAGATCAATATGAGCACACCGATTATTCAACCGAAGTAACCCTTTGCAAACCACGATGGCGGATTGCCCCCTCTCCCGCCCAGGACAAGCCACTTCGCAGGAGGCAGAAGGCAGGTTAGCCTCGCCGCATGACGTCCGCGTAAGACGGACCCGCCCATGGAGGAAGTCATGACGCGATCACTGCCGGCCCTGGTCCTCACTGCTTTAGGATTTTCACTGTCCCCGGCCCATGCCGCCGACCCCACCGGCGTCTGGCTCACGCCCGAGGGCAAGTCACGCGTCCAGATTTCAAGCTGCGGCGAGGCCCTGTGCGGGAAGATCATCGCCCTCAAGGAGCCGACCACGCCCGACGGCAAGCCCAAGCTTGATGCCAAGAACCAGGATGCCGGCCAACGCAGCCGCCCGCTGATCGGACTGCCGCTGCTGTCGGGCATGAAGCCGAACGGCGAGCAATGGCAGGGGTCGATCTACAATCCGGAAGACGGCAAGACTTACAAGGCCAAGATGATGCTTGACGGCGCGAGCCGCCTTAATGTCTCGGGCTGCGTCACGGTATTCTGCAAGACGCAAAACTGGACTCGAGCGAAGTAAGGGCTCGGCTCCCGGCTCCAACCTTCGAAGCGGCGGCATACTGGCGCCGGTTCAATCCCAATGCCCGACCAGATCGGGGCCGGGCATTGAGGGAAGGAATTTTACCGCGCCCGCTGGCCGAACAGGATTTTCTGCGCATCCTTGTCGGTGGCGAGATCGGAGCGGAGGTTTTCTCCCACCGCGAGCCCGCGCTCCACGGCGGGCCTGGCCAGCATGCGGTCGAGCCATGCCTTCAGGTGGGGAAATTCGGCGATGTCCTGGCCCTGCTTCTCCCAGCCCCTGGCCCACCCGATGCAGGCGATGTCGGCGATGGAATAGTCACCCGCCAGATAGTCGCGGTCGGCCAGGCGCTTGTTCATGACGCCATAGAGCCGATGGACCTCGTTGACATAGCGGTCGATGGCGTAGGGGATTTTCTCCTGCGCATAGTTGCGGAAGTGGTGGGTTTGCCCTGCCATGGGGCCGAGGCCGCCCATCTGCCAGAACAGCCATTCCTCCACCGCCACGCGGGCACGCTCATCGCTCGGGTAGAGCTTGCCGAACTTGCGGCCGAGGTATTGCAGGATCGCGCCGGATTCGAAGACCGAGATCGGTTGGCCGCCCGGCCCTTCGGGATCGACGATGGCGGGCATGCGGTTGTTGGGCGAGATGGCCAGGAATTCCGGCTTGAACTGATCGCCCTTGCCGATGTTCACCGGATGGATGGTGTAGGGCACACCCAGCTCCTCCAACATGATGGTGATCTTCCACCCGTTGGGAGTCGGCCAGAAATGCAGATCGATGGGCTTTGTTTGGGTCGCCATAAGGGGCTCCATGGAAAGGGCCCGCGCGGGGATGCGCGGCGCGTCGTCCATGAAGCTAGGAACCTTGCCCCTCCGGGACAAGCCACCGGCGCGCGATATATCGGATCCGCCCTACAATCAGCTCAGGGTGACACGGCGGCTCCATGGAGCCGCCGCTTTATTTATTCAGTGATGCTTGTGTTCCTCGGCGGCGGCCTTTGACGCCTTGCCGTCCTTCGAACCGAGGCCCGCAATGGCGAATTCCACCTCGACACTGCCGGCTTTTTCGAAGACCAGCGTTCCCTTGACCTTGTCCTTCTCAGCCAGCCCGCTCTTGAGGTCCAGGAACATGATGTGCAGCCCGCCCGGCTCCAGTGTGACCGTTTCACCGGGGGCTATGACCAGCCCGCCTGTGATCGGGCGCATGGTCATGGTGCCATCGGCAACCTTCATCTCATGCACCTCGAAACGGCCAGCCCGGTCGAACGACCCACCGACGAGACGATCGGGCTCCGTGCCAGTGTTGGTGATCTTCAGATAGCCGCCAGCGACCTTGGCGCCGTCCGGTGTCGCACGGGACCAGGGATGGCCGATCTTGAGCGGACCGACCTCATAGCCGTGCGCGAGGACCGAGCCGGCGGTCATGATGAAAACGAGCAGTGCGAGCGCGATCTCGCTGCGTGGGATGCGAAACATGGGTAATCTCCGATCAGGGCAACGCCCCGTATATGTCAGCGGCTTGTGTTGAAATATCAGGCAGCGGAGAGGGTCGGAGGGGCGCGTGGCGCGAATGGCCAGCGAGCAAGCGGGACATGAACGGCGACGGGCGGAACAGCCTTGGCTCCGTCCACGGTCTGGATACCGGGGGCGGCAAGGCCAACACCATTTTCCGGCGGCAGGACAGAGGCGGCACCTACGGGACAGGCCGCGCCACAGGGGCAATCGGAGGTGCGATGGTTCTGCGGCGTGTCCGGCGCGCGTTCCATGCCGGAGCACAGCACCAGCGGAATACCGGCACCGCTGGCCCGGTTCGCGGCCTGCACCGCACCCGCCATCCCCGCCAGCTGCATCTGCGCCAGCATGAGATAGGCGAGCGCCACCGCGAGGGAGCGGTGGATCATCCGATACCCGGGACCTCTCCGCCTCACCTGCTCATACCTTCATCTTGAAGCCGCTGTGGCTTCGGGTGAAGCCGAGACGTTCGTAGAAACGATGGGCGTCCGTGCGGACGCTGTTGGAGCTGATCTGGATGAGGCCGGCACCCGCCGCCCTCGCCTGGGCGATGGCAAAGCGCATCATGCTTTCGCCCAGCCCCCGGCCACGCATCGAAGATGCGACGCGCACCGCCTCGATATCCGCACAGGTCGTCCCGCGCAGCGACAGGCCCGGAGTGAGGGTCAGCTGGAAGGTGCCCAGGACAGGCCCGTTTCCATCCAGCATCACGTAAAGCGTGGTCGAGGGCGTGTGCTGGATTGCATCGAAGGCGCGCTCATAATCCGCGCGCGCTTCGGCCGATGTGCTTTCCCGCGCGCCGCCGAGAATATCGTCGGCAAGCAGCACCACGATCTCCGGCACATGCTCACGTCGCGCCGGAACGATGCTGATGGGGGCCGGTGCGGTGTTCATCCGCGATCTTCGCCGGGCAAAAGATCGGCGCGCGACCCGAAGCCCGGCAGCTCTTCAAAACGGCGGCTCCATGCCTGCACCGCCGCGTAGGGCGACATATCAAACTGCCCCTCCGGGGCAAGCGACACCACTCCGTAAACGTCGATATCGGCGATGGTCGGCCCCTCGCCCACCAGCCATTGCCGGCCCGTCAGCGCCTGATCCAGCACCTTCAGAGCCAGATGGGCCTCATGTTCGAAATAGGCCACCACATCCGGCAGCTGTGGCCTGACGCCGATCCTTGCGGCTCGCGTGCGGTATACGCCCGGCGCCAGCCGATCGAAGTCCCAGAACATCCACTCGCGCACCGTCAGCCGCTCTTCGAGAGTTGCGCCGCCGAACCTGCCCGTCCTGTCGGCCAGATATTCCAGAATCGCGGCAGACTGCGACAACTGACGCCCGTTGGACCGATCCACGAGACAGGGCACCTGCCCGAAGCGATTCAGCGCCAGATAGGAAGGTTGCTTATGGGCGCCGGATTTCATGTCCATGTGACGGTAGGCGAAATCCTCTCCGCACAGCGCCAGCATGAGCGCGACCTTATAGGTTGGTCCCGAAAGTTTGGCACCGTAGAGCGTATATCTGCCGGCCATGACATTTTCCCGTGATCCATACCATCCTAGAGTGTCGCGGCGCATTGCTCCATGCGTCCGATTATCCTCACTCCAGACGGCAGGATACCTGCTATCCTGCGCTTACCAAGCCTGCCTATAGATGACATTGATGTCTCCCCCTCTTCCGGACCTTCCGTGCCCAAAACAGACCGTATCGACATTGCTTCGCTGGTGATCGCCGCCATCGCCCTGATTGCCGCCCTCCAGCTGGGTCTCCTTGGCTCCCTGCTGTTCGGACTGCTGATTTTCCAGATCGCGCGTGACGGCGCGGAGGCCCTGATCCGACGCGGCTTCGACAACCGCCTGGGAGCCTCGCTCGCCGTCGCGGCACTGACCGTCATCGTCATCGGAGCGATCACCGTGGCAGTGCTCGGCATCATGCCGTTCGTGACGCGCGGACCGGAAAGCATCGTCGCCCTGATGCAGAAGATGGCCGATGTCGCCGCAACGGCGCGCGGGCATGTGCCGGCCTGGGCGCGCGACTATCTGCCGACCAACGTCGAAAGCATGGAGGCGAGCATCGCCTCATGGCTGCGGGCCAATGCCGGGCAGTTGCGCTTCATCGGGCAGGACGTGGGCACGGTGATCATACGCACCCTTCTGGGCATGATTATCGGCGCCATCATCGTGTTCGGGCACATCGCCCGCCAACCCGTGCGGCGTGGCCCGCTGGCTGTCGCTCTGGGCGAACGCGCGGCCATCCTGAGCGGCGCCTTCCGCAACATCGTCTTCTCCCAGATACGCATCTCAGCGATAAACACCTTCTTCACGGGCCTCTACCTGGCGGTGCTGCTGCCCGCCTTCGGCATCGACCTGCCCCTGGCCAAGACCATGATCGCGGTGACCTTCATCGCCGGCCTCCTGCCCGTGATCGGCAACCTGATATCCAACACGGTGATCGTGACGGTCGCGCTCAGCTACTCCCCGATGGCCGCCATCGGATCGCTGGCTTTCCTCGTCGTCATCCACAAGCTCGAGTATTTCCTGAACGCCAAGATCATCGGCTCGCGCATCAACGCGCGCGCCTGGGAACTGCTGGTCGTCATGCTGGTGATGGAAGCGGCCTTCGGCATCGTGGGCCTGATCGCCGCGCCGATCTACTATGCCTATGTCAAGGATGAGCTGGCGATGCGGGGGCTGATCTGAGCCGGCGTGCCGGCTCAATCCGAGCCATGGTCAAACCATCCCAGCACGTCTCATGTGCCGGGATGTGACAAGCCGCCGAACTCATGCGGAAGGATAGATCGTCCACTGCGTCAGCCGGACGGATCGTGAGGAACCGATTTCAGCCTCCACCTGCGGCGCGGTGTCCAGTTCTATCCGGTGCCCGGCGATGTCGATCTCGATCCGGCGGTGGATTCCGTGGCGGCGGCTGGCCGTGACGATACCCGACAAAGCTCCCGCATCGTCGATGATCGCATGGTTGGGACGAAAGAAGAGAACTCCCGGACCATCTTGCTGTCCATTGGCCTTGATCCCGACCGAGCGGCCGTCGAACAGGACCTCTTCGCCACGTATAGTGACCGGCAACGAGCTGGATTCACCGATGAAACTGAAGACGAACGGGCTTGCGGGCCGGTCCAGAACATCATCGGCGCTGCCCACCTGCTCGATGCGGCCCTGGCTCATGACGACCACCCGGTCGGCGAGTTCCAGGGCTTCCTCCTGGTCATGGGTCACGAAGACGGTGGTGTGGCCGGTCTGTTCGTGCAGTTCACGCAGCCAGCGCCGAAGTTCCTTGCGCACCTTGGCGTCCAGGGCGCCGAAGGGCTCGTCGAGCAGCAGGATGCGCGGCTCGATGGCCAGCGCGCGCGCCAGCGCCACGCGCTGCCGCTGGCCGCCGGAGAGCTGCGACGGGTAGCGTTTCTCAAGTCCCGACAGTTGGACCAGATCCAGCAATTCCATCACGCGCTCGCGGATGACCGCCTTGGCGGGCCGGATCGCCTTCGGCCGCACGGACAGCCCGAAGGCGATGTTGTCGAACACGCTCATGTGCCGGAACAGGGCGTAATGCTGAAACACGAAACCGACATGGCGCTCGCGCACGCTCTTGGCCGAGGCGTCGTCCTCATCGAACAGCACGCGCCCGCCGGTGGGCTGTTCCAGACCGGCGAGGATGCGCAGCAGCGTGGTCTTGCCGGACCCCGACGGCCCCAGCAGGGCGATCAGTTCGCCGCCGGCAATGCCCAGCGACACACCGTGCAGGGCCGGCGTCTCGCCGAAGGTCTTCTGGATGCCGTCAATGGTGACGTCCACGGCCTCACCCCATCCACGCCTTGCGCGGTTCACATCATGATCCAGAGAAGTATGTACCAAAGCGTCCATAGGTTCCTCGACAGAATTAATGCGCACGGCCGCTGGCGGCGATCTCGTCGCTGTAGCGCCATTCGAGCAGGGTTTTGACGATCAGGGTGACAAGCGCCAGCAGCGCCAGAAGGGAAGCGACCGCGAAAGCCGCGGCCCATTGATAGTCGTTATAGAGAATTTCGACATGCAGCGGCATGGTGTTGGTCAGGCCGCGAATGTGGCCCGACACCACCGATACGGCGCCGAACTCTCCCATGGCGCGCGCGTTGCAGAGCAGAACGCCGTAAAGCAGCCCCCACTTCGCGTTGGGCAACGTGACGCGTCGAAAGGTCTGCCATCCGGTCGCGCCCAGGGACAGCGCGGCCTCCTCGTCCTGTGTGCCCTGTTCCTGCATCAGCGGGATCAGCTCACGCGCCACGAAGGGAAACGTCACAAAGATCGTGGCCAGCACGATACCCGGCACGGCGAAGACGATCTGGATGCCATAACTCTGCAGGTAGGTCCCGAAATAGCCCTGCGTACCGAACAGGATGACATAGATCAGGCCGCCGACCACGGGCGAAACCGAGAACGGCAGGTCGATGAGCGTGATGAGCACGCTCTTTCCCCGGAATTCGAATTTGGCTATGGCCCAGGATGCCGCGACGCCAAAGACAATGTTGGCCGGAACCGCGATGGCCGCGACGATCAGGGTCAGCTTGATCGCCGCCATGGCATCGGGCTCCACCAGGGCGGCGAAAAAGGCCGCGCCGCCGGCGGCGAGGGCTTCGCTGAACACCACCACGAGCGGGAACAGCAGGAACAGCCCCAGGAAGGCGAAGGTCGTGGCGATGAGAAGTCCGCGCACGAAGCGCGTCTCGGTGACGGGCGATGTCCCCGCCGCATGGTTTCCGGTGAGTGCGATCTCAGACATTGCCGAACCTCCGGCGCGACCACGCCTGGATCAGATTGATGACAAGGAAGATCACGAAGGAAATGCCGAGCATGATCGTCGCGATGGCGGAGGCGCCCGCATAATCGAACTCCTCCAGTCGGATGACGATCAGCAAGGGAGCGATCTCGGTCCGGTAAGGCAAATTGCCCGCGATGAAGACGACCGAGCCGTATTCCCCGACGGCACGGGCCAGCGCCAGCACAAAGCCGGTCAGCAGCGCGGGAAGCAGCGCTGGCAGGATGACCCGCGTCACGGTCTGATAACGACTTGCCCCCAGCGTCGCCGCAGCTTCCTCCAGCTCACGCTCGATTTCCTCGAGCACGGGCTGCACCGTGCGCACCACGAACGGCAGGCCGATGAAGATCAGCGCAATGACGATGCCCGTGAATGTATAGGCGATCTTGATGCCATAGGGTTCGAGGAACCGTCCGATCCAGCCGTTCTGGGCGAAGATGGCGGTCAGGGCTATGCCGGCCACGGCTGTCGGCAGCGCAAACGGCAGGTCGACGATGGCGTCGATCACCTTCTTGCCGGGGAAACGATAGCGCACCAGCACCCAGGCCACGATCAGCCCGAAGACCGCGTTCACGCAGGCCGCGATCAAGGCGCCGCCGAAGCTTACCCTCAGGGCTGCCAACACCCTGTCATTGGTGGCTATGCTCCAGAACTGGTCGATGCTGAGCGACGTCGTGCGCAGGATCAGGGCCGCGATGGGGATGAGGACGATGAGACTGAGATAGGTCACGGCGAAGCCGAGCGTCAGCCCGAAACCGGGAAGGACGCTCGGCCGCCGCCACGCAAATCCGGTGCGCGGATTGCTCATGGGGGTTCCCGTCAGGGCTTGTAGATCTGATCGAACAGGCCGCCATCACCGAAATGCTCGGGCTGCGCCTTGCTCCAACCGCCGAACAGCGGATCATCGATCGTGAGAAGCTTCACCTTGGGGAAGCGCGCCACATCTTCCGGGCGGGCCAGCTCGGGCTGGGCCGGCCGGTAATAATTCTTCGCGGCGATGGTCTGGCCTTCGGCGGAATAAAGGTATTCAAGATAGGCTTCGGCGGCCTTGCGGGTGCCCTTCTTGTCGACATTCTGATCGACCACCGCGACCACCGGCTCCGCGAGCATGGATATGGACGGCACGACGATCTCGAACTTGTCGGGACCAAGCTCGTCGAGCGCAAGGAAGGCCTCGTTCTCCCAGGCCAGCAGCACCTCGCCCAAGCCTCGCTGGACGAAGGTCGTTGTCGAGCCGCGCGCGCCGGTGTCGAGCACCGGAACATTCTTGTAGAGCGCGCCGACGAATGCCTTCACCTTCTCCACGTCGCCATTGAACTTTTCCTGGGCGAAGGCCCAGGCGGCCAGATAATTCCAGCGGGCCGCGCCTGAGGTTTTGGGGTTCGGCGTGATTACCTGGATGCCCGGCTTCACCAGATCGTCCCAATCCTTCAACCCCTTGGGATTGCCCTTCCGGACAAGGAAAACCATGGTGGACGTGTATGGCGCACTGTTGTGCGGCAACCGCGTGCGCCAGTCGGCGGCGATCTTGCCCGAATTCTTCACTATCGCGTCGATGTCCGACTGCATGGCCAGCGTCACGACGTCAGCGTCGAGACCATCGATCACCGCGCGAGCCTGAGCGCCCGAACCGCCGTGGGACTGCCTTACGGTGATGGTCTCACCGGCGGCTTTCTGCTGATGGGCCACAAAGGCGGCATTAAACTCACGGTAAAGTTCGCGGGTCGGATCATAACTGACATTGAGAAGCTGGGTCTGGGCGAAAGCCGTGATCGCCGTCAGGGTGATGAACGCCGCGACCGTGGCCATGATGAAGCCCAATCGCTGCAGCCGTTTCTGAAACTGTATCGTCATGGGAAATATCCTCGTCGATCCCTTGCCGATGTAAACTCGACTTATTTTGTAGGTTATGTCAATCGACTTTTACATTTTTTATGTGTCTTGCAAAATAAATAACATTTTTTATACGTTATACATTCGCCCGATGCCCCTGTCCAAGATCAACACGCACAGGAGGATGAGGACGGTCTGAGGCTACTCCCGGTCTTGCCAGGATGCTGCCGGGTTTTGCCGCGAACCGTCCGCCGGGCGGGCCCTCTTGCGGCATACATTCAAACGTTCGCTTCAACCCATTTGGCATAGGCACTCATGAAGCTTTCCAGGAATTTCCGCGTCCCGTCGTTGATCAGCCTGCCACCTGCGTCGAACAGCTTGTCGGCGCCTCCGATATAGGCTTCGGGCTGCGCCATCGTGGGGACGTTCAGAAAGACGAGCGACTGGCGCAAATGGTGATTTGATCCAAATCCACCGATACCGCCCGGCGATGCGGTGACGACTGCGCCCGGTTTGCCGTTCCAGACGTTCTTGCCATAGGGCCTTGAGCCGACATCCAGCGCGTTCTTGAGTGCGGCAGGCACGGAACGGTTGTGTTCAGGTGTAACGAAGAGAACCGCGTCCGCCGCGCCGATCCGTTCGCGAAACGCAGTCCATTCGGCCGGCGGATTTTCATCGGCGTCCTGATTATAGATCGGCAGTTGCCCAATCTCGACGAAGGAGAGCCTCAGGCCCGAGGTCGTCAACTCGGCGAGCGCCTGCGCCACTTTGCGGTTGATCGAGTCCTTCCTAAGGCTACCGACGATGACGGCGACGTCTTGTATCTTGTCCATCCCTGTTTCCTTCGCCGGTGTGATGGGGACAACGAAATTGAGGTTCACCGCATTGCAAGGTGCTGTCGTGGAACCTCAGCATCACACTTACGACGGCAGAATTACAGCCCCCGTGAGTCTCGGTTGGGGTGGCCAAACCGACCGGCAGCCAGTGGCATGATCACAATCACACCGTAAGACCCGTCTTCGAATCCGGGAAACCCCTGTGCCGTCTGTGCGTCTTGGATGATGTTACAGATGCAACTTCAGCCGCTTGGCCGACAAAACCGCGCAGCGACCTGCTTACCAATACCAGCATATCCCGCAGGATCCCCCGTGGCGCCGCTATTCTTCCCTGACAAACCACCGGTACGGTTCGGAATGATTTTCT
>JBEBSP010000081.1:0-11584 GCA_040394255.1 Agaricicola taiwanensis | reverse complement strand
CGCATCCCGCTGGTCTTCCGCGTCCACGACCAGCCGAGCCTCGAAAAGCTCGCCACCCTGCGCGAAGTGCTGGCCGGTCTCGGCATCGACCTGCCCAAGCAGGACAACCTCCGCCCCGCCAACTTCAACCGCATCCTCGCCCGCGTTGCCGGCACCGAGAACGCGCCACTGGTCAATGAGATCGTGCTGCGCAGCCAGGCCCAGGCGGAGTATTCCGCCGACAACTACGGCCACTTCGGCCTGAACCTCAGGCGCTACGCCCATTTCACCTCGCCGATCCGCCGCTACGCCGACCTGATCGTCCACCGCGCGCTGATCCGCTCGCTCGGGCTGGGCAAGGACGGCCTGCCGGACAGCATGACCGTGCCGGTGCTGAACGAGATCGGCGCGCAGATCTCCGCCGCCGAGCGCCGCGCCATGGCCGCCGAGCGCGACACCGTCGACCGGCTGATCGCCCACCACCTCGCCGACCGCATCGGCTCGACCTTCGCCGGCCGCGTCTCGGGCGTCACCCGCGCCGGGCTGTTCGTGGTGCTGGCCGAGACCGGCGCCTCCGGCTTCGTGCCCGCCGCCACCATCGGCAAGGACTATTACGCCCACGACGAGGCCAGACAGGCGCTGGTGGGCGCGGCCACGGGCGAATCCTTCCGCCTCGGCGACACCGTGGAGGTGCGTCTGGTTGAAGCGGCCCCCGTGGCCGGCGCGCTGCGCTTTGAAATCCTGTCCGAGGGGCGCTACATCAAGCCGGCGGGCGACAGCCGTCGCGGCAAGCGCCGCGACCGGGGCGCGGCCCGTGGCAAGATGAAGGGCAAGAGCTCGACGCGATGACCTTACGCGAACACGGTGCTTCGAATACCTCCGAGCGCATCGCCGCGAACGCCGTGCTGCGCGGTCTGCGCTGCCGCTGCCCGCATTGCGGCAGGGGCCGGATCTTCGGGCGCTATCTCAAGGTCGAGAACCACTGCGCCGCCTGCGGCGAGGCCCTCTATCACCATCGCGCCGACGACGCGCCGCCCTATGTGGTAATCACCATCGTCGGCCATATCGTGGTGGGCCTGGCGCTGGCGCTGGAAAGGATAGCCAGCCCCGACCTCTGGGTTCACATGGCTCTCTGGGCGCCCATGACGCTGATCCTCTCGCTGGCCCTGCTCCAGCCCGCCAAAGGCGCGCTGATCGGCCTGCAATGGGCGCTGCGCATGCACGGCTTCGATCCCGCCTCGCCGGAGGCGGGCGAGCCCCCGCCGGCCCTGGCGCATCCATGACCGACACCGGCAGTCAACGCCCCGCCTCCGCGAGGCTGCGGCCGCGCGATGCGGCGACCATCATCCTGATGGACACCACTGGCCCGGAGCCGAAGGTGCTCATGGGTCGGCGGCACAAGCGGCATGTCTTCATGCCCGAGAAATACGTCTTCCCCGGCGGACGCGTGGAAAGCGCCGATGGCCGCATGGCGGCGGATGGCGGTTTCGCCGAACACACCGAGCGGCGTCTGCTGGCGCAGGTGACGCGGCCGACGGCGCGCCGCGCCCGCGCCTATGGGCTGGCCGCGATCCGCGAGCTGGCCGAGGAAACCGGCCTCCTGCTCGGGTCGAAAGGCGAGCCCGCGCCATCCGCCCCGGCCGCCGATTGGGTTCCCTTCGCGCAGGCCGGGGTTCTCCCGACGCTGCACTGCCTGCGCTTCATCGCGCGCGCCATCACCCCGCCGGGCCGCACGCGCCGCTTCGACACGCGGTTTTTCGCCGCCGATGCCCGGCATGTGGCGCATCGGATCGACGGCGTCGTCGGGCCGGATGCGGAACTGACGGAACTGGCCTGGGTGACGCTGGCCGATGCCCGCGATCTCGACCTGCCGCGCATCACCGGCTTCGTGCTGACCGATCTCGAACAGCGGCTGGCCGCCGGCATCGACACCGACAGGCCCGTCCCGTTCTATTGCCAGCGCGGCGGCGGCTTCCTGCGGCACGAGCTCTGAGCACCGTGGATGGGCACAGCGAAAACCACGGGCACGATGGTGTCCGTCACACAGGGCTGGTAGAGCAGTCGGCCAATGCTCCCGACTGTCCACGGACCACATGACCGAATCGAATCTCTCCACGCGCGAGCGCACCATGGCTCTCGTGGCCGCCATCTCCTCGATCAGCGTGGTCGGCGCGTCGCTCGGGCTGTCGATCCCGCTGCTGTCCTTCGCCATGGAGGCGCGCGGCCTGTCGTCGACCTTCATCGGCCTCAACACCGCCATGGCCGGCATCGCGACGATCTTCTTCGCGCCGCTGATCCCGCTCGGGGCGGCGCGTTTCGGCGTGCGCAAGCTGATGATCGCCGGGCTCCTCGGGGGCGCGGTCACCACGCTGGCCTTCTATTTCATCCAGCCGATCTGGGCCTGGTTTCCCCTGCGCTTCCTCTATGGCGCGGCCCTGACCATCCTGTTCGTGCTGTCCGAATTCTGGATCAACGCCGTCTCGCCCGAAAGCAAGCGCGGGCTCATCATGGGCGTCTATGCCACGGCGCTCTCCATAGGCTTCGCCGGCGGCCCGGCGATCCTCGCGGTCCTCGGCAAGGGCGGCGTCGAGCCCTATATGGCGGGCGCGATCCTCTTCATGCTGGCCGCCGGGCCGATCCTGATGGCGGGCGACGGCGCGCCGCGCCTTGCGGGCGAGACCCGCGTCAACGTCATCCCCTTCATCATCGCGGCCCCCACGGCGACCCTCGCCGCGCTGGTCTTCGGCGCGGTCGAGACCGGCGGCATGACCTTCGTCCCGCTCTACGGCCTCCAGATCGGCTATTCGGCGACGGCCTCGGCCCTTCTGGTCAGCCTGCTGGCGCTGGGCAATGTGCTGGTGCAGATTCCCATCGGCATGCTGTCCGACAAGTTCGACCGGCGGAAGATGCTGTTCGCCCTCGGCCTCATGGGCGCGGTGGGCGCGGCGGGCATGCCCTACGTCATCCAGTTCCCGCGCCTGTTCGAAAGCACCATCTTCATCTGGGGCGGCCTCGTCGCGGGGCTCTACACCGTGGGCCTCGCCCACCTCGGCTCCCGCTTCCGCGGCCATGAGCTGGCCTCGGCCAACGCCGCCTTCATCCTGTGCTATTCGCTCGGCATGCTGTCCGGCCCGCCGCTGCTCGGCGCCGGCATGGACATCTGGCGGCCGCACGGCCTTCCGGTCACCGTCGCCATCATCCTGGGCCTTTACACCGTGGTCGCGGGCTGGCGAATTTTGCGGCCCGGCAACGGAGAAACTTGACTTCGCGTCGATGATGAGTAGGTTGCGCCAACGATTTGAGAGGCGCCGCCGCGCCCTGTGGAGATTTTCGTCATGGCCAAGGCCGCATCCATCAAGATCAAGCTCATCAGCTCGGCCGACACCGGCTTCTTCTATGTCACCAAGAAGAACTCCCGGACCATGACCGAAAAGCTGAAGATGAACAAATACGATCCGGTTGCGCGCAAGCACGTCGAATTCCGCGAAACGAAGATCAAGTAAACATCCGATATCGCTAACACGAAAAAGCGCGCGATCCGCAAGGATCGCGCGTTTTTAAGTTCAGAGAATACAGACGTATAATATTGCCCCCAAAATAAGGGGGGGATAGAACGCGGCCACACGGTGAGGCCAAAATGATCGCATCCGATCGACCGACCTCACGGACCCAGGAGATGCGGCGGACCTGAGTAATTCCGTGAGGTAATATGAAGAACAACCACCCGTTCTTGTTTGTGTGGCGGCGTTCCGTGGGATGAAGATCGTTTAAATTAAAATTGTATGCAACAGGAACCGACACACCGGTGCCGGATACCTTCTGTAAACCTAAAATTTTAAGGTTACGATCGGCGCGGATGCCGAGAGATCATGTGAGATGGATCAGGCCGCGGCGAAAACGGATGTTTGAGAGCACCGGAGCGGAGCGTACATCAGGGCGTGAGCAGCGGAGCGCAGCAAACAGCAGTTTGCAGCAAGGCATCGCCCATTCTCAAATGGTCTCTCACGCGGCGTCGGCGACGACCCTGTTGCGCCCGTCGCGCTTGGCCCGGTACAGCGCCTGATCCGCCCTGCGCAGCAGCGTATCGGACCCCCGGTCTTCGGACGTTCGCACGGCGATGCCGACCGACACGGTCACATCGATCGAACGGGTTCCGCCCATGATCTTGAACGGCGCGCTGGCGATCTGGCGGCGCAGGCGCTCGCCGACCGAGCTGGCGGTGGCGATATCCGCCTCCGGCATGACGATGACGAATTCCTCGCCGCCGTAGCGGCAGGCCAGATCGATGCCGCGCACGCCGGCCTTGAGCCGCACGGCGAACTCGCGCAACACCTCGTCGCCGGAGTCATGGCCATAGGTGTCGTTTATCATCTTGAAGAAATCGATGTCGACGATCAGCATCGACAGCGGCCGGTCGCCTTCGGTGGCCCGGTCGAGCAGGCTCGTGAGATGGCTTTCCATGTAGCGGCGGTTGTGCAGGCCGGTCAGGCTGTCGGTGATGGCCAGCTCGACGCTCTGCTGCACGTTGGACCGCAGCCGCTCGGTGTAGCGCTTGCGGCGCACCTGGGTCTTCACCCGCGCGATCAGCTCGTTGCGGTCGGTCGGGCGCATCAGATAGTCGTTGACGCCGAGGTCGAGGCCGCGCACCAGCCGGGCGCTGTCCTCCGGCTCGGCGATCAACAGGATCGGCATCGAGCGGGTGCGGTCGAGCGAGCGCGCCTGGCTGCACAGCCGGAGCGCGTCGTAATCCGCGAAGCCGAGGCTGACGATCATCAGGTCGTAATCTTCTTCCGCCGCGCGGAACAGCGCTTCATGCGGGTTCTTCTCGATGTCGACCCGATGGGTCTCGCCCAGTGCCTTGAGGATGCGCTCGCAGGACGAGTTACGGTCGTCGACCACCAGGATATGGCCGTTGAGGCCGTTGTCGAGGGCGGTGTCGCCCATGGCGTCGAGGATGCCGATCTCGCGGGTGGTGGCGGCGCGCAACCGCAGCTCGTCGGTCATCAGCTTGAGCCGGGCGAGGCTCTTCACGCGCGCCAGCAGCGCGATGTCGGATACGGGCTTGGTCAGGAAATCGTCGGCGCCGGCCTCAAGGCCCTTCACGCGGTCGGACGGCTGGTCGAGCGCGGTGACCATGACCACCGGGATATGCATGGTGTTCGGATCGGCCTTCAAACGGCGGCAGACCTCGAACCCGTCCATGCCGGGCATCATGACATCCAGGAGGACGATGTCGCACTGGGTCCGTGCGCAGACGTCGAGCGCTTCCAGCCCGGACATGGCCGTTATGACCTCGAAGTACTCGGCGGTCAGCCGTGCTTCGAGCAGCTTCACGTTGGCAAGGACGTCGTCGACGACAAGTACGCGCGCGGTCATAGGGTCCCCATCATCCTTCGCCCAGGTAGTGCCGCACCGTCTCCAGGAACTTCGCCACCGAGATGGGCTTCGAGAGATAGGCTTCGCAGCCGCCTTCCCGAATGCGTTCCTCATCGCCCTTCATGGCAAAGGCCGTGATGGCGATGATGGGGATCGAGCGCAGGGCGTCATCGTCCTTGATCCATTTGGTGACCTCCAGCCCGGAGACTTCCGGAAGCTGGATGTCCATCAGGATCAGGTCAGGGTGATGCTGCCGGGCGAGAGCAATTGCTTCTATTCCATTCCGTGTCTGGATCGTCGCATAGCCGTTCGCTTCCAGAAGGTCGTGGAAGAGCTTCATATTCAGTTCGTTGTCTTCCACGATCAGGACGGTTTTGGCCATGCGCCACATTCCTTACCCTATTGGGGGACCACGTCGATACCTTCGTCGTAGACCGCACTCTCGAAATTCGCGTTAAACTGTAGCGGTCATATGTTGATGATCCGCAAACAGACCGGAATTATGCTGAAGCACACCCCACAAGACCCTGATGCTCTTGCGATCATGGCCCTGACATTCCTGGCCCGCGAGCCCGAACGGCTTGTCCGCTTCCTGGATTTGACCGGACTGGAGCCTTCGGGCCTGCGCGCCGCGGCGGCCTCGCCGGGCTTTCTGGCGGCCGTCCTCGATCACATCATGAGCGACGAAAGCCTGCTGGTCGACTTCGCGGCCGATTCGAACGTCTCGCCTGAAATCATACCCATGGCGCGGCACGCGCTGGGTCGGAGCTGAGGTGGACGCTGCCTTCTGCCGCGACTGCGGCGCTGATGCCTGGCAACGGCCCCGCTGCCCCACCTGCGGCAGCCCGCGCATCCTGCGCCATCCGGAAAGCGCGGCCCTGACCATCGCCCATGTGGACTGCGACGCCTTCTTCGCCGCCATCGAGAAACGCGACGACCCGTCCCTGCGCGACAAACCGGTGATCGTCGGCGGCGGCAAGCGCGGCGTCGTCTCCACCGCCTGCTACATCGCGCGCATCAACGGCGTGCGTTCGGCCATGCCGATGTTCAAGGCGCTGAAGCTCTGCCCGGACGCGGTGGTGATCCGCCCGAACGGCGAGAAATACTCGAAAGCGGGCCGCGAGGTGCGTGCCCTGATGCAGGAGCTGACGCCGCTGGTGGAGCCCCTGTCCATCGACGAGGCCTTCCTCGACCTCTCCGGCACGGAGCGGCTGCACGGCATGAGCCCGGACCGCACGCTCGCCCGCTTCGCCCGCAAGGTCGAGGCCGAGATCGGCATCACGGTCTCCATCGGCCTGTCCTACAACAAGTTCCTTGCCAAGATCGCCTCGGACCTCGACAAACCGCGCGGCTTCGCGGTCATCGGCCGGGCCGACGCCATGGAGTTCCTCGGATCGCGGTCGATCGGCGTCCTGCCGGGCATCGGCAAGGCGACCGAAGCGCGGCTCGCCGAATTCGGCCTGCGCACGCTGGGCGACGTGCGCCGCAAGACCCAGGCCGATCTCCTGCGCATGCTGGGCTCCGGCGCGGGGCGGCTGTGGCGCATGGCCCACGGCGAGGACGACCGGCCCGTGCGCCCCGAGCGGGAGCGCAAGAGCGTCAGCGCCGAAACCACCTTCGACATCGACATCGACGATCCGGTCTTGCTGGAGGCAACCCTGTGGCGGCTGTCGGAGAAGGTCGCGCGCCGACTGCGCCGCGACGAGATCGGCGGCTCGACCGTGACTCTGAAGCTGAAGACGCCGGATTTCCGCCAGCGCACCCGCGCCGCCACCCTGCCCGCCCCGACCCGGCTGGCGAAACGCATCTTCGACACCGGGCGCGAGCTGCTGCGCCATGAAAAGCGCGAGGCTTTCCGCCTGATCGGCATCGGCGTATCGGACCTGTCCCCCATGGCGGACGCCGATCCACCCGATCTGGTGGACACGACCGCCAAGCGGCACATCAGCCTCGAAGGCGCCGAGGACCGCCTGCGCGCCCGCTTCGGCGACGGCGCGATCACGCGCGGCACGAGCTTCGCGGGGCGACCTCGGGTGCCGAAGGAGTGACTTGCGGCCAAGAACTCAAAAGCTGAACCCGTAAAGCCTCAGCGGCACCCCGACGCTGGAAACAGTTCCAGCTCCACCAGCCGCCCCTCGACAACGAAGGTCCCGTAGTCGAGCCGCACGCTCGGTGTCACGCCGTTTTCCAGAAGATCCGCCGAATAGAGGAATTTCGGAGCCTGATCGTCCGGCGTCTTGCGGTCGTCGAAATAGGCGATCGACACCGGCCAGACCTTGCGGTCGGTGACCTTCGCCTTGGTCAACAGCCCGTCGAGCTTCGGATCGGCGGTGCGCGCGTTGCCGATGAAGGCCACCGTGTCGGTCGCCACGTCGCCGGGATCGGCCGCGTCATAGACCGGCACGGACACGCTCGGCGACCCGCGCCGCGCGGCATCGAGCACAAGCCGCAGGTGCTGGGTCGGGAACACCGTCGCACCCGTCAGCGTGACCTTGCGCTTCTCCGGCCTGGTCAGTGCGATGCTCGCTTGTCCGGCGGCCTTCTCGCCCGTGCCGATGACGGTAGCGTCGGCCTCGCCGTTGACGATGGTCCGGTTGTCGAAGCTGAATCGCGTGCCATCGAAGCTTTCGCGCGTGGTGGAGCGGAAATCGATCACGTTCGGCTCGCCCTCGCCGGAGGCCATGCGCATCACCTGACGGTAGGTCAGCTCGAAGTCATGACAGTCCTTCTCCCGCGCCTCCATGGCGATGCGCCCGGTGACCGACCGCACGCCGCCGGTTTCGCGCGCCGACTGGAGCACCAATTCATAGATCGCGCGGTGCGGCGCAAGCTTGAACTCCGCCGCGACGGCGCCGCTCGCCGGTGACATGAGCGCGACGGACAGGAGGAAACAGCGGGTCATCTGCATCGAGCGGAGCTCCGGTAAGGACATTCACCTTCATTCCGCCATATGGTGGCGCAATTACGCCGCTTGCGCGAGAGGCCCGCCTCGGCCATCAACATGCACCGACCACATTTGCGAGGAGACCGCCCCATGAGCGGAGAAACCGAACGCCGCCTTGCCGAACTCGGCGTCACGCTGCCGACGCCGACCGCGCCCGCCGCCAACTACATCCCCGTCGTGCGCAGCGGCAACCAGCTGTTCGTGTCCGGCCAGTTGCCCATGGGGCCAGAGGGCCTGACCACCAAGGGCAAGGTCGGCGGCGACGTCTCCATCGAGGATGCCGCCAAGGCAGCTAAACTCTGCGCCATCAACATCCTGGCCCAGGCGAAAGCCGCCCTCGGCGGCGACCTCGACAAGCTGGTGCGCGTCGTCAAGCTGACCGGCTTCGTCAATTCGGTGCCCGATTTCGGCGACCAGCCGAAGGTCATCAACGGCGCCTCCGATTTTCTGGTGGAAGTGCTGGGCGACCGTGGCCGCCACGCCCGCTCCGCCGTCAGCGCCGGCGCGCTGCCGTTCAACGCGGCGGTCGAGATCGAGGCGATCATCGAGGTCGCGGCTTGAAGGGGCCGGGCCGCCTCGACTGGCTGGTCGCGCGGCCCATCGCCCATCGCGGGCTGCACGACCGCGGCCTTGGCGTGATCGAGAATTCGGCGGGCGCGGTCGCCCGCGCCGCCGATCTCGGTTTCGGCATCGAGATCGACGTCCAGATCACCGCCGACGGCGCGGCGGTCGTCTTTCACGACGAGATGCTCGATCGCCTGACCGCCTACAAGGGACCGGTGTTCGAACGCTCCTGCGCCGAATTGACCGCCATCCCCTTGCTGGGCAGCGAGGCCGGAGACCTGATCTGGACGCTGGAGCAGTGCCTTGGCGTTGTGGCGGGCCGCGTTCCGGTGGTGGTCGAGATCAAGTCGGCCTGGAACGGCGACACCCGCCTTGCCGAGCGCGTGGCGCGCACACTGGCGGCCTATTCCGGCCCGACGGCGGCAAAATCCTTCGATCCCGATATGGTGGCGGCCCTGCGCCGCACCGCGCCCGCGCTGGCGCGCGGCATCATCGGCTGCGCCTTCGAGACGCGCGACTGGAGCATCCTGCCGCTGCGCCGCCGGCTGGAGCTGAAGACCATGGCGCATTGGCCGCTGACCCGGCCCGATTTCCTGTCCTGGGACGTTCACGACCTGCCCAACAACCGTGTCACCGCCGCCCGCAAGCTGATCGGCGCACCGGTGATGGCCTGGACCGTGCGCACGCCGGAAGAGCAGGCGCGCGCGGGACTCTATGCCGACCAGATGCTGTTCGAGGGTTTCCTGCCGTGACGGCTCTTGGCGCGGCGGCAAGGATCATTACCTTAAGGGCAACGTGCCACACGAACCGCCCCCGCCCTCCCCGCTGACCGTCCGGCTCGCGCCCTCCCTCCGGGAGATCGACGCGGCGGCCTGGGACGCCTGCGCCAATCCATCCGGGATGGCCGACGACCACGGCGAAACCTTCAACCCCTTCCTGTCGCACGCCTTCCTGAGCGCGCTGGAGGAGTCCGGCTCGGCGACCCCGGACACCGGATGGGGCGGCGCCCATCTCGTCGTCGAGAGCGAGGCCGGAGGCATCCTTGGCGTCGCACCGGCCTATCTCAAGAGCCACAGCCGGGGCGAATATGTCTTCGACTGGGGCTGGGCCGAGGCCTATGAGCGCGCCGGCGGGCGCTATTACCCCAAGCTCCAGGTCTCGGTGCCCTTCACGCCCGTCACCGGCCGCCGCCTGCTGGTGCGGCCCGGCCCGGACGAAACCCGCACCGCCGACGCCCTGGCGCAGAGCCTCCTGACCGTGATGCGGCGGCTGGGAGCCTCGTCGGCGCACGCCACCTTCCTGACGGAGATCGAGCAGAAACGGCTCGAAGCCCACGGCTTCCTGCCGCGCCTCGACCAGCAGTACCACTGGTTCAACGAGGGCTACGGCAGCTTCGAGGATTTCCTCGGCGCCCTCGCCTCGCGCAAGCGCAAGGCGATCCGTCGCGAGCGCCGTGAGGCCATGGCGGACGGCATCACCATCGAGCCGCTGACCGGCCGCGACATAACCGAATCCCACTGGGACGCCTTCTTCGGCTTCTACCTCGACACCGGCTCGCGCAAATGGGGCACGCCCTACCTGACGCGAACCTTCTTCAGCCTGCTGGGCGAACGCCTCGCGGACCGCGTGCTGCTGGTCATGGCCAGACGCGGCGGCCGCTACATCGCGGGCGCACTCAACCTGATCGGCGGCAGCGCGCTCTACGGCCGCAACTGGGGCGCCATCGAGGACCATCCCTTCCTGCATTTCGAGCTTTGCTACTATCAGGCCATGGATTTCGCGCTTCAACGCGGCCTCGTCCGCGTCGAGGCCGGAGCCCAGGGCGAGCACAAGCTGGCGCGCGGCTACCGTCCGGTCATCACCCGCTCCGCCCATGCCCTCGCCGATCCGGCCCTTGGGCGCGCGGTGGCCGATTTCCTCGCCCGCGAGCGGCGCGCCGTTCTCCACGACAACGACCTGCTCGCCGATTACCTGCCGTTCCGCCACGACGGCGAGGCTTGACGCCGACGACGGCGGCTGCATCCTGCCCCATCAACTGGAAGGACCGCCGATGGCTTATGACCCTGACAACATCTTCGCGAAGATCCTGCGCGGCGAGATCCCCTCCCACAAGGTCTATGAGGACGAGCACAGCTTCGCCTTCATGGACATCATGCCCCGCGCCGACGGCCACGTGCTGGTGATCCCCAAGACCCCGGCGCGTGGCCTGCTGGACGCCGATCCCGCCGCGCTCGGCCATGCCATCGCCGCCGTGCAGAAGGTTGGGGCGGCCGTGGTGGCGGCAACGAAGGCGGACGGGCTGACCATCCAGCAGTTCAACGAGAGCGCCGGCGGACAGGTGGTCTTCCACCTGCATTTCCATGTGCTGCCGCGCTGGGAAGGCGTCGCGCTCAGGCCCCACACCGGCCAGATGGAGAAGCCGGAGGTGCGGGAAGCCAACGCCGCGAAGATCAGGGCGGCGCTGCTGCACCAGCGCCGCGCCGCCGCCGCCACAGCCCCGCCGATCAGCAGCGCCTCGGCCGCCAGGATGCCGAACAGCATCCGCCTGCCCGCCATATAAAAAACCCCATAGCCCGCCGCCAGGGCGCCGAGCCGCAGGACCAGCGGCACCTCGGCCAGCGAGCCTTGCGGAAACAGCACGATCTTGGCGATCACCCCGGCGACCAGCGCCGGGGCCACGGCGCGGACCCCCAGCATCAGGGCGGACTCCTCGCGCAGCGA
>JBEBSP010000080.1:0-11953 GCA_040394255.1 Agaricicola taiwanensis | reverse complement strand
CCGGGGCGCACCACGACGATGTCGCCGCCCGCGACCTCCTCGATGGCCACGTCGATCTCCCGGTCGCCGCGCCGGATGCGGGCGCGCGCGGGCTGGAGACGGCCCAGCGCCTGCACCGCCTCGGAGGCCGCATGCCGGGCGCGCGCCTCCAGGTGCTTGCCCAGCAGCACCAGCGCGATCACCACCGTCGAGGCCTCGAAATAGACATGGCCCATGGCGGCGGGGCCGAAACCGAGAACCCCGGCGAGGCTCCACAGATAGGCCGACCAGGTGCCGAGCGCGACCAGCGCCTCCATGTTGCGCCCCCTCCCCCGGATGGCGGCCAGGAGGAAGCGCAGGCCGCCAGTGAACTGCACCACGCTGGCGAGAGCCAGTTGCAGCCGGAGCGGCAGCACATGTCCGCCGCCCGACAGCATGGAGACCATCTCAATGGCGAAGGGCGCTGCGGCGATCCCGCAGACCACCAGCAGCAGGAACTCCCGCCGCGCGTCCGCCCGTTCGCGCAAGCCCCGGTCCTCGGCCTGGCGCTGGCGTTCGCCGGCGCTCGAGGCGCGCGGCGACGCGCCATAGCCGATCGCCGCGACCGCTTTCACCGCCTCGGCCGGATCGCCGTCCGCCCGCAACGTCACGTCGGCCCGTTCCAGCGCCAGGTTGACCCGGGCGGCGTCGACGCCCGGCGCCGCGGCGAGGGCCGCCTCCACCCGCGTGGCGCAGCCCGCGCAGGTCATGCCCGTGATATCGAGGACGAGGGACGCGGATGTGTCGGGGGCGGGCATGGAAGGTCTCCTGCGGGTGGCGGTCATCATGAGATGGGGTTTACCCATGGGGCAAGGTCAAGCCCCGCAACAGCCGGAGCCTGTGCCCCGTTGCAACCCTCACGCAGAGGATTATGCTGCATCGCACGGATACGGTGCCGCGATGTGTTGACAGCGTAACGCGAGGAAGCCTGACGGCATGTCCGCCCCCATCATCCGCCCCGCTTTGCCCGCCGACCTCGACGCCCTCGTCGCGCTGGAAGAGCGCGTGTTCGAGACCGACCGCCTGTCGCGCCGCAGCTTCCGCCGC
Organism: Agaricicola taiwanensis; assembly: GCA_040394255.1. Lineage (GTDB taxonomy): Bacteria > Pseudomonadota > Alphaproteobacteria > Rhizobiales > Methylopilaceae > Agaricicola > Agaricicola taiwanensis_A. Next base: position 10,888 of record JBEBSP010000080.1, on the reverse strand, counting down.
TTCATCGCCAACCCGCGCGATGCGCTCCTGGTCGCCATCGATCCGGAAGGCGTCCTCACCGGCTATGCGCTGGTGCTGTTCCGCGCCGGCACGGCCTTGGCGCGGCTCTATTCCATCGCGGTCGACCCCGCGTGCCTGAAGTCCGGCATCGGCACCACGCTCATCACCGCCGCCGAGAACGAGGCCGAGGCGCGCGGCTGCATCCTCCTGCGGCTGGAGGTGCGAGCCGACAACACCCCCGCCATCGCGCTCTACAAGCGGCGCGGATATCGGCAGTTCGGCCGTTATCTCGACTATTATCAGGACCACATGGACGCCCTGCGCTTCGAGAAACGGCTGATCCACCATGTCCGTTCCCCGGCGGATTCCTCGCCGCCCTATTTCGAGCAAACTCTGGATTTCACCTGTGGCCCGGCCTGCATCATGATGGCTCTGGCCTGGGCGGACCCGGCGATCAAGCCGGCCCGCACGCTGGAGCTGAGGCTCTGGCGGGAGGCGACCACGATCTACATGACCTCCGGCCTCGGCGGCTGCGAACCCTACGGCCTCGCCGTCACGCTGGCGCGGCGCGGGCTGAAGCCGGAACTGCGGCTGTCCGGCGAGGGCCCCTTCTTCCTCGACAGCGTGCGCTCCGACGAGAAGCGCACCGTCATGCGCCTGTCGCAGGAGGATTTCCGCGACGAGGCCCAGGCGCTCGACGTGCCCGTGCGGCTGGAGCCGGTGGGCGCGGCGGGGCTGATCCAGGCCATCGACGAGGGCGCCATCGCCATCGTTCTGGTCTCCGGCTTCCGGATGTTCGCCAAGAAGGTGCCGCACTGGGTGCTGGCCCATGGTCACGACGACCGCCACATCTTCGTGCACGACCCCTGGGTCGAGACCGACGATTTCGAAACACGCTCCTCGGCGGCCAATCTGCCCATTCCCCTCGCCGAATTCGACCGCATGGCGCGTTACGGCAAGGATGGCCTGCGCGCCGCCATCATCATCCGGAAAGGCCCCGACGCATGACCGGCTGGGTTATCATCGTCGACAATGCCAAGGACTTCCCCAACGCCGACACGCCGCACAAGGTCATCACGACCCGCGAGTATCTGGCGCGGCCGAAACTGTTCGACGCCGCGCTGGGGCGGCCGAAGATCATCAACCTGTCGCGCTCCTACAACTACCAGAGCCGGGGCTATTACGCCTCGTTGCTGGCCGAAGCGCGCGGCCATCGGGTGATCCCGACCGTCGAGACCATGCTGGAACTGCGCACCCGCGCGCTCTACGAGCCCGCCCTGCCCGAGCTGGAGGACGCGCTCAACCGCTGCGCCAGGAAGCTGCATCACAGGCCGCAGGAAGCCTTCCGCCTGCTGGTCTGCTTCGGCCACACCGAGGCCCCTCATTACGAAAGCTTCGCCCGCCTGCTGTTCGACTGGTTCCGCTGCCCGGTGCTGGAGGTCTCCGTGGAGCCGGGATCATGGCTATCGATCGAGAAGATCCGCCCGCGCGCCATCACCCGGCTGGACGAGAAGGACACCGCCTTCCTGCACAGGGCGCTGGAGCAGTCCACCCGGCGCGACTGGCGCGGCCCCAAGCAGCGCGTCGTGGCCAAATTCAGCCTCGCCGTGCTGCACGACCCCAAGGAGGCGCTGCCACCCTCCTCGCTGGCCACGCTGAAGCACTTCGCGCGCATCGCGGAGAAGCAGTCGGTCGAGGTCAGCCCCATCACCCGCAAGCAGATCCACAGCCTTGCCGAATACGACGGCCTGTTCATCCGCGAGACCACGTCGATCGACAACCACACCTACCGCTTCGCCCGCCGCGCGGTGCACGAGGGCATGCCGGTGATCGACGATCCGGTCTCCATGATCCGCTGCACCAACAAGGTCTATCTGATGGAGCTCTTGGGCTCGGTCGGCGTTCACATGCCGCCGACGCTGATCCTGTCGGAGGGCGACGACGTGTCGAAGGCCATCGACCTGCTCGGCCTGCCGCTGGTGGTGAAGATCCCCGACGGCTCCTTTTCGCGCGGCATCCACAAGGTGGCGACCGCCGGGGACATGAAGACCCTGTGCGGGAAGATGTTCGAGGACACCGACCTTTTGCTGGCGCAGAAGTTCATGCCCACCGCCTACGACTGGCGCGTCGGCGTGCTGGGCGGCGAACCCTTGTTCGCCTGCCAGTACATGATGGCCAAGAACCACTGGCAGATCATCAAGCACGACGGCAACGGCGGCGCATTGGAAGGCGGCTTCAGGACCTTCGGCGTCGGCGACGCGCCGCGCGAGGTGATCGAGCTTGGTGTCCGGGCGGCGCGGCCCATCGGACAGGGGCTCTACGGCGTCGACATCAAGGAGACGAGCGAGGGCCTCTATGTCATGGAGGTCAACGACAACCCCAACCTCGAACACGGCATCGAGGATGCCGTTCTGAAGGACGAGCTCTGGGCACGGCTGACGAAATGGTTCGTGGAGCGCATGGAGAAGCGGCAGGGATAAAAATTAAACTTCATTAATGAAAAACGCGCATTGGAGGAAACAAAAAGTAATCAAATCAACCTATAAAGTAAGGCTGTATAGTTGCGTTTATGAGAAAACATGACCAACTCCCACTTGGCCACACTCTGTCACGCCGTATTCTGCACGGTTCGCAGGATGATACGCTGCAATCAGGGAAGCATAGCCGTAATATTGGGGCTGGTCGCACTCGTCACAACATTGCTGATCGCCATGACGATCGACTATGTTCGCGCCATCGATCTCAGAAACCGATTGCAAGCCGCTGCGGATGCCGCCGTCTTGAGCGCGCTTCATCTGGACAAACCTGAGGCCGATCTTCCACAACTGGCGAAAGACTTCTTCCTCGCGCAGCTCGACGCCAACGAAATCGGCCACCTTGGCTCGGTCGACAGCCGAACCGAGATCAAGGACCAGACCGTCAATCTCATCCTCGATTTTCGCCTCGGCATGGCGAATGCGATCCTGCCTGCCTTCGGATACGAGACATGGGACATGTCGGGTAGCGCCACGGCGACATACGGCGCGCCGCGCGGCCTCAGGCTGCACATCTTGCTGGATGTATCGGATTCCATGGGTGTGGCGGCCACCGAAGACGCGCGCGCCCGGATGCGAACGGCAACCACGAATGCCGGCTACAGAACCTGTGAATTCGCATGCCACACCGGCTCCGAACTGCAACTGGCGCGCGACAACAACATCCCCCTGCGCGTCGACATCGCACGCGCGGGCGCGATCGCCATGATCGAATATGCAACCACGGCCTATCCCTCGAACAATTATTCCTTTTCGCTCACGGCCATCTCCCGGAACTCGTTCAATGTGATCGAGGCAACCAACGACAAGGCCGCCATCCTCAACGCCCTGGCGCAGATCGATGTCGGCCATGGCGCCGGCAACAATGACGCGAACTCCTGGTTCAACATCTCCCTTCCGCAAACCGCCGCCTGGCTCGACGCCAGATACAACACCCCGGAAAAGGATATCGTCGTGCTGGTGACGGACGGCTTGCAGTCGGAGAACCACACAACGGAAGCTCATCTGGTCAAACCGCTCGATACGGCCTACTGCGACATGCTGAAAAGGAACGGCAGGAAACTGGCGGTGATCTACACGCCTTATGTCCCGTTGGCAGGAGACCACGCCTACGATCAACGTGTGGTCTATATTGTCGATGACTTGAAATCGAATCTCGAATCCTGCGCCTCACCGGACCTGTTTCTGGTGAGTGACAATGAGGATTCGACCGATCTGGTGTTCCAGCAGATGTTTCACCTCGTCAACAAGGCGCTTTACCTGTCTAAATAGCACCGTCCCCGGATGAAGCGGACCCGCCGCCGTCAGGAATGATCCCGGCGGTCGCCCCGATGACCTCGCCGGGTCTCTTGGGTGCGGTCAGCGGACCGGGCACCGGCATGTTGCCGTGCATGAGATCGCGGCCCGCGCCGATGCCGCCGGACAGCTGGAGCGCGAAACGTTCCTCGTCGCGGCGGCGCACGTCCTCCATCAGCATCCCGATCTCCTCGTCCGGCACATCGAGCCGCCGCAGGATGGTCGCACCGAAGGTCATGGCGGATTCGAAGGTGTCGCGGATCTGGTAGTCGACGCCGAGCTTCACAAGGTCCAGTGCGTGCCCGCGGTCATAGGCGCGCACGAACAGCTTGGTCAGCGGGAACTCGGCCCTGACCAGCCGCGCGATCTGCGTGGCGGTGGACGGGTCGTCCACGCAGACGATGATCGCCTCGGCCTTTTCCGCGCCGGACGCCCGCAGGATGTCGAGCCGCGTGCCGTCGCCGTAATAGATCTTGAAGCCGAACCGGCTGGCGGCCTGGATCATTTCCACGTCGTTTTCGATGATCGACACCTTCAGCCCCCGCGCCAGCAGCGGCTGGCTGACCACCTGGGCGAAGCGGCCGAAGCTGATGATGAGCACGTCGCCGCGCAGGTCCTCGACCCGCTCGATGCCGTCCATGGACGGCAGGACGCGTGGCAGGGCGCGCCGCACGATGATCGCGATCAGTGGCGTCAGCGCCATGGAGATGATGATGGTGGCGGTAAATATGGCGTTGCTGCGCGCGTCGAACAGTCCGTTGGACAGAGCGGCGGAATAGAGCACAAAGGCGAATTCGCCGCCCTGCGCGAACAGTGTCACCCGCTCGATCGCCTCGCGCTGGCCGGTGCGGAACAGCCGCGCCACCACATAGATGCCGAGCGACTTTATCAGCGTGAAGGCGACCACCGCCGCTACCACGAGCCGCCAGTCCGCGGCAATGGTGGCAAGATCCAGCGACATGCCCACCGCGATGAAGAAGATGCCGAGCAGGATGCCGCGAAACGGCTCGATGTCCGCCTCCAGTTCGTGCCGGAAGGTGGATTCCGACAGGAGCACGCCGGCGAGAAAAGCGCCCATGGCCATGGACAACCCGCCGAATTCCATCAGCAAGGCCGCGCCCAGCACCACCAGCAGCGCCGCTGCGGTCATGACTTCGCGCGCATGGGCGGCGGCGAGGATGCGGAACATGGGATTGAGCAGCCACTTGCCGATCAGATAGAGCCCGACGATGGAGGCGAGCCCGATGCCGATGGCGATCCAGCGCGCTTGCGCGCTGGTGTCAACGCTGGCGAAAGGCGCGAGAAAGGCGACGATCGCCAGCAGGGGCACGATGGCGAGGTCTTCCAGCAACAGGATCGACAGCGCCTTCTGGCCCTGCGGCGTCGAGGTCTCGCCCTGCTCCTCCAGCATCTGCATGATGACGGCGGTGGACGACATCACGAAGCCCATCCCCGCCACGAAGGCCACCCGCACGTCGAGCCCCACGGCGACGCCGGCCAGCGTCAGCAGCCCGCCGCAGAGGAAGACCTGCGCCACGCCGAGACCGAAGATTTCCAGCCGCAGGTTCCACAATCGCGCAGGCTGCATCTCCAGTCCGATGATGAACAGGAGCATGATGACGCCGAGTTCGGCGGTGTGGAGGATCGTCTCGGGCTCCGAGAACAGGCCGAGGCCGAACGGCCCGATGACGAGCCCCGCGGCGAAGTAGCCGAGCACCGATCCGAGGCCGAGCTTGCGGAAGATCGGCACGGCGATCACGCCCGCCCCCAGCAGGGCCACCACGCCGACAAGATCGACACCCTGCGCCTCAACCGCCATCATGCGTCCTTCCGCAGCGCCAAAGTGGCATCATAGGCCGAAGACGGCATAGGCGGAACCTTACCCCGGCCGGCGCGGATCGGGTGTTTCGGGAACGGGTGTCAGCACGGGCAGCCCGTCGGCCCAGGCCAGCAGATTGTCGACGCCCAGCTGCGCCATTTCCTTGCGGGTTCTCAGCGATGCGGACGCCACATGGGGCAACAGCACGGTGTTGGGCAGCTCGATCAGGGACTGCGGCACGCGGGGCTCGTCGGCGAAGACATCGAGCCCCGCCGCGAGGATGACGCCATCGCCGAGAGCCTTGGCCAGCGCCGGCTCGTCGACCGTGGACCCGCGCCCGACATTGACGAAGACGCCGTCGGGACCGAGCGCCTCGAACACCTCCCGGCCGATCATGTTGTGCGTCGCCTCCCCGCCCGGCGCCAGCGAAACCACCGTGTCGACATCCCGCGCCATGGCCAGGAGGTCGCCATAATAGCGATAGGCCACGTCCTTTTGCGGCCGCCGCCCGTGATAGACGATCGTCACGCCGAAGCCCTCCAGCCGCCGGGCGACCGCCTTGCCGATGCGGCCAAGGCCGATGATCCCGACCGTGCGGCCGCGCAGGGTGCCGCGCGTCAGCGGATAGGTGCCCTTCGGCCAGCGCCCTTCACGCAGATACCGGTCCGCCTGCGGCAGCTCGCGCAGCGTGGCGAGCAGCAGCGCGATGGTCAGGTCGGCGACTTCCTCGGTCAGGACGTCCGGTGTGTTGGTGACGACGATCCCTCGCTTTGCCGCATGCGCGATGTCGATGGCGTCGTAGCCGACCGAGAATGTGGTGATGATCTCAAGCCTGGGCAGTTTGTCGATCATGGCGGCGTCCACGGGCACGCCGAAACCGGCGACCGCCTGGATATCCGCGGCGACAGACGCCAGATGGGCCTGCCGGTCCTTCGCCTCCCAGAGCTTGTGGACGCGGAACCTCGGCTCCAGCGCCGCAAGCACCAGTGGCAGTTGCGGTCCTGTCAGGAGAAGATGGGGCAGTGTCATGGTTGTACTCCCTTTGCGCCATGCGCGGCCTTGACCGTCCGCTCGCGGGCGAACAGGTAGAGGCCGCTGGCGATCACGATGCCTGCGCCGGACAGCGTCCAGATGTCCGGGCGATCCTGGAACACCACCCAACCCAGGGTAATCATCCAGATGATCTGCGTGTACATGAAGGGCGCCAGCACGCCCGCCGGGGCGCGCACATGCGCGATGATAAGCATGAGATGACCGAAGCCACCGAGCGCGCCGGTGGAGGCCAGCAGCCCCCAGTCGAAGGCGTTGTCCGGCCAGACCCACACTGCCGGCAAGGCCGGAGCCAGCAACAGACCTCCGAACATCGGCACATAGAAGAAGCTCGTCCAGGCGCTGTCATGCGCCCCGACCATGCGGGTCAGGACGTTGTAGATCGAATAGAAGACCGCATTCCCGAAGGACAGGAGATAAGCCGGCTTCCACTCCCCCACACCGGGCTGGGTGACCAGCAGCACGCCGGAGAACCCGACCATGATGGCGATCATGCGGCGCGGCCCGACCCATTCGCCCAGCAGGGGACCGGCCAGGATCGCCACCAGGAAGGGCGTTGCGAACATGATCGACACGGTCTCGTCGAGACGCAGCGTTTCCAGCGCCCAGAAGTTCAGGATCGTCGTCAGGGCCAGCAGCACCGACCGGAAGAACTGGAGCAGCGGCCGACGCGTGCGCCACACGCCGGGCATGACGAAGGGGTTGGTGAGAACCAGCGCGATCAGCACATGGAAGACATAGCGTGACCAGGCGATCTGGATCGGGTCGTAGCCGGTGACGAGATGCTTGGCCACCACATCGAGCAGGGCGAACAGAAAGACCGCCATGCACATCAGGCCGATGGCGATGTGGCGTGACCGGCGTGCCCCGTCCTCGGGCGCGGAAGGTGACGAATCCGGCAAGACTCCGGCCGGGTCGGTGGCGCTCATGATGTCTCCGATGGAACCGGACGCCGGACGGCGGGCCCCTCGGGGCGAATACGCTTCGGCAACCGGAACGACAAGGTGAAAAGTGTCTGCTGTCGAAATTAGCCGGTCATGGGGACGTCGGCCGGAGCGTCATCGGCCACCTCCTCGGCGAGCACTTCGCCGCCAACGGCTTCCGTCAGGCTTCGGGCCATCAGGCGCAGGCCCTTCCGCAACCGCTTGCGATCCTTGCCGCCGAGCCGCTCGACGGTTTCCGATTCCAGAACCCGCCACACCGCCTCCACGGCAACCGCCTTGCGGCGCCCTTCCTCGGTGAGGTTGACGCGCACCAGCCGGGCATCGCCCACGGCCGCGCGGCGCTCGACGAAGCCTTGCGCCACAAGCCGCCCGATGGTCTTGGACACCGTCGGAGGGCGCACCCGCAGAACGTCGGCAAGATCGCTCATGGTCCGCCCGTCTTCCACCAGAAGCGCGGTCAGCACCTGTTCCTGTCCAGGGAACAGGCCGAGTTCCTGCAGCAGCTGCGCCATGCGGACCCGGTGCAGGCGCGCGGCATGCAGCAGGGCGTAACCGACAGTCTTCGCATGAGGCGTTTTGCCGGCCATGATTCTGTCCCCATGAGAAAAGCCATGTTAGAGCATCATAGCAAAAGCAGTATCCGGTTTTGTGTCACGATACCGCGACACAACAACCCTGGAGCACAGCATGATCCGGGCCTGGGCCGACCTGACCAGCGAGGACTTCGCGGCATTCGATGCCGAGACCGCCATCGCCATCCTGCCCGTCGCGGCGATCGAACAGCATGGCCCCCACCTGCCGGTCGGCACCGATGCGCACATCGCCGACGACCTGATGGCCGCGCTGTCCGGCGCGCTCCCCGCCGGCGATCCCGTCATACTGCTGCCGACGCAGGCCGTGGGCGTGTCGACTGAACATCTGGCCTTCCGGGGCACGCTGACACTGTCGCCCGAGACCGCGATCCGGGCCTGGACCGAGATCGGCGCGTCGGTGGCGCGCGCGGGGCTTCGCAAACTGGTGCTGTTCAACGCCCACGGCGGCAATTCCGCCGTGATCGATCTCGTGGCGCGCGAGTTGCGTGCGCATCACGGCATGCTCGCCGTCACGATGCACTGGGCGCGCTTCGGCACGCCGGACGGCTGGCTGCCGGCGGATGAACAGCGCTTCGGCATTCATGCCGGAACGGCCGAAACAGCCCTCATGATGCAGCACCGCCCCGAGACGGTGAGGCATGAGAAACTGGCTGACTTCCGCTCGCTCGGACAGGACCTCGCGCAAGGCGGCGCCTGGCTGTCGACCGACCGCCCGGCAGGCTTCGGCTGGATGGCGCAGGACCTCAACCCATCGGGAGCCGTCGGCAACGCGGCCCGCGCCACGGCGGAGGATGGCGCACGCCTGACCGCCCATGTCACCGGACGCTTCGTCCAGTTGATCGAGGAAATCAGGCTCTTTCCACTGTCGAACCTGCGCGCGCCCGGTCAGTGAAATCCGCCTTGGACGCCACGTCCGGACTCCGCCCCGCGACGCGGCAAGCGGCGTGACATGCGGCGCGCCAGCACTTCCGACAGGGCCAGCGCGGCCAGCGACAGGACGACCGCCACCGCCGCCAGCCGCACCACGCCGGCATCGCCGCCGGGTATCTGCGTGAAGGTGTAGATCGCGGTCGGCAGGGTGCGTGTTTCTCCGGGAATGTTGGAGACGAAGGTGATCGTCGCTCCGAACTCGCCCAGCGCCTTGGCGAAGGTAAGCACCGCGCCGGCAAGGACACCGGGAAAGGCCAGTGGCAGGGTCACACGGAAGAAGGTCGCGATCGTGCCCGCCCCGAGCGTCAGGGCGGCGTCCTCATACCGCCGGTCGACCGCCTCGATCGACAGCCGGACGGCGCGCACCATCAGCGGGAAACCCATGACGGCGGCCGCCAGCGCCGCGCCGGTCCAGCGGAACGAGAACACGACCCCGAACCAGCTTTCGAACAGTTCGCCCAATGGCCCGCGCCGCCCGAACAGAACGAGAAGGACGTAACCGGTCACGACCGGCGGCAGGACCAGAGGCGCATGGACGAGCACATCGAGCAGCAGCTTGCCGGGAAACCGGGCGCGCGCCAGCAGCAGCGCGACGCCGACGCCCAGGGGCAGGCTGGCCACGGTCGCGACCGTGGCAACCCTCAGGCTGAGAAGGATCGCATCGATCTCGTCGGGAGCAAAGCCGTTCAGTTCGCCAGTTCCTTGGCGATCACCGTGAAGCCCTCGGCCTCGAACCGCGCCTTGGCGGATGTTCCGCCGAGATAGTCAAGGAAGTCGCGCGCCTTGGGGTGGGACGATTCTGAAAGAACCGCCGCCGGATAGATGACCGGCGGATGCGACCCTTCAGGAAAGACGCCGACCACGCGGACCTTCGCCTCGGCCCGCGCGTCGCTGCCATAGACGATGCCGAGCGGCGCCTCGCCGCGGGCGACCAGCGCCAGCGCGGCCCTCACGTTCTCCGCCTGCGCCAGCTTTCCTTCGACCGAAGGCCAGACGCCGAGGGATTGAAGCGCTGCCTTGGCGTATTTGCCCGCCGGAACGGCCGAGGTGTCGGCCACGGCAAGGCGGCCGCTTTCAAGGAGATCGCCGAGAGGGAAACCGGCCGAGATCGTGATCGCCTCGCCCTTCCAGTCCGGACCGGCCACCATGACCAGCGTGTTCCCGAGCAGATTGCGGCGCGTTCCGGGCGCGATCATCCCCTTGCCGCCGACATCGTCCATCCACGGAATGTCGGCGGAGATGAACAGATCGGCCGGCGCGCCCCCGGCGATCTGCTTGGCCAGCGCCGACGAGGCCGCATAGCTTACCTTGACCTCGGTGCCATCGCTGGCCCGCCAGTCGGCGGCGATGGCGTCGAGCGCGTTCTTGAGGCTTGCCGCGGCGAAGACCACCAGCGGCTTATCCGCCTGCGCCATCACGGGCACGGCGCCGGAGGCCGTCAGCGCCATGGCGATGAAAAGAGAACGAAGCAAACGCAAGGTCATCGGCAATCCCCCAGTGATCCACGAGAATGTGGGCACGCGGCCCTCAGACCCGATGATACGATCATCGCATCATGCTGCGGAATGTGGAGGAAAGCCATGACCCGCGCAACGCGGTCCTTTCAGCCCGCCGGCGTATGCTCCGCAAGCGCGCCGGCAGCCGTCGCCTCCAGATGCGCCACGAGATCGGGAGCAAGGTTCAGCCGCTCCGCAAGGCGCTGCATGAAAGCCCTCTCAAGGT
>JBEBSP010000079.1:0-11959 GCA_040394255.1 Agaricicola taiwanensis | reverse complement strand
CCGGCGGAGGCAGAGGCGCGTCGGATCACTTCTCGGGCGGGTTCAGGCGGATGTGCAGCTCGCGCAGCTGCTTCGGCGTCGCCGTGGCCGGCGCGCCCATCATCAGGTCCTCGGCCTTCTGGTTCATGGGGAACAGCACGACCTCGCGCAGGTTCTGCTCGCCGCAGAGCATCATCACGATGCGGTCGACACCCGGAGCGATGCCGCCGTGCGGCGGCGCGCCCAGTTCCAGCGCATGCAGCATGCCGCCGAACTTCTCCTGCAACACCTCCTCGCCGTAACCGGCGATGGCGAAGGCCTTGCGCATGATGTCCGGGCGGTGGTTCCGGATCGCGCCGGACGACAGTTCGATGCCGTTGCAGACGATGTCGTACTGATAGGCGAGGATGTCGAGCGGGTCCTTGGTCTCCAGCGCCTCGAGCCCGCCCTGCGGCATGGAGAAGGGGTTGTGCGAGAAATCGACCTTCTTGTCGTCCTCGTTCCATTCGAACATCGGGAAGTCGACGATCCAGCAGAACTTGAACTCGCCTTCGGGGATGAGGCCCAGCTCCGAGCCGATGCGCGTGCGCGCCGCGCCGGCCAGCTTGGCGGCCTTCAGTTCCGTGTCGCAGGCGAAGAACACGGCGTCGCCGGCCTTCAGGCCCGCCGTGGCGACGATGCGCCGCTGCACTTCGGCCGGCACGAACTTGGCGATCGGGCCCTTGCCTTCGAGCCCGTTCGCGCCGTCCTCGAACACGATGTAGCCGAGGCCCGGCGCGCCTTCGCCGCGCGCCCAGTCGTTGAGCTTGTCGAAGAACGAGCGCGGCTGCGATCCGGCGCCGGGCGCGGGAATGGCGCGAACGACACCGCCGCTTTCGATCACGCGCTTGAAGGCGTTGAAGGTCACGGCCTCATCGGAAAATTCCGCCGTGACGTCGGCGATGATGATCGGGTTCCTGAGGTCAGGCTTGTCGGAGCCATACTTCAGCATGGCTTCGCGGTAGGGGATGCGCGGGAAGGTCTGCGTGACCGGCTTGCCCTCGGCGAATTCCTCGAACACGCCGCGCAGCACCGGCTCGACGGCCTGGAACACGTCCTCCTGCTCCACGAAGCTCATCTCGATGTCGAGCTGGTAGAATTCGCCCGGCAGGCGGTCGGCGCGGGGGTCCTCGTCGCGGAAGCAGGGCGCGATCTGGAAGTAGCGGTCGAAGCCCGCGATCATGGTGAGCTGCTTGAACTGCTGCGGCGCCTGCGGCAGCGCATAGAACTTGCCCGGATGGATGCGCGAGGGCACCAGGAAGTCGCGCGCGCCTTCGGGGCTGGAAGCCGTCAGGATCGGCGTCTGGAACTCGAAGAAGCCCTGCGCCTTCATGCGGCCGCGCAGGCTGTCGATGATCTGGCCGCGCTTGATGATGTTGCGGTGCAGGCGCTCGCGGCGCAGGTCGAGGAAGCGGTACTTGAGGCGGATGTCCTCGGGATACTCCTGATCGCCGAACACCGGCATCGGCAGTTCGCTCGCCTGGCCCAGCACCTCGACTTCGGTGATGAACAGTTCGACCAGTCCGGTCGGAAGCTCGCTGTTGGCGGTGCCTTCGGGGCGCACGCGCACGGTTCCGTCGATGCGGATCACCCATTCGGAGCGCACCGCCTCGATCTGGCGGAACGAGGGCGAGTCCGGATCGGCCACGCATTGCGTGATGCCGTAGTGGTCGCGCAGATCGATGAACAGCACGCCGCCATGGTCGCGGACGCGATGAACCCAGCCGGAGATGCGGACATCCTGGCCGACGTGGCTTTCACGAAGCTCTCCGCAGGTGTGGGTGCGGTAGCGATGCATGGCGTGGTCCTTCATGGGATTGATGATAGCGGCCTGCGGGCCGATGGTCGGCGCGTAGAGCGCATGGCGCCGCGTGCCTTGTCAAGGTAAGAGCGGCTTTCCTGGGTGAATCGCTCAGCCTCGGGTTGAGCCTCCGGTAAGAATCCGGCACGGTACAACTTGGGGCGAGAGATGTTATGAGTTACGCCAGCGCATGAATCTGATCGAAACAACCGAAGAGCTCGCGGCCGCCTGCGACCGTTTGAGCCAATCCGCGTTCGTCACCGTCGACACGGAGTTCCTGCGCGAAACGACCTATTGGCCGCGTTTGTGCGTGATCCAGATGGCCGACGACGAGGGCGCCGTCATGATCGACGCTCTTGCGCCGGGGATCGACCTCGCGCCCTTCTTCGACCTGATGGCCGATGAAAGCGTGCTGAAGGTGTTCCACGCCGCGCGGCAGGACATCGAGATCGTCTGGCATCTGGCGAGCATCATTCCGAATCCGCTGTTCGACACGCAGGTCGCGGCCATGGTGCTCGGTCACGGCGACAGCATTTCCTACGATCAGCTTGTCCAGCGCATCACGGGCACGCAGCTCGACAAGTCCTCGCGCTTCACCGACTGGAGCCGCAGGCCGCTGTCCGATGCGCAACTCACCTATGCGGCCGCCGACGTCACGCATCTGCGCAAGGTCTACGAAAAGCTGGCCGCCGATCTGGCCAAGCGCGGACGCGCGGACTGGGTGGGCGAGGAGATGGCGGTGCTGACGTCGGAGTCGACTTACCGTCAGGAGCCGGAAAACGCCTGGAGGCGCCTGAAGGCCCGCATCAAGAAGCAGAAGGAACTGGCGGTGCTGATCGAGGTCTCGGCCTGGCGGGAGCAGGAAGCCCAGACCCGCGATGTGCCGCGTTCACGCGTCCTGAAGGACGAGGCGGTCACGGAAATCGCCCAGCGCCAGCCGGCGACGGTCGAGGCTTTGGGCCATCTGCGCATGATCCCCAATGGCTTCGAGCGCTCGCGCAGCGGCGCCGACATCCTGGAGGCCGTCAAGCGCGGACTGGCGCGCGACTTCGCGGAGCTTCCGCCGCTGGAAAGCGGACGCATGCCGGCCAACGGCGGCGGCGCGACCGTGGAGCTTCTGAAGGTCCTGCTCAAGCTGATCTCGGAGAAGCACGGTGTCGCCGCCAAGATCATCGCGACCGTGGACGATCTCGACCAGATCGCATCGGATGATGGAGCGGATGTCGCGGCCATGCGTGGCTGGCGGCGCGATCTGTTCGGCAAGGCGGCGCTGAAGCTCAAGCGCGGCGAGGTGGCGCTGGCGCTCGACCGTGGCAAGGTCACGCTGGTCGAGCGCGCTCTCCAGGAAGCATCGGCCTGAGATCAGGCGCCTTTCATGAAATAGCCGTCGCCCTCGATCTCGTCGATCATATGCAGTCCCTGTGCGCCGAGAGCCGCGATGACCGACGAGCGGTCGGCGTCCAGCAACTCGACCTGCATGATGATGGTGTTGCCGGCCAGCAATCGCGCCATGCCCGCAAGCGCCGGAATGGCATGACCTTCCACGTCGATTTTCAGGAAGATGCGCTGCCCCGCGAGGGGCAACAGGTCGTCGAGGCGTGCGATCCTGACCTGCTCGCTCTGGCTGAACACACTCGTGTCCCGCGCCGCCGTCGACAGGTCGAAGCGCGACACCCCCGTCGACGCGGGGTCGACATGGATCGACAGCTCCGCCTCGGCATCGCCCAGGGCGGCGCGAAAGGCTTCGACCTTGTGGTCGAGCCGGTTGGCGAAGACATTGCCGAGAAGCTGATTGAAGTTGCGCCGCACCGGCTCGATGGCGACGACGCGCGCGATCTCCGGCAGGGAGCCGATCAGGACCGTGTACAGGCCGATGTTCGCGCCCACGTCGATGAAGACATTGAGCCCGTGCTGGCGGATCAAGGCGCCGGCCCGGTCGATCTGGGCGTTCTCGAAAGGCGCGCCTGCGGCCAGGCGGTTGTCGATCCAGTTGCGCGGATCGAGCAGGAAGGTGGCTCCGCGCCGGCGCGCCAGCATGGGAAAGCGCCGCAGCCGGACCAGCCGCTTCGTCAGGCTGCGAACAGGATTGCGCATGGGGGTGCCCGAAAGACGCGCGGCAGACCACATGGAGCCTGCCGCGCGGGGTGAAAACGACCTGTTGCGGCTTATTCGGCCACAGCCGTGATGTCCAGCAGTTCCGGAAGGCTTTCCGGAGCCATCTGCCCGGCGATCAGGATCGCCAGAGCGGACATCGAACTGTCCTTGGGACGAGCCGTGACCGTGAGGGATTTGGGATTTTTCACGAAGGCGGACAGCGCCGGAACGACCTTGTCCGCGGCATCGCCCAGCATGACGGGAGCGATCATCCGGATCTGCCTGTCCAGGCCTTGCTTGAGCATGTCCGCGCTGAGGCCCTGATCGCTGGCGGCGGAGGCGATCAGGCGATCGATGCCGCCGTCGCGGTTTTCGAGCTTCACCTGAACCTCGCCGAGCGGAAGATCGGCGAGAAGGATCGTGGCTGCCTCGATGTCCTCGGCCCTGTCCAGCGCCTCGACGTCCAGAACGCCCGTCCTCGCGGTCACATTGAGGGCGCCGAGCTTGTCCATGTCGATCCCGAGGCGGTCCAGCTTCAGAATCTTGTCCTTCGGATCGAGCGAAAGGGCAAAGCCGGACGTGCCGCTCAGCTTCTCGATTCCGAGATCGAGCAGCAGCGCCGTGCGTTCATTGTCTTCGGGGACGGGGATGCTGAAATTGTCCAGTGTGAGGGAGACGCCTTCAAGCAGGGAATCGGAAGGGCCGGTGACGGCAAGCCGGTAGTCTCCGATCGTGACGTTCGTCTCGGGGCTCTCGACCGTGAGCCCTTCGACGAAGATCGAGCCGCGCGGCATCAGGCGCATCACATCGCCGATGCTTGGGGAAAATGCGGTCGCGGCATCGCCATCGAATGTTTCGAGAAAGCGCAAGGCGCCGGTGAAGTCCACATTCTCGAAGCCATACCGCCGCAGCGCGATGGAGCCCTTGTCGCTCTTCAGCGCGATGTCGCTGATGGCGAAGAGCTTCATCCTGCCGTCGGTCATCGAGTCGAACGTCATCGCGCCGGTCCTGGCCGCGAAACTCTCATCCTGCTCGGACCCGACCTCAAGGCTTGCGATCTCGAAGTGCTCGATGTCCAGGCCGCGGAAATAGGCGGCGAGGGCCTTGAACAGGCGTGAAAGCTCTTCCTTGCGCGGCTCGCGATGTTCAGACGCGGCCTGTTCGAGGCTCGAGGTGAGGTTCTCGATCTCGTGCAGGTTGATGGCGGACGGCTTGACGCGCATGGCCTTCGATGACGATGCGCCAAACGTGAACGTCAGTGCTTCGTTCCCGGCGTTGCGGATCACCAAGGTGAATGGTTCCGCGGACTGCGATGTGAACAGAGGCCTCATGTCGTCGCCGCGTTCGGCATCCGGCATGTAGAGCGAGGCATAGAGCGCCAGATCGATGTTCGTGTAGGAAAGCCGGCCCATGGTCATGGCGCCGCCCGAGACGTTCTTGTCGATCGCCGGGATGTCCATTTCGAGGCCGCCGACGTCGAAGGATGCGGCGATGCCGTCAGCCAGCCCGGAGATGGCCACATCCTTGTAGGTGCCCTTGAACATTCCGGTCGAGCCCTGCGGCGTGGTCTCGACATCCAGCCGTGGCACGTGGATGCGCGTTGCGGAAACCTGTTTGAGGATGTCGATGGGCGTGCGGGCGTCCGATGATCCGATGACCTGGCCGAGCAGAAGCTTGAGCGCGCCGATGCCTTCGATGGTCAGCGTGTCGGCTTTGAGCGAGAACGGGTTGGCCACCGCCTGGCTTTCGGCCGTGACATCGTCGATCTCCAGTTTGCGCGACCAGAGATCGAATCGCGTTTTCCCATGCGTCAGCTTGGTGACATTCGAGCGCGAGACGTTGTCGAAGAATGCGTCGACGGACGCCTGGGCACGGCGCTCCAGCACCGGCTGCGCCGCCAGCGCGCCCGCAATGGTCAGCGCAACGACGATTCCGCCTCCGATCAGCAATGCCTTCTTGGTCATGATTGGTTCCCCCGCCACGCCGTGTGGCGGCAAACTCCTATGGGATCATCAGGCAGGCCGCAATCGCGGGATTGGTTTCAATGGAGAGGAGTTTTGATATTGCCGGTAAGGGCCGGCCAGAGGTTCTTTTCCTCGCGCTCGCAAGAGGCTAAGAGCTTATCCAGGGAACAGGAGACGTCATGCCATCGCTGACCGATGATCTGAAGGCCGCCGCATTGAGCTATCATCAGCTTCCGAAACCGGGAAAGCTGGAGATACAGGCGACAAAGCCACTTGCGACACAGCGCGATCTGGCGCTCGCCTATTCGCCGGGGGTGGCCGCCGCCTGTGAGGCGATCGTCGATGATCCGGACATGGCGGCGCTGCTGACGTCGCGGCAGAACCTCGTCGCGGTGGTGTCGAACGGCACGGCGGTGCTCGGCCTGGGCGCGATCGGTCCGCTCGCCTCCAAGCCGGTGATGGAAGGCAAGGCCGTCCTGTTCAAGAAATTCGCCGGGATCGATGTGTTCGACATCGAGATCGACGCCAACGAGGTCGAGCGGATCGTCGATGTGGTCGCCGCGCTTGAACCGACCTTCGGCGGCATCAATCTGGAAGACATCAAGGCGCCGGAATGCTTCGAGGTCGAGGAGCGCCTCAAGGCGCGCATGGCGATTCCCGTGTTTCACGACGACCAGCACGGCACGGCCATCATTGTCGGCGCCGCCGTTCGCAACGGGCTGGAACTGGCCGGCAAGAACATTGCCGACGTGAAGATCGTCGCATCCGGCGCGGGCGCGGCCGCCCTGGCCTGCCTCAACCTCCTGGTGTCGCTGGGAGCACGGCGCGAGAACATCTGGGTCACCGACCTTGAGGGCGTCGTCTATGAGGGCCGCAACGAACTCATGGACCGCTGGAAGGAAGTTTACGCGCAGAAGACCGAACTGCGGACCCTGGCCGAAGTCATCGACGGCGCCGATGTGTTCCTGGGTGTTTCCGCGGGCGGCGTTCTGAAGCCGGAGATGGTCGCGCGCATGGCCGAAAAGCCGCTCATCATGGCGCTGGCCAATCCGACGCCGGAGATCATGCCGGATGCGGCGCGCGCCGTGCGCCCGGATGCGATGATCTGCACGGGCCGGTCGGACTTTCCCAACCAGGTCAACAATGTCCTGTGCTTCCCCTATATCTTCCGGGGTGCGCTCGATGTGGGCGCAAGCGCCATCAACGAGGATATGAAGCGCGCCGCGGTCGAGGCCATCGCGGCTCTGGCCAGGGAATCGTCCTCCGATATCGCCGCGCAGGCCTATGACGGCGAAGCCCGGCTTTTCGGTCCTGAATCGCTGATCCCGAGCCCCTTCGATCCGCGCCTGATCCTGCGCATCGCTCCGGCCGTGGCCCGGGCCGCCATCGCGTCCGGCGTCGCACGCCGCCCGATCGAGGATTTCGACGCCTATGAGGAGCGGCTGTCCCGCTTCGTCTTCCGCTCGGGACTGGCCATGAAGCCCGTCTTCGCCACGGCGAAGCGCGCGCCCAAGCGCGTCATCTATGCCGACGGCGAGGACGAGCGCGTTCTGCGCACCGCCCAGATCGCCATAGAGGAGGGCATCGCCGTTCCCATCCTGATCGGCCGGCCCCATGTCATCGACGTCCGGGTGCGCCGCTATGGCCTGTCGATCCGGCCCGGCATCGATTTCGAGATCGTCAATCCCGAGGACGACCCGCGCTATCGTGATTATGTCGCGCTCTATCTCGAGCGTGCGGGCCGCAGGGGCGTCACGCCGGACCGGGCGCGCACGGCGGTGCGCACCAACACCACCCTGATCGCCGCGCTTGCGGTCCAGCGCGGCGACGCGGACGCCATGATCTGCGGTCTCGAAGGCCGCTACCACACTCATTTGGCCCGGATCGACGAAGTGATCGGTCAGGCCGGCGGCATGGACGACTATTCCGCACTCAGCCTCGTCATCACGGGCAAGGGGGTCTACTTCCTGGCGGACACCTATGTGACGCCCGAGCCGACCGCGCCCGAAATCGCCGAGATGACCATCCGTTCGGCGGACTATGTGAAGCGCTTCGGCATGGAGCCGAAGGTCGCCCTGCTGTCCCACTCCAATTTCGGATCGCACAACACCCCGTCAGCCGCCAAGATGAGGGCTGTCCTGTCGATCCTGAGGGAACAGGCGCCGGATCTGGAGGTGGACGGCGAGATGCATGCCGACGCCGCGCTCAACGAAGCGCAGAGGGCCAAGAACTTTCCGGCCTCTGTGCTCAAGGGCGAAGCCAATCTGATGATTATGCCGAACCTTGACGCCGCGAACATCGCCTACCAGCTTATAAAGGCGATAGCGGATGCTCTTCCGGTGGGGCCGATCCTGTTGGGAACCGCCAAGCCGGCGCACATCCTGACCCCCTCCGTGACCGCCCGGGGGCTGGTGAACATGACGGCTATCGCGGTAACGGACGCGCAGGTGAGGGGGGCGGCCACCCCCGCTTGACGCCGCCGTCTGATTTTTACCCTGGCGGGACGACCCGCCAGGCCACTACCCCCGCGGGGACGGCCCCGCTTCTTGATGGAGCGGATCATGGCCTGGATTTATCTCACCCTCGCGGGGCTTCTGGAAATCGGCTGGGCGATCGGCCTGAAATACACCGAAGGATTCACCAGGCTTTGGCCTTCGGCATGGACGCTTGTGGCGATGGCCGCGAGTTTCTGGCTTCTGGCGCTGGCCTTGAGGACGCTGCCGATCGGCACGGCTTACGCCGTCTGGACCGGCATCGGCGCGGTCGGCACGGCCATCCTCGGCATCGCATTGCTGGGAGAACCGGCGACAACGATGAGACTGGCTTGCATAGGTCTCATCGTCGCGGGGATCACGGGCCTGAAACTGGTTTCGGCCGCCTGAAGCTCAGGCGGCTTCCGTGAACTCGGCCATGGCCTTTTTGATGTCCGCGAGCGCCGGCAATCCATCCTCATTCCCGAGATGCTGGATTTTGTGGGTGGAAGCCGCCCGCGCGAAACGGAAATGATCTTCCCAGGGCGCCTCTGGCGTCCGCAGATAGGAGAAGACATAGGCTCCGTGAAACACGTCGCCGGCGCCGCTGGTGTCGATCACCTTGTCCTTCGGCACCGCAAGCGAAGGCATCTCCCGTCGATGACCCGTCTCGTCATACCAGACCATGCCGCGTTCACCGATCGTGATGCCGCCGATCTTGCAGCCTTTGGCCCTCAGGTGATCGAGCATTCCCGAATGCGACAGCTTCATCTGTTCACACATGCGATCGGACACGATGGCCACGTCGATGAAGGTGAGAAGCTCCTCGGTGTTGGACCGCACGGCGCCGCCGTCCAGTGACGTCATCAACCCGGCCTGGCGAAAGGCTTTCGCATAATGCAGGGCGGCATCCGGTTGGTGGCCGTCCAGATGAAGCGCGCGCGCTTCGCCCAGATTCAGGTTTGGAAAGGGATGGAGGTAGTCATCGTCACGGCAGCGCACGATGGCGCGCTTGCCATTGTTGGGCATGATGAACGAAAGCGAGGATTCACGGACCTTCCGGGGGTGAATGGGAATGGCGTATTTGGCCGCCATGTCCAGGAACATCCGGCCGAGCCAGTCGTCCGCGTATGAGCACAGCAAGTCAGGCGCGATGCCGAGTTTTGCGCAGCAGAATGCCGCCGTGACGGCGTTGCCCCCGAAGCTGATGGCGTAGTCCTTGGCAATCGTCTTTTCGTCACCTGTCGGCAGGCGATCGGTCAGGAACGTCACGTCGATGTAGGTTTGGCCAATGAACAGCGCCTTCATTCATCCTATCCCTTCGATTGTCTGATGCCCGCCTATTGTGCGGGTTAACGTCTGGTTAATGATCGAATCCTCTAATCCATCCGAAAGAGGATGGGGCATGAGTCGTCGCGGGCGAAGCAAATCGATAGCTCTGGTTGTTGCGGCTGTGATCGCGGTGGCTCCGCTTGTCGGGTTGAACGTGTTGTTGTGGCTGCACATCAACGCAAACGGCATCCAGCAGATCGACGCGGCTGCGGCGGAGATTCTCGCCCAGGTGGATGAGCGTCTCGATACAGCCATGACAGCCTTGATCGGACTGGGCGTCAAAGATGTCAAAACCTGCGGGCATGACTCTCGCAACAAAATCGATCAGGCCGCGGCCTCGACGCCATTCACCCGGGAATTCGCCATTATGGATTCCGAGCATACCGTCCTCTGTTCCAATTCCGGACGGATGCGTGTGGTTCGCGCGGTTTCGGCAAGACACGAAACCCTGTATCCGCAGATCACATTCGACCTCGTTGATTACGGCGGCGCCCACAGCGCCCGCCTGGTGCGCCTTGTCTGGACGCATGACGATGGATCATTGATCCGGGTGATGATCGCTGGAAAAGAACTTATACCACCGATCATCGTCGGCAAGCTTCAGTCTGATTTCCTTGCTCGCCTGATGCTGGCCGATGGCACTCTGGTTGCGGCGAGGCTGACGCATCAAAACCTGGATGTCGCGGAATCCACGCCGAATGCGTTCGAGGCCTATGCCAGTTCTGAACGCTACCCGGTATCGGTCCGGATCAGTGTTCCCCGTGTAGCCATGTGGCAGACCTATCGGGATTTGTTCATCTATGGAAATGCCGGTGGGCTTCTGATGAGCTCAATCATAATGCTGGTCGCCTGGGGCGGCATTCGGCGTCTTGAGGGACCGGAGCGCGAGATAACCGATGCGATCCGCAATAATGAATTCATCTGTTACTATCAGCCCGTGATCGATCTGACGACGGGAAGGCTCGTCGGCTGCGAGGCGCTGGTGCGCAGGCGCAAGTCCGATGGCACCATCATTCCGCCGTCGGCCTTTATCCCGCTCGCGGAATCATCCGGCAAGATTTACGACATCACGCGTCAGGTGCTGCGCAAGGGCAGGGAAGACCTCGACGCGGCTTACGCCGATCGTCCGCATCTCAAGGTATCCTTCAACCTGGTCGCGGGCCATTTCGATTCCTTCGACATTCTTGACGATGTGAAAGCTATTTTTTCCGGCTCGAAAATTCGCATGAGCCAGATGGTGTTCGAGGTCACCGAGCGTCAGGAATTGCCCAACATCGCCCGGGCGCGCGTCGTCATCGCCCGCCTCCAGGAACTCGGAACCCAGGTCGCGCTCGACGATGTCGGCACCGGCCATGGCGGTTTGTCGTATCTTTTGAAACTCGGTGTCGATCAGATGAAGATCGACAAGATGTTCGTCGACGCAATCGGAACGGACCGTTACTCGACGGCGATCATCGACAGTCTCGTCCGTCTGGCGAGCGAAATGTCGATGGATCTTGTTGCGGAGGGTGTCGAGACGACCGAGCAGATTGAGTATCTTCGCCAGAAGGGCGTGCGGTCCGCCCAAGGCTATGTGTTTGCCCCGCCATTGCCGGCAAAATCATACCTTGCCCTTGTGGAAGCCATGAGCCCTCTGAAGCAGGGTGCGTCGCCCAATCACCGTTCAGCAACCCAGGCGGCCTAGCGTTCAATCGGCTCATGCCGCCTTTTCGACCTATTATGCTCGTAATCCATGGCATGCCTTCCACTCGACGGGAACCATCCGTTGTGGCAGGCGTTATCGCGTGGACCGCTCAATGAACAGAATCGCGTAAGAAACATTCTGCGAACGGAGCGTTTACTGGCCTGGTGTCAGATGCGCCATCGTCGCCGTCGCGGGAAGTGACGGCCAATATGACTGTGAACGGGATAGTTTTGGAGATTTCCTCATGAAGAAGTTCTTGGCTCTTGGTGTTGTGGCGCTCGGTCTTGCCGCTTGCGCGACGGAACAGGAAAATCGCGCTCTGACCGGCGGTGCCTTGGGCGCTGGCGCTGGTGCGATCATTGGCGGCCTTGCCACCGGCACGGGTGGCGGTGCGCTTGCCGGAGCGGCTATCGGCGGTGCCGGCGGCGCGATCGTTGGCGCTTCGACCGCTCCTCGCACGTGCCAGGGCTATGATCGCTATGGCCGTCCGGTCGCCTACCGCTGCTGATTTTCAAATCAGACCTCTCGGTCTGGTAAAACGGACGGGCCAAGGCCCGTCCGTTTTTTTTCAGGAACAAAGGCCATGAAAAAGCCG